>CAYJDW010000032.1:0-26656 GCA_964368985.1 uncultured Myxococcales bacterium | reverse complement strand
CGTCATTGCGAGCGTAGCGTGGCAATCCAGCTCATTGCCATTACGTTTGGATTGCCACGCTACGCTCGCAATGACGATTCTAGCGCAAAAAAATATATTGACTTCCCAGTTTAGGCCCTTATCATGCCCCCATACGTGAACAGGAAACCCCGTGCTTAAAGTTAATGCAAACACCATCAAAAGAAGTTCGGCTCTCAGAGCTAACTCTTTGTTTGCCTATAGCTTTTATTTTCTAAGCTAGCTGGGGCATCCGTATTCATCATTAAATAGCCCCAGCGAGACGCTGGGGATTTTTTTTCCTTGGCGCTCTCTGGGCAGAGGAAAAAAAATGAAAAAAATAGTTATAGTTTTGGCCTTAGGAATTATCGGCGCTTTAGGAATCTATCGCTGGTATTTAGCGCCTGCTGCTTCTCAACAGATCGCTGTAGTGATGACCATGAATCACCCTGCGCTAGATTCGGTGCGCGAGGCCTTCATAAGTCGTATCAAAGCTGACTTGCCGGATATTGAAGTGGTCGATTTCAACGCCCAGGGCAATATGCAGCAGGCCAATCTGATTGCGGCGGAAATAGCTAACAGCAAGCGTGTTATGGGAGTGCTTGCTATCGGCACCTTGGCGGCTCAAACTCTTGCCAAGGCGGAGCTAAATAAACCGATTGTGATTGCGGCTGTTTCCGATGCCAGTGTCATCACATCTAAGAATCAGGCGGCCAATGTTTGCGGCATGACCGATAGCATTGATGCGCAATATCAAATCAAAGCGATTCTTGAACTTTTGCCCGAGCTTAAAAGTATTTCTCTTTTGTACTCCCCCCATGAGGCAAACTCTGCCGCGATGGTCAAAAAACTAGCCCCTCAGGCCGAGGCCAAAGGCATAAAAGTCATGCTCGTGGGCGTGCAAGAAGCTCAGCAAATCATGAGTTCAAGCATGCTCGCCTGCCAAAAGAGTGATGCCGTGCTCATTCCCCTCGACAATCAGCTGGTGGCCGCTATGCCGGCGGTTATTAAAGCCACCAAAAATTCCCCCTGCCCTATTATTACTAGCAACGAATCGCCTCTGCATCAGGGCGCTACTATCGCGTTCGGGGTGAATTATCGTCAGAGTGGCGAGGAGGCAGGCACTATCATGATTAAAATTCTCGTAGAAAAACGAGCTCCTCGCGAGATCGGCTTCATTAATCCGGCGCAAGTTGAGCTCTACCTCAACCAGGCCGTGATTAAGGAAAAAGGCATCAAGCTGACAATTCAGGGAGAGGTTTAAGCCATGGGGATATTAATCAGCGTAATCAATCAGGGATTGATCTTTTCCCTCGTCGCTGTGGCGGTTTTTCTCACCTCTCGTGTCATTAAAAAAGATGACTTGAGTGTCGAAGGAAGTTTCGGTTTAGGCGGGGCGCTCACTGCCCTCTTGCTTGAGCAAAATTTTTCCTCGCCCTTAAGCATGTTGGCCGCGACTTTGGCGGGGATAAGCGTAGGGAGTATCACTGGATACTTACATAGCGGCCTTAAGATGAATCACCTCATGGCAGGCTTAGTGAGCACCACGGCTTGTTTTTCGCTGAGTTTAGCACTGGCCACCGCGACAAAAAATATTGCCAGCGAGCATACTATTTTCGCGCTCATCCCAGGTCTGCCGGAGCAGCTTCAAGAGAGCTTGGTACTCGTGGTCTTGGTTTGCACTTTATTGATTGCTGTTTTGTTATTCTTGCGTTCTGAAATCGGTCTCATTTTGCGAGCATCCGGGGATAATCCGGCACTTTTGGCGCATTTTGGCAAATCGACAAGCAAATACCAGACGCTCGGCTTTGCCTTGGCCAATGGCTTAACCGCTTTGGCTGGCTCCCTTTTCGTTCAATGGTCAGGCTTTTTCTCCATCACTGGCACCGTTGGTACCTTGGTAGCAGGCCTTGCAAGCCTCATGATGGCGGAGCTTTTTCATCGCAAACTTTCCTTCATGATTATCCTCGCCTCCATCATGTATCAAGGCATATTTGCCATCACCATGAGCGTGGGCATTGCACCCGTTTGGAATAACTTCATTAAGGCGGGCATCATCGTTTTATTAGTGACGCTCAGTTTGGCCACCAAAAATCGGAGAATCTTATGCTTAAAATAATCGATTTAAAGAAATCTTTCGGCGAGCAAATGGTATTTGCCAATCTGAATCTTGAGGCCAAACCTGGTTTATTGACGATTTTGGAAGGACAAAACGGTGCGGGAAAATCTACTTTGTTCAATATTTTGTCCGGCGCACTCCCCAAGGATGAAGGCCAAATTTTATTAAACGAAAGCCCCCTAAATAGTTTCGAGAACGTCGCTATTCTTCATCAAGACCCAAAAAGCTCGAGTAGCCCGAGCCTCAGCGTTATGGAGAATTTAATTTTATTCTTGCTAAGATCTCGACGAGCAAATCTAAAAGCGGCAGTCAGACCAGAGACGAAACTGCAGGTGATGCAACATTTGCAAACTTTGGGCCTTACCACTGAAAATCTTCATCTTCCTATGGGCCGATTATCAGGCGGTCAACGTCAGATCCTCGCCTTTGCTATGGTGACACTGAATAAGGCTCCGTTGCTTTTATTAGATGAGCCTACAGCAGCTTTAGATGAGCAGATGAGCCACCAACTTATGAAGCTGATCAAAGAATTGGTAAGCTCATGGCACATTCCCGCCGTGATGATCTCTCATGACCATGGGCTAAATCAAAAATATGGCGATAAAATAGTTGTGCTTAAAGATGGCCACCTCTTCACAAGTTTTTAATGTTCATGTTGCCCTGCAGACAAGGACGACGATATTTAAATCCTGTCTGGCATGAATGCCAGGAGATTCCTAGCCCGAGGGAGCTAGTCGACGTGGCAATTCAGACTTAGGAGGAAGGCACTAGTGTGAGGGTATTTTGAGAAGAGTGCGCCATTTGCTAAGCACATCACTCCAGCTTTGGTCAGTGCCCGAATAATCGAATTGATCGAGGGGGTGATTATTACGCATTTCAAAAACCACGCTGGGCTCGGCGCTATTTTCTCCCAGGTCTTCTATTCCGATTTCTGAATCACGGCTGGTCCCCATCTGGCAGCTATTATTTCCCGGTTCTCTATAGTTAAAGAAAGGGATAGCAAATCTCTCCAATTTCTCACCAAAATATGACCACATGGCGCTATCTGCAGCCGCTTTGTGCACTGCTGGATCATAGGCTTCATCGGCAATCATGGCAAATAACCAGTTATCGCAGTAGTTAAAGATCGTGGTCATGGTAAGGGCGTTTGTAATCAGGTTTATTTCGGGGCCCGCAGGGGCATTGTCCGCAAATCCGCGGATAAAGCCTGGCTCGGGATCACCATTCCTAACGTTCACTTTTACCCGATCTTTCCCCCCTGCCCTCCACCAATTCCTCAAAGATTGTTTAAATCGCTCTGGAACAGATTTATTTGCAATATCTTCCAAGCAAGATTTCGGAAGATTGTCATATATGTTTTTTCCAGCACCATAATCCAAGGAATTGATTAAATTAATAACCTGCAATGTTGAATAATGAGACCATAATGGCAGTGCCAGTAAATTATTCGTGACATTAATCCAACCTGGATTATGAGTAGCCAGCATATGATTTCTGAAGTCTTCGGGGCTAGTATGAAGATTTGCTGGGTCCTGCGCAGATGCAAAAGTTAGTATATCGTATGAACACTGCTTATACGATTGATTAAGGCTTTCCCAAAGCAATAGCGTAAATGCGCCCTGAATTTGGTTCTTTTCTTGCAGTGTAGCATCGGCCAAAAGACCTCCTTGAAGCTCCTGAACGACCCGTTCACTGGCTCCCTGAAAGCGAATTAAGTTGTTTCGTCTGAAAGTGTATGCATCATGCTGTTGAGTTTGCCCAAACATGTCAGAAAAATGCGTAGGATTCGTTAGGTCCGCCGCAGCACCTGGCTTTAGGTCACCGATTCTCGCTATTGGAAAAGCCCAATTAACCTGGGGAGTTCGACCAAAAGTCCTCTGAAAGGCCCCTTCTATGAAGAAGAGACTCCCATCAGCGTTGACCTCCAAATTCAACCGATAATCACCCATTCTAGGATCAGCTTCGCCCGCTATGAGACCATTGTAGTGATCAATTACTCTGGAAAGAGGCAATATGGTGGCCGCGCCAACTCCTGCCTCATTCCTTAGGTGTTCGATACTGTTAATTAAGAGGTTTAGAGATTTCTTAAAATAAAGAATCTTTTGTTCATATTGGTCACCCGGATTAAATCCAAATGCCATCGCACCGCTTACCACTTCAATGCAGGCTTCGTTAGTATCAACATCATCTGTGACTAGCTTAATTAAGGGTAAGCCTTTAGGACCGTCCATGCTTTTGGCCAATAATGTCTTTTCAACCAAGGCAAGCTTCGCTTCGATGGGGCTGCGCCTCTTGGTAATTTTACCAGCACCGAGCCGCTTTAACTCATATTCCAGGCCAAAAGAATATTGCTTATACTTAGTTTTGTAACGAATCTGAATCTGGTTAGAATTACGAATAGTACCGCTCGCTGGAATCATGAGACTAAAGGTCTGATCCTGCGCTTTATGGCTTAAATCTATTGTTCCCTCAAAACTCCTGTTATCGATTCTAAGCCAGTTGATGGCATGACTGCCAAACTCGGTTGAAACTCTATTGGGAGCAGTGGGCGCTATCGCAGGCACATCTCGCGAATAGCTAACCTTAACAATGATGTGCGGGTTATCCGTGTCATGAACCGGGTCGCTCGAGTTTTGAAAGCTCAGCGACTGATCGACGGGCGACACCGGAGGTGGTGGTGGTGGTGGTGGTGGTGGAGGTGGTGGAGGTGGTGGAGGTGGTGGAGGTGTTGGTGGTGGTGGAGGTGGAGGTGGTGGTGGAGGCGGCGACACAGTAGAATCTGGGGAAGATGGATTACAACCCACCATGCCTAGCGTGGAAAGCAGAGCACTAAATAGCAGCATTGAGAATATTAATTCAATATATTTCATAAGTTATTATCTTACCTATAAATTCACACGATGTATCACTAAATTATTCATAACAATTTATACTTCATTTTTCTTTAAGAAAAGACCCCTCTTATATACCAGCAACTTCCGCTGACCGGCGGGAATCCAACTTCCAAAAATTTAATCACTCGCAAGAATTATCTTTTGACCATCCCGCTCTAATGCTTTATCGCTCACCCTTAAAAGCTAGTGCTTCAGGCAAAAGGATCACCAATGGCGGCTCATCTTTTATTCGCATTTTCGCTCAGCTCAATTATAGCAACATCACTCTTTTCTATGGAAACCAAACAAGTTTCCCCAGGTTGGGACTCAGCCCAATACGACAAGGCATCTGATGGACAATTCCAACACGGTAAGCTGCTTCTTCAGCAAGTTGAGATGGACACCGAGGCTGAGATGACAATTCTTGATGTGGGATGCGGAACCTGTAGGCTGGCTGCTCATATGGCTCAGAGCTTTCCCAACGCAAGAATTTTAGCGATCGACAATGATAGCAACATGATAGAAAAATCTAAGGAAAAACAAATCGGGGCTCCAATAGCAAATCTTTTTATTGAAAATAAAGATGCGCGCGAACTGGACTACCTCGAAAATGTTGACCTTGTACTCTCAGTCCATTGCCTGCATTGGTTTGACGAAGATAAAGATGAAACAGGCAAACTCAAAGAACAACAAAAAGACCTCCAAAAATTCTTCGCTGGTGTCGAGCGAAGCTTAAAGCCAGGTGGGAAATTGCTTGCTGTATTCAATATCGATCATACAGAAGCACATCCAATTCCTACGCTTAAATGTGCGCGGGAAATTACTGAGATGCCGCAATGGGCGCCATTCTACCAGGGGAAGAAGGTACTTGCCAACAGGATTCCCATTGAGCTCTATCAAAAAGCACTTGACGAATCTGGTTTGGAAGGAAAAGCATCGATCCACCATTCTGGCACACTAGTCCTAGATGGACAAAGGCGCATGGCCAGTATTTATGCGCTTCCATTAGGCCAAGCAATTCCTGTGGAATTCAGAGATGATTTTGAACGAGACGTTCTTGGCAAGCTTGCTGAGTATGGAGCCATGAACCCTGACGGGACCTATAATCAAGGTTTGGATTGCGGGATGATTATCGCTACCAAGCCCATGCGATAGGTCAGCCACAAGACCTCCTCCCCAATCATGATTGGGGAGCCACCCCTTCATTCGTTGTTCGGGCTTATTTATCTCAGCTGTCCCATCTTTTCATCGCGGACTTTCATAGCGCTTCTTAATGGCGGAATTAGGAGCTTGGATATAAAATATATGGGCTCTTGACAGTCCAAAATCCCTTGCTAGATTTTCCTTTCAGTACTTCAAAATTTAGAGCTCCGCAGAATGTTGCAGCATCAAGAAAAAAAATCTCTCAGCATCCCACTCTTCAGCGAAAGAGTGCGCGCACTCTTAGCCCGCTAGGGCGCCAAATTACCACCTACAATATTGATGTTATTTTGTAGCTTTTTAAGCTGCTATTCTTTTTTTCATTCGAAGGATAATTTGTGAATCAGAAAAAAATGACCTGGGTTAAAGAATCAGGTTTCATCTTTGCCATGATCGGTTCGGCAGTAGGTTTTGCCAATATTTTGGCATTTAGTGCAAAATGTTATAAAAACGGCGGCGGCGCTTTCCTGATCCCCTATGCCGTGGCCATGCTCGTTATCGGCATTCCCATGCTTTTCTTGGAAGGTGCCATCGGCAAAAATTTTGGTCTCCCCATCACGGGCGCTTATGGCCATGCCATTTCGTCCAAATGGAAAGTTTTTGGCTGGATTGCTGCCCTTTCTTGTTTGACCATCGGATCTTTTTATTCGGTGCTCACGGGCTGGTCAGTGGCTTATACCTATTTTGCCGCCACCGATGCCATCCCTGCGGATAGCGCTACTTTTTTTCAACAAGATTTCTTGCGCGATTCCGGCTCGATTTTAATCGCTAATGGCATCAGTTGGCCGATTTTTCTCGCCACTATTGTGGTAGCGGTGTTCGCATGGTTCGTCACCTCGAAAAATATCGGCGCGGGTGTTGAAAAAGTCTGCGCATTTTTCATGCCTTTATTGTTTGTTTTGGTAAGTGTCTTTACTATCGCAACCCTGTTTTTGCCCGGCGCCATCGATGGTTTTGGCTATTACCTCAAGCCTGATTTCTCGAAGCTTTCAGACCTACGCTTGTGGCGCGATGCTTTTGGTCAGGTGTTTTTTAGCTTTTCTTTGGGTCTTGGTATCGTGGTGGGCTATGCGCGCCATACCAAAAGTGAAACCAACATGCGCCGAGCAATGATTTACGTCGCTATTGGCGATACGGTCATTTCGGTTATTTCAGGTTTTGCGATTTTTGGTTGCATTGGTTTCATGAGCAAAGTTACTGGAACTCCTTTTCATGACATCGTTCAGTCGAGCTCAACTTTTGAAATCGGTTTCATTATTTTCCCTCAAATTCTTCATACTTTTCCTGCCTGGCTAAGCCCTATTATCGGTGCAATCTTTTTCTTTTGCGTTTTCATTGCCGGAATCACGGGCGTCTTTTCCATCGTTGAATCAGTGGCGGGTAATTTTGAAGTTGAGTTCAACTTAAGCCGAAAAATGGCAGTTTCCATCAGCGTTGCCCTAATGTGGGCTTTGTCGACCTTCTTCTGCATGGGCAACGGTGTGGCGATTCTAGGTGCTATTGAGCCCATGGTCATGGGCTATTCCCTCTTGATTGGTGCCATCGCCCAGGTCATCGCTTTCATGTTTATTGATCAAAGCTTAGCGAGTGATGCAACCTTCATAAATCTTCGAAAAAAACCTAGTTGGTTTTATTTCATGGCCAAATATGTGGGGCTTGCCTTTCTCTTCGTCACCCTTGTCGGCGCTCTCATTAATGAAAGTAATGAGCAACTTGGCATTGCCCACTTGGTACGCTGGACCTGGTTTGTAGTAGTCCTTCTGCTTTCGCTCTTTCTTACCCGCTTAGCGCGCCCCAAAATCAACTAAGCTAAAAAATCTTGGCGCGGCAAAAAGCCTCGCCAAATTTGTGCCCCCACCGCAATGATCTAATGCTAATAGCAGATAAGGCGGGGGCCAAATGAAAGTCGTTGATACACCGGTGAGCTTGCTTACCAAAGAACATAATACTGCCACCAAGAAAACTAAAGATTTGGAATTAAGGGAAATCACGCCGCCAGCGATGAGCGATAGCTTCGAGGCGAAAACCCGCCCAGACTCTTTGCTTGAACGTAGTCACACCACCGCCTTAACCTTGGCTCCGATGAATAGGCCTAAGAATCCGGATTTAGGGCAATGGATGCAATTATCAAACAATTTTTCCGCGGATTTTCTCGAGGTTAAACCTAATAATTTTAGGGATATAGATGAGATTCTCATCACCCCGAGCCCCTACCAAAAAGTCAAATGGTATTCCTGCCCGCAAAATGACCTCACCGAGTGGCATAGGAAAAATACCGAGCATTTTAACAAAGAATTAGTTGAAGCCGTCGAGGAAAAAGTTGAGCGCTACTTAAAAACTGAGGAGGATGGTCCAGGTTTGCCCCATCTCCTTTCTGAAGCAAGCTTGGGCGCTAAAGAAGCTGGCCATTTTATTCGCGACAAATTGACCATGCGAGGGGGTGTTTTTAGCTTATCCGATCAAATATTCGGCAAAAATATCAATGAAATGTTGCCAAACTATGGTGTGCGTAAGGCTACCGCTATCGGTATGCGGCTCAGTGAAATCTCACTGAATGGCCTATTAACTGCTCTTGGTTATGTTTTCGCGCCCCTCACTTTCGGCATTTCAAAAATTGCTGCAGACCATGGCCGTTCTGGCATTACGGTGGGCATGGAGGCAAAAACTTCGAAACTCCTGGGCATCGATGATAAAAAAGTGGTGGGTCGTTCTGCCATTAGAGCAGTGCAACTCGAAGCACCAAAGTTTGTTCCGGTGGTTGGGGACATGGTGGAAATGGCCGAAACCGGTGTGACTTTTTTTGGTCTATCCGTCCTCGCCTCCAGCGCTCTAATGGATGTGGTGATGAAGGCCGCAAGCAACCGCTATGTCGCGACCTTTGTCCCGAAAGACCTGGGCGATTCAAGAGTTTTAGGCGAAATGACCGGTCGTCTAAAATATTTGAGCCGGTTTTTGATTCCCCACGGTCAAAAACTGCTCCATTTAACCACTAATCCTCAGCAAAAAGAACAAATTATGGTCCATTTACGAGAGCAAATGGATGCTATGCGCGATATGGAAATGAGACGCACAAGGGCACTTTATTTTTATGTATTAGCCCTCGCTTCCGGCCGAGTTCCCGAGGAATATTTAGCGCAAATAAAACAGGATTGCTCCAAGGCTCTAGAAGAAGGTGATATGGATTGCCACCAAACCGCAAAATCCTGCCTTGCCACGCTGAACCTTGGCGATGAGCTGAATCAGCTGCGGCCAGCGAGGATTGTGGGCTAAAAAACGAGCAATGTCCTAGCGAGAAAAGTCACGAGCTCCGTTCCTCAGGGTGAAAAGAGCGGGACAGTGCCAAATAGCGGGCCGGCACGGAGGCCGGCCCCTACAAATTGGTAGTAGATAAAAAATCGACTAGCCTGTAGGGGCTGGCCTCCGTGCCGGCCCACTATTTGGCACTTCGTTGTGGATGGCCGCTCTTCGCTCGCCTGACGAACAGGGAATTAAGCGCCTTGGCCATTGCCTATAGCCACACCAAACAGAACATAAAAATAGCTATTAAAAAACATCTTTTATATAATAAAGATTAAAACTCATGGAGAAAATATGGGCTTAATTTTATTGATCATCTTAGTGCTCCTCCTCTTAGGAGCTATCCCAAGCTGGGGATATAGCAAAGGCTGGGGCTATGGCCCGTCTGGTATCGTTGGTTTGCTGGTTATCGTTCTCATCATATTAATGGTTACTAAAGTAGTGAGATTTTATTAGGCACCTGCGGCCATTTTTTCGTTAACGTCTAAATAGGAGCTTTCATAAGCTCCTTTTTTTATATTTTTTCTAGGACTTTAGCTTGGTGACTTCGTGCACCTATTTTATAGGTAACGATGGCCCCGATCAAAGTAAGCAACCACAAAAGATAAAGCCACAATAAGAATACAGGTATGGCGCCTAAAACTCCATAAACGACGGAATCCGATGAAAAGAAAGTGACATACATGCGGAATCCAAATTTCATTATTTCCAGCAAAATGGCGGCAATAGTGGCTCCAATCGCTGCATGACGAAAACTCACCTTACAATTAGGCACTGTTTTATAGAGAAATAAATAACATATCCAATCAAGAATGAGAGGAATAAAAATTGATACAAATTGCATAATAACTGAGAGAAAAGAAAATGAGTAAATATAAACGCTGAGAGCAAAAGCAGAGCCACCAACCAGGGGCAGCAGCGTCAAAATTGCCCAATACATGAGAAAGGCAGGCAGGCCTTTTCGTCGCGTCCTCACCTTCCAAATAACATTAAAGACGGTTTCAATCATGAAGATAAGCAGCACCGCGGTCATAAGAAAAAATGCCAAGCCACCGGCGGAGAGATTTTTAGCGTTGGTGGCAAAAAGTTCCGCATAATTTTGTATGACTTGAGCGGATGAGGGGATGAAGTGGCGAAACACAAATTGATGAAAAAGTTTTAAATACGAGGAGAAAGAGGGAAATACCAGAAGCAAACCAAAGCTGAGCACGACCAAAGGAACAATTGAAATCAAGGTTGCATAGGCCAGCGCTGCGGCTTTCACCGTCCCATTGATAGTCATAAAATAAGAGAAAACTTCTCGACAAAAATCTAGGGTACTCTTGGTTTTTTCCAAGAATTTTCTGGGGACTTTCATTTTTTGCCACTCGCTAAACTTTCGATAGGTTGATATATATTTTAAATCCAATGACAACAAACGACTCTAACTTAACTAGGCGGATTAAATATTATTTTCAACGCTTCCCTGGGCTTTTTGCTTTGGCCTATGTCATGGATCATATGTTCCACTTCGATAGTATTTACGCGCACCGGATTGGCGGTATTGATGGGTTTGGTAAGACCATAAACCACCGGACTATCCTCAAGGGCAAAGCTTCCAAAAAGTTTATCCCAAAATATGAAGATACCGCCATAGTTTCGGTCGAGATATTCTTTGTTGCTGCCGTGATGGACTCGATGGTTGGAAGGGGTGTTAAGAATATGATCAAGCAAACCAAGTCTGCCTATCAGCTGCGTATGAATTAAAAACTGATAGCCAAGCACAATGGTAACAGCACTTAAAACCATCAAGGGCGGAAAACCTAAGGCCGCCACCGGGAGATAAACAATCCACGCATAAAAAGGCGTTAGCCACGGCAACCGCAATGAGGTTGAAAGATTAAATTCAGTCGAACTATGGTGAACACTATGAGCTGCCCACAATATTCTTGATCGGTGTTCCAAGCGATGCTTCCAATAATACAAAAAATCCGCAACAATAATACATATTAAAAAGTTGAAAATAGTAGCGGGAATTTCAAATAATCGATACTTATAAGCCAGACTTAAACTGCCAAAGCTAAGGCCTACCGTCAAAAAGTGCTTCACAAAAAAATAACCAAAATAAATGCCAATATTGCACAAAGTTTCCGTCTTCTCACGTTGTTTAAACGCCATGGCGAAAAGACCATGAATTATAGCTAAAGCTATTAAAGAAAGAGTGACACTATTTATTGAATCCAATATTAGTTCTAGATTAAGAGTACCCATTAGACATCCCTCACATTAAGCAGGCTCCTCCTCATGGTAGTGAGGGCGATGATTTTTTGTCGCGTGAAGGAAAAAAATCTGTGGCGAATCGAATAATGTCTTTGGTTTATTATGAATAGAGTGCCGACCAAGTCTCCCCAAGGAAGAGGAAACTTCGCAAGTAGCTGGAGAGTATACATGCAAGCCTCACTGAATTCCTCTGCCGCCCCCCCCCCAATGCCGCTTCGTTCTAATCTCAAATTTTGGGAATCTGAGCGAACGCGTCCTAACTTTGCCACCTCCAGTAATCAGGCTTCCGATTATTTCAAGACTGCGGGACAGGTCTATTTAAAAACTTGCATGGAGCATCCATCTTTAGCGCCGGAACAAATAAAACTTCAGCAGTTTCAAAGCATACTTGCTCTCGTTGAATTGGCCTTTAATGATATACCGGTTTACCGAGAAAAATATTTAGCGGCAGGCTTTAACCCTTCCCACTTAAAGAGCTATGAAGATATCCAAAAAATTCCCGTCATCACCAAACCCGAGCTGATAGCTGCTTTTCCTGATGCTTGTTTAAACCCATACTTTTCCCGAGATCTTCTTTATCCCACTCGCTCCTCAGGCTCATCGGGCCAGACATTATTGATCCGCGTGGATGACGACGCTATTTTAGAGGACACTATTCAGGGCGTCCGGCAGATGGCTATGCAAAGTGCTATGAAATATCAGCCTGAGCACTTATTGGCCCACTTGTACACGGTGCCTTGGTGGTATGACTCCGTGGCAGGAAATTATCCAACCGCTTTCATCTCGAATATTATCCCCCCTGCCCTCGTCGCTGAACATTTGCGCGAGCTCGCACCTCAAATTCTTTCCTGCTATCCCTCGAATCTTGAAGCCTTGATGCCTTATGTGAAAGATTTTTCCTCCACTCTTTATCTCGCCGTCACCCATTCCGAATATTCTTCCATTCATTCGCGAAAAATGTGGTCGAAGCAGCTTGGCTGTCCCGTGCTCGATGAATATTCTTCAGAGGAAGCCACCCGTATCGCGCTTGAAATGCCATGTGGGCATTATCATGTATGCGAGGATTCTGTGCATCTCGACGTGCTTCATCCCGACAGTCTAGAACCACAAGCTCCCGGTGAATCAGGCCTCGCGGTCATCACTAATTTGCTTAACCGAGCCATGCCATTTATTAGATATGTTCAGGGCGATTTTCTAACCCAGCCCGCGAAGCCAACTTCCTGTGGCATTAATTGGTCACAGGTGGCCAGTATCGATGGACGCATCAATGACGCTTTTATCAACCACCATGGACGAAAAGTGCCCGCCGGCAGTCTTCTCGACGTGACTTATCGCTGGATGTTTGATCGGGATCTGCATTTGGAACAATTTGAGCTGGTGCAAAAAGAAACCAATTTGGTTGAAGCCAAGTTTATCCTCGGGCCCAGCGCCTCACTATCACGCTTAGAAGATTCGGTCTTTCACTTAGAAGATCTCTTGGCAATGTGCCTTGAGCATCCCGTGAAAGTTAATGCCAATGTCGTTTCTGCCTTTCCGATACAAAGCGGTAAAATACGGCCAATCCGCTGCGAAGTGCCTATTTCCTAGACTTGGTTCAGCATAACTTTTCGCTAAAGGATTATTCAATGAAAGACTCGCTTGGTCGCGTGGGCGCAATGACGCTGCGATATTGGTATCTGCTTCGTGGGTCGTGGTCCAGGCTGATTGAGCTGGTTTACTGGCCCACCATGAACATGATCGTTTGGGGATTGCTCAATTATTATTTTTCTTCCGGCGAATACAGCCATGCGAAGGTGGCTGGAAGCCTTCTCGCGGCGGTCATGTTGTGGGATGTGCTCTTTCGTGGGCAATTGGGTTTTACTTTTTCCTTTCTCGAAGAAGTCTGGTCGCGCAATATCGCAAATCTCATGATGAGCCCGCTTCGGCCCGCAGAGTTTGCAACTTCCTTGATGTTGATGAGCTTGGTCCGCCTCGTCTTAGGCATGGCGCCCGTCACCTTGTTGGCCTTGGTGCTTTTCGATTTTAATATTTATCACCTCGGCTTTGCTCTGGTAGCCTTCTTTGCCAATTTGGTTCTTACCAGCTGGGCGGTAGGACTGGTGGTCTGTGGCCTGATTCTAAGAAACGGGGTCGGCGCACAAAACTTTGCTTGGTCGGTTATGATGCTTTTGCTGCCGGTATCATGCGTTTATTATCCAGTGTCCATTTTGCCCTCGTGGTTACAGACGGTGGCCTGGGGGCTTGCTCCAACTTATGTATTTGAAGGCATGAGAGCCGCATT
Organism: uncultured Myxococcales bacterium; assembly: GCA_964368985.1. Classification (GTDB taxonomy): domain Bacteria; phylum Myxococcota; class UBA727; order UBA727; family JABDBI01. The sequence goes on along the minus strand of CAYJDW010000032.1, from coordinate 12,630 downwards.
AATCGACGGAGTTTTTCGCGGGGATCTCATGCTTCAGTGTTTCTTATTAAACCTAGTGTATTTGACTTGCGGGTTCGGGATATTTTTGGGCCTGGTGCAAAGCGCTCGTCACAAAGGTTCTTTGCTCTCGATGGGTGAATAGCGGTGAAGCCAATACCGAACGAGGATACTATGAACTTCATAAGAAAATCTGTTCATGAAAAGCCTGAAAATTCCGCCCCCCCGGCAGACGAGGCGGTCTGGAATAACTCCTTTTCATTTGAACATCATGCCCCATTCCTCAATCCTCAAGCATCCGTCGAGCCCAAAGCGGAGCTTGTCCCCGCTATTTCCTTAGAAAAACTCACAAAGAAATATGGGACCTTTCACGCCGTCAATAATGTCAGCTTCATGGTGTCAAAGGGATTTACCATTGGTCTGCTCGGCGGTAATGGCGCTGGCAAAACTACCACTATTGCCATGATCATGGGGCTCGTGATTCCCACCTCAGGGTCAGTGCGTATTTTTGGCCATGACATGGCCCATGCCCGTCAAAAAGTCATGAAGCGAATGAATTTTCAAAGCCCCTATGTGGCAATGCCGGCGCAGCTCACGGTGCAGGAAAATCTTAAGGTTTTTGGCCGTCTCTACAATGTTTCGGATCTCAAATCCCGCATCGCTCACCTCGTCGAAGAATTCGGCCTCGGCGATCTGCTCAAGCGCCAAACCGGGAGCCTGTCAGCGGGCCAAAAAACCCGCGTGTCTTTGGCCAAAGCACTCCTCAACAAACCTGAGCTTTTGCTCCTTGACGAGCCCACCGCCTCCTTGGATCCCGACCGAGCCGAATGGGTACGAGAGCGTTTGCTCGCTTATCGCAAAGAATATCAAGCGACGATATTATTGTCGTCACACAATATGTTTGAGGTGGAGCGATTATGCGATTACGTCGTGATTATGAGTTATGGCAGCGTGGTTGAGATCGGCACGCCATTGGAGCTTATTGAGAAATATCAGTGCTATCGGTTGGAGGAAGTTTTTCTTATTATCACGCGTGGGGCGAATTGAGCACAGGCATTTTCCCGGAACAACGACGCTATTAGCATAGATTCAGCCGAATAAGCACAACAACTCCTCGCGCGCTTGCGGGAGAGGCTAGGGAGAGGGTGGAGAGACACGAACCTACGTATTTTGTTGAATACAATTTTCTGCGTATTGTTTCTCCACCCTCTCCCTAGCCCTCTCCCGCAAGCGGGCGAGGGAGCGTGGTACTCATGGAGCCATATGGCAATATGAAAATATTACCAACCACACCTCAACCCACTCGTATTCTCCTTCAGCCACGCCTCAAGAGGCGCAAAATACTCAAGCAAGGCGGAGGCATCCGCAGTTGTTTCCCCGCTCAGCTCTCGAAGCGCTTCAGGCCAGGGGCGACTTGCGCCTAAGGCAAGCATTGCACGCAATTTTTCCCCCGCGGCCTTGTTGCCATAAATCGAACAACTATGAAGCGGCCCCGTGTAACCGGCGCTTTTACATAAGGCGCGGTGAAATTGAAATTGGTAAATGCGGGCCAAAAAATAGCGCATATAGGGCGTACTGCCCGGCACATGGAATTTGGCCCCAGGATCAAAATCCTTTTCGCTTCGAAGCGTCGGGGCACTTAGCCCTTGATATTTGGTACGCAAATTCCACCACGCCTGATTATAATTTTGCTTGGTAATTTTGCCGGAAAAGACATCCCAGCGCCATTTGTCAATGAGCAGACCAAAGGGTAAAAAGGCTATTTTATCTAGCGCCATTTTCATTTGTTGATTAATTTCTGTTTTTTTATTGTTAGAAACCGAGTCGAGCAGGCCAATATTTTTATAATATTGAGGAGTCAAAGAAAGCGCTATTGCATCACCAATTCCTTCATGAAAACCATCGTTGGCGCTATTTTGAAAGAGCATCGGTAATTTATAATATTGATGAAAATAATAAAGATGCCCAAGCTCATGATGAATAATCATCAGGTTTTCTTCGTTAGGCTCAATGCATATCTTAATGCGCAGATCATTGTTCCAATTCACATCAAAAGCGCTGGCATGACATAAAACTTCTCGATCTCGTGGCCGCTTAAAGAGTGAGTTTTGCCAAAAACTTTTGGGCAAGGCATCGAAGCCCAGCGAGCTAAAAAAACGCTCTCCCAGCTGGACCAGCTGGATTTCATCGTATTTTTTTGCTTTCAGACTTTTATTAATGTCGAGGCCTGGCTCGCCTTTATAAGGTTCGATGAGGTCATAAATATTTTGCCAATCTTGTGCCCACATATTGCCGAGTAAATGGGCTGGAATGGGGGCGCCGTCGGCAATTTTGGCCTTTGTATAATGGCTTTGAAGACGAGAACGAACATAGCAATGAAGTAGTTGGTAAATGGGTTTTACTTCGGTCCACAATCTCTCGATATCGGCTTCAAATTCTTCAGGTTTAAGATCATAAGTTGAGCGCCAAAGAGAGCCCACGTCGGCAAATCCAATTTCTTTTGCTCCCCTATTGGCCAGTTCAACATAGCGGGCATATTTTTCACGTAGTGGAGGCGCAATGCTGTGCCAGCCGCTCCATGCCTCAACTAACTCGTCATAGTTACGGCTGTTGCGAAGTATTTGAGAAAGTTCGTCGATATTTTGGCATTTTTTTTGCTTTGAACAATATTTTCCCTTGCCATAAATGCTTGTCATCGAACTCTGCAGCGCGGCTAATTCGTGCCTGTCTTCGGCGTTGGCGGGAGCGGGAATTAGTTGCGAGGTCCGAAGAAGCTGAAGTTGCCGAGAGAGCTCAGGGGGAAGCGCCAGGTTATAAAAAGGCTTCGCATCGTGGATCGCGCGGGTGATATATTCTGCCGTCGCTTCTTCAGCTCGTGCGGCAATAGCCTCGGTATCGTCAGTAATAAAGTTTTGATTTACCCAGGATGCCTGCTCACGCGCTGGCCAGAGCTTGCGTAAATCGCCCTCGACACGACCAATAAATTGCTTGGCTAAGGCAATAGTGGGAGGGCTCTCCCCAGCCAAGGGGATTTTTTTGGTGCACGCCATACTAAGGAGCACGACGGCGGTTAAAAGCCATCTGGGAGAGAAATTCAAGTTGGGGCTCCTAAAGCTTAAATTATAGCGGCGGTTCAACGTGATCTCCCACGTGTTCACGCAAGGGAATCTCGCGCAAAAAACAGACGACAATCAAAGCCAATAGAGCGATGGGGACTGCCACCAGGAAAACCGTATCGAGGGAATGAACGAAGGCCTGGATAAGCCCCTCGTGAATGTCAGGCGGCAGGAGGCGCATTTGCTCAGGGCTGCGGGAGAGAATATTGCCGCCGTTTTTAGCGAGGCCACTTAAACGTTCTTGGTCGACAAAGCGGGGCAAATGATAATCCAGCTGGCTATTTAAGACGGAGCCAAACAATGCCGTCCCCAAGGATGCGCCCAATGACCGGAAAAAATTGGTAGCGGAAGTGGCGACGCCTAAATCGCGGTGGGCCACTGCATTTTGAGCGGAAGTCACCAAAACCTGCATAGCAAAACCCATGCCAAGCCCTGCCAATAACATGAACAATGAGACAGCAATCATCGAGCTTTCCTCGTCGATACGTGAGAGCAGAAATAATCCGAAAGCAAGAAGACATGCCCCGAGCAGGGGAAATATTCGATAGCGCCCAGTTCGCGAAATGAGCTGGCCCGAAGTGATGCTCGCTGAAACCATGCCGAACATCAGCGGCATCAATAATAGGCCGGAGCTCGTGGCTGAGGCACCTTTAACAATCTGCATGTATAAGGGCAGAAAGATTATTACGCCAAACATAGCCATTCCAAAGATAAAACTCGCCAGGCTCGATACGCGAAAAATATCGTTACGAAAAAGACGCAAAGGAACGATTGGTTCTTTTGCTCGTTGCTCCTGTTTCAGAAAAGCTGCAAATAAAACTGCAGCAGCCACGATCATTCCGAGAATTTCCGGCGAGGTCCAAGCATATTGGGAACCTCCCCAAACCGTGACAAGCAGAATGCAACTTACCAAGGCTATTAAAAGGAGCGAACCAAGATAATCAATACGATGCTGGACGCGGTGAAAAGGAAGCTTTAAGACTGAACTGGTGACAATAAAAGCAAGAATACCAAGCGGGAGATTGATGTAGAAAATCCAGCGCCAGGAAGCGTGATCGATAAAGAAGCCTCCTAAAAGAGGGCCGCTTATGCTCGCTAAAGCAAAGACGCCGCCGATATAGCCCTGATAACGCCCACGCTTTCGAGGCGGCACGATGTCGCCGATGATGGCTTGTGCCACCACGATGAGCCCCCCACCACCGAGACCCTGGATTGCGCGAAAACCGATGAGCTGCCCCATGGTGTGGGCCAAACCGCACAAGAGAGAGCCGACAACGAAGCTTATGATGGCAAATTGAAAAATGGCTTTTCGGCCATAAAGATCACCCATCTTGCCATAAAGAGGAAGAGATACGGTGCTCGTCAGCAAATACGCCGTTACGACCCAGGACAAATGATTAAGCCCACCAAGCTGGCCCACGATGGTAGGAAGCGCAGTTGAAACAATGGTCTGGTCGAGAGCTGCAAGCAACATGCCAAGCATGAGGCCACTCATAACAATGAGAACCTGCGCATGAGTCAGCACCTTCGCCCCGTCCGGTACATGGGTCGTGGCATTTTGCGCCATAAGGAGCCTCCTTCTTAGCTTTGGGGCTGGCATGCGGATTATTCTTTTATTTATAGTTGCCAGGCCACGTGTTTGGCTGGTTCATCGACGAAAGAAACATAAGCAATGGCCACGCTACGCTCGCCCTGACGAATAAAGGGCGTTGTTACATAACTGCGGGCCGTCTTAGCTCAACAACTCCTCGCCAGGCTAGGGAGAGGGTGGAGACTCATAAATGTGAGTGTATCGAAAAAATTCTAGGGTCTTTCCGCCCTCTCCCGCAAGCGGGCCTAATGCCCCCCGCCCGTGCTGCCGCTTCCACCGGCTAGGTTTGCAATATTAGGGGATATAACGGCGAGAACATCACAAGTTTCCATTGAGCATTCGCAAAGAGGATTGCCACTGGCGTCGAGGGTGCAAATGCATCTAAAATCGCATCTTTCAATGTGAGCTTCGAGTTTGCCTTCGCATTTGCAAATACAATCGTTATCGCAATTAAACCGACACTGGGACTGCCCAACAGAGTTCACGCTGGTTGGAGAACAGCCGCCACCGCACCGATTACCACCACAGCTACATTTACAATTCTCCGCCGTACCGCCAATGCGTTCGTTTACTGCGGGTGTTATGCAATCTGATAAATCATAGAGGCAGTTCTCACTGCATTTAACGATACCGCTAATACCGCCCAGCTCATTACAATTTGGGTTGGTAATAGCGCCTTTGTCGCAATCTTCGTTGGTGCCGTTAATGACCCCATCCCCACATGTTCCTGCGCTCACCTGGCGCGGCGTACCGCTAACAATGGTGGTAACTCCTGGAGCATTAGATGCGGCTCCTCCTGGGGCCGGCAAAACAGCAGCCTCTTGTGCGGCTATGGCTTCCAAATAATGGTTTAATCGTTCCTGCTCAGGAGAGGGAGTGCAGGACACGACGCCGAGCAAAAATAATACGCTTGCAGTATATAAAAATGTATCGATTGTTTTTGCGCGCTGCATCATGCTCACCAAATTTTATTTGAAACCCTATTTAATATATTGATTAAGCCTATAATTAGTCAAATTTGCAGCTATTTCCCCCTAGAAAAAAGACAAAAGCAAGGTATAGTTTTTGGCAGTTTTTTAGCAGTTGTAATTTGGTTTTATTAAGCTAATTAAATTGCCTGTTAAACTCGAATCTACAGGATAAAGAAAAATGATAAAAATATCGCTCAGCGTAATTTTGACGTGCATGGCGTTTAGTGCTTGCGAAACCCTCAGCCCCAATGCAAGTACGGAAAAGACAAATCCGCCGCCGCTCGCCTCGGCCCCACCAAAGACGCCGTCAACGACGTCACCCACAACAGTCCCGACCACCACGCCCGATTCCCCGCCGCCTCTGACTCCCCCAAGCACTGTTATGGATAAAACCCCGCATCCTCCACTGGCAACTGTTTTGCCAGCCCTTAACAACACTGCGGGATGGCGAAAAATTACCAGCACAGCTATGGCCGCTATTCCGGCTACTGCACCTAATCCGCCCCAAATATTTTGGAGCGCTCAAAAAAATATCAGCGGAGTCGATCGAACAATTTCAGTGGTGCATGGGGATTTATTGAAAGAGTCGGATGCAATCGTGAATGCGGCGAACAGCGGTCTTGAGGGTGGTGGCGGCATCGATGGAATCATTCATAGAGCGGCCTTAGTCGGCGGGAAAGATTTATTGAAAGACGAGGCTATTGCTTATAAAAACCATTATAAAATCACCGCATTCCCCACTGGTTCAGCGATGGTAATGCATCCCTACGGTTTGGCCCCTGCAATCAAAATGATCGTATTCACAGCGGGGCCCCAAGGGGCAAGCACTCTAGAAAAAGATTTGGAACTTTATTCCGCAGTGCTCAATAGTCTCTCAAAAGCGAGTGAATATGGCGCAAAAAGTGTTTCAATACCAACCATTTCCACGGGGATTTTTGGCTTTCCTCTCCCCCGCGCAATCGATTTATATTATGGCGCCGCGCTGCAATTTTTTGCGGATCATCCAACTACATCAGTTGAACATGTACGCTTTATGGACCTCCCGCGAAATAAGATCCAAAGCCTAGGCACCAAGTTTGACTTGCTTTTTCCTTAGAGTTCCCCAGAAGCATCTTTCCCCTTTTCAAAGGGGGGCTGGTACCACAAGGGTCTAAATTTTTTCAATAACCTCTTTAGAAAAGGCGGATTATAGCGGCCCTTGACAACTGAACTTAGGCCCCTAAACTTTCGCGCATGAGCTTCTTAATGAAAAACCATCACCATCATCATTGCGGGTCTGTGACCGTGCTGGATGTTGATGTGCGTTAAGTTTGATAAGTTCGCAATCATTAATATGCTGGCCGGATGGGTCAGCATTTTTTTTGTGCGCGGCACCATTCGACCGGATTAAAGGGAGAAAAAATTATGGAATCCATGTTATCCGGCCTATTTTTGGCTTTTACTGGCGTGCTTTATTTAGCGGTCGCTTTTATTGCCTCAAAGGGCGTTTCCTCTCAAGCAGATTATTTGCTGGGAAATCGGAGTTTCAATACCACGAGCATCACGCTCACCTTGATCGCCACGCAACTTGGCGCGGGAATGATTTTTGGCACCGCTGCTGAATCCTACGAAAAAGGTCTTTGGGGACTTGCCTATAATTTGGGTATGGCTTTAGGTTTTATTATCTTAGGCCTAGGCGTCGGAGCACGGTTGCGCAGCCTCAATATTAGCACCACAGCAGAACTTTTTGAGACTAAATATGGCTCGCCATTTTTACGTAAAATCGCAGCACTGATTTCGATTTTCACCATGGGCGGTATTTTAGCAGCTCAAATAGTTGCCTCTCGCCAATTATTTTCTTCCATGTTTGCCTTAAGCCCCTGGTGGCTGGTGGGCTTTTGGTTGGTGGTGATCACCTACACCATGTTTGGCGGTATTAAAGCGGTTATCGCCACCGATATTTTGCAAGTCATTTTAATCGTCGTGGTCTTTTTTGGCGTATTGTTTTTCATTATCCCCGTTGGCGAAATGACAGCGCTCATCAGCCTACCCGCTGCACCAAGTTCCGGCTCATCGTTTAATAGCGAGGGAATTTTTACTATTCTGCTCGTGCCAGTATTGTTTTCCCTTATTGAGCAAGATTTAGCACAGCGGTTTTTCGCCGCCAAAAGTCGGCGCGTAGCCACCGTATCAGCCCTCTTGGCGGGCGCATTTTTGCTCGTTTTTGCAGCCATTCCCATGTTCTTAGGCATGTATGCCAAAGCATCTGGGATTGTGCCAGGCGTTGGTCAATCGCCATTGGTCCTCTTATTACAAAGCAAACTTTCGGGTTTCGGCATGACTGTTGTCGCCTGCGCTCTTCTTGCAGCCATTTGCTCCACGGCAGATTCCTTGCTTGGTGCCGCAAGTTCAAATCTCATTGCTGACTTTGCCAAAGCCAATGCCCGCGTGGGCCTTGCTGCTTCACGCTTAATAACTTTTCTCCTGGGAGCAGCGGCGTTAATAGTAGCTTTTTATTTTGACAGCGTTATCGGGTTATTATTAAAAAGCTATGCGATTTCTGTGAGCGCCCTTTTGGTGCCATTGCTCATCGCTATGTTTGCGAAAAAGCCTTCGCCTTGTGGCGCCAAACTATCGGTGATTTTAGGTTTTGCGGCTTATTTGATCACTGAGTTTATGAACTTCGCGGGCTCTTCCATTGTGACCGCCCTGCTCATCTCAACGCTGGCCTATATCGCAGGTCATTTTTATGATGCGAAAGGAAAGACTCAGCCTTCTTAAGCGGAATTAGCGGGGACGAGCAGTGAGGCTGGTCCCTGAGGATGTTATTGCAAATTTTCCTCTCGACATTAAATATTTTCTCATGAAAAACATCATAGTATTAGCTGGATTTTTAATCCTCAATACCTCCGTCACCCATGCCGCCTTTGTCGTTGAATTTAAACCCATCAGCCAGAATGGGGGCTTCTTTATAGATGCCTATGACGGCGAGCACAACCAACTACCTCCCGAGGAAAATCTTCTAAAGGAGAGCGCTGAGCAAATGTTGAGTCAGCCTACGAATTTGCTGGGTCTCGGCGTGCAGACTCGACAATATATGACTAATTTTGACTACCCCACCGCGCAAGAAATACTAAGAGTTTTCTCACTTCAATCCAAAGAAAATCCCACCTTTCTCCTCGACGAATGCAGAGTGATTAAGTGTTCCCTAACGAGAAGACCTGGAGTCCTTTCTTTTCGGGATTTTTTTAGGGAGGAACTGTCAAAGCATGTTATGAAACCTGCTGACCATGAGGGTATCGATATTATTTTTTATGCCAGCGGCGCTATGTTTTACGAAGCATCAATAGCCTTATCATTAATCAAAAAAGATCTTGCCATTAAAACTATTACTCTCATCGAGCCTAAGTGGGGTGAAGTTTTTAAAAAATTAATCCCGCAGCTAGGAGAAAAAATCACTATCAAAGATATTCAAGCACTCTGGGAATCCGAGGGCAGCGCTAAGGCTAAGACTTTGCTGGAAGATGTGTATCGGCTAAAACAATTTCTTGATTTAATTGAGGCGAACAATGGCCAACGGCCAGATTTATATATTTACACGAATGCGAATCATCTCGTTAAAGATATTAATAGCGAGGAAAAAACTCCCGCGGATGCGCTCATAGGTTTTGATTTTGTCGATTTAACCAATTCCCTGTCTCAAGCCAAAGAAGATATCGCAGGCATTTATCGAACTATAAAAATTGGAGGGATTTTGGCAACTGCTTTTTGTGAAGAGGGTATTATTTACAGCACCATCGCAAAGAAGAATTCTGCCGGGAATGCAGATATCCTCTTTACCCGTCCTGTGCGCCCTTCGGGATTTTGATCCCAATGAATAGTAACCGAAAGTTGCTCCCTATCAGATTCCGACGCCACCTTGTCGTCCCCGCCAGGGCGGGGATCCAGTCTTTATGCCACTTTGCTGGATCCCCGCCTTCGCGGGGACGACATGAATAAGTGTTTAAGGTAAAAATTTGATAGAGAGCAACTTAGGTTATTAAGACCCACAACAACTATCAAGGCAAGCGCAGCCAAGCTCTCGGGGCCCATCAACCTGTCTGGCTCGCTTTGACCCGTCGTTATTTAATCTTCGCCTCATCACCTGCCGTGACAATGGAAAACTCAGCTTTGCTCCACCATTTTTGCGCCACTCTTTTGATGTCTTTAGGGGTCATTTGCTTCATGCGGGTAAACAGCTCTTCACGCCACAAAAAGGTCCGCCCAATATCGAGATCTGCGGCGAGAGTATTCACTAAATAGCCATCATTGGCGAGGTTATTTTCAAAACTGAGCCAGATGCTCTCTTGCGCATTTTTGAGCTCATTCTCGTCGACACCGTCGGCAATAAAGCGTTGCCATTCTTCATCCACTGCACGTTTCGCCCGTGATACGCTCGCGGGAGCTGCCATAGCGTAGAGGTTTAGGGAACCTACTTCGTCGTGACGACCTATTTCTAGCCAAGAACCAGCACCATAAGAAATGCCCTCTTTTTCGCGAATGCGGTTCATCAGGCGGGAATTCATATTTTCGCCAAACATATAATTCGCAAGTTTTAGACCGGCAAAATCTTCATGGTCATCGCGCATGGGGAAATTATAGGCATAGGCGATAATGGCCATCTCTTTGTCTTTGGTATTGCAGATGATGTCACTTACCACATTCTTGATAAAGGGCCGTTTTACGCGTTCATAAGGCACTCTCGCCGCCGCATCAAACCAATGTGAAGCGCGTCGAAGAATATCTTCATCGGTATCACCAAGAATCGCGAAGCTCAGGTTTTGGCAGGAAACCAATTTCTCATAGGCCTCTTCGACCTTGCTCAGAGAAAGAGTTTTTAAGGATTGGATGCGCTCGTCAAAAGTCGGCACGTAAAAAAAACTATCCTTTGGCCATGGGTTTTTTAAGCGTTCCAGCTCTTGAAATCCCAGACGTTGCGGATCGCTTTTGATCTCTTCATGATCATCGATTTCACGCTGTTTAACGATGGCAAATTCGCTCGGATTAAACGAAGGGTTTTGTAGCACATGGGCGAGCAATTCGAGCGCCTGGCCCAAATATTTTCGCTCACTTTTAATCGACGACGACAAAAAACCTGCATGACCGCTCAAATCAAGTGTGGACATGATGGCATCAAGCTTGTCGCGCAAGTCTTGATAACTATATTTGGTGGTGCCACGCCATAAGATTGCTGGCAACAAGGCCAATTCTTCGTGGTAATCCTGGAGTACGGCTTCGTGAGCATAGCGAATAATCACCTGAGCACGAGCCGATTCACCACGAGTTTTCTTCGGCAAAAAGGCCGACTTCTGCCAATCATTCAGCTTAATGCGCTTAACTCTTGCCTCAATATTGTGAGCGCTTGCGACAAAGACTTCGCCCTTCGACAAACTCTCATCGGTTTTAAGCTCTAGCAACATGCTCTCGATATCCGTTACGCGCTCAATTTCCACTCGTTCAATTTTAGCCTGCGGGATAAAAACGCCGCTTGTGCGATTACTCCTCACGAAATAGCGATTTGCCACACGCTTAACATCATCTAGGGTGACTTTTTCGATTTGCTCTTTGTTCCAAAAAAACAATCGCCAATCACCACAAGCAATCGCTTCACTCAGCTTCAAAGCCACGTCTTTACTGTTCGACATAACTTGCTTGAAGCGCTTTAACTGACGCGCTTTAATACGCTCTACTTGTTTGCTATCGAGCGATGAGGAGGCTGTTTTCTCAATGAGCGATAAAAGTTGATCACGGATGGAGAACGTTTGATCTTCTTTGATGGGCCTCGTAAAACACATCGCCATACCGGGCTCACGCAGCGAATACACCATTGAGAATAATTCTGAGGCCACGCCCTTTTCAACCAGTGCACGATAAATCAAACCACCGGGCTCGTCGGTAATAGAGTCCATAAAAATTTTCAAAGGCGCATGGTCAGCGTGGGAAGCTGCAGGAACGTGATAGGCCGCAGTAATACTCGCCATATCCCCTACTCGCTCCAAAACTACTTCCCGTGGTCCATCCTGGGCAGGCTCCTCGGTATAAGTTTGCTCGAGCACCCGGGTGGGTTTTTTAAGGGAAGCAAAATGTTGGTCAATTAAATCTAGGGCATCCTGTGGATTAAATTGTCCTGCCACAACCAACACGGCATTATCGGGCTGATAATAATATTGGTAAAACCGACGCAGAGTCTCCGCCGGAACTCGTTCAATATCCGAGCGATTACCAATGGTAGTTTTGGCGTAATTGTGCCAGCGATAAGCTGCTGACATTACTTGATCATGAAGCACATGGACGGGATTATTCTCCCCCATTTCAAACTCGTTACGTACCACTGTCATTTCAGCGTCGAGATCTTCTTGCAAAATCAAACTATTGACCATGCGATCTGCTTCCAGCTCGAGGGCAAAGGCCAAATTTTCTCTGGTAGGAGTAAGCGTTTCAAAATAATTGGTGCGATCAAACCAAGTAGTCGCATTAAACTGAGCACCTTTGTCTTGCAAAACCCCTTTTACGTCGCGAACTTTCGAGGTCCCTCGAAAAAGCATGTGCTCAAGTAAGTGAGCCATACCCGCTTCGCCCCGGCCTTCGTGACGAGAGCCTACCAAATAAGTAAGATTAACCGTGACATTGGCTTGGGATTGATCTTCAAACAACAAAATCTGCAATCCATTAGGAAGGTGGTATTCGTCGATACCTTGGAAAGTTCGGATGAGCTTAAAAGATGAGGGCAGTTTCAAGGGTGCATGTTTAGTCATCAAAGCCTCTTGGTAAAAATGATGAGATTTTAGCCTAGCAAGCTAGTTTAGCTTTGTTAATACGCGCCCGTTGCTAATACCCGCTCTTCAACCAAAAAATCAAAAAGCCATCAGCATTTGTGCCTGACAGCTTTTTTCTGTGCAATAACACGGCTTAATGGAGTTTTTCCACTTTTTTAGTT
>CAYJDW010000031.1:0-26826 GCA_964368985.1 uncultured Myxococcales bacterium | reverse complement strand
CCCACAGAGTGGATTTGCAATATCACGCTCTGTGGGCATTCTCATACCTGACAAATATAGTCTCTTCTAAACTTCAGGATGAATTTTTTTGGTCATCAAGAAGATCTCCCGAGCAATCCCTGCGACAATATAAGTCCCAATCATCACCACTAAAATAACACTCACCGGATATTTAAGCCCAGCTACGAAAAAGCTGATGGCGCAAATAAACATTATATATATTGTTTTGCGTCCAAATTTAAGATTCTTAAATGTCCAAAATGAAACGCTGCTCACCATTAATAAAGCCAGTATAATAACCAGACCTAAAACGAGGGCGTTGCGGGTTACGGGCATGCCTTCAAAAATGCGAAAATGGGCGATTACCAAGGCAACTACCATGCTCGCTGCGATAGGAATGGGCAGGCCCATGAAAAAATCGCCCGAGGTTTCCGGGCGGCGCGCCAAAACATTAAAACGAGCCAGCCGTATGGCGCCGCACGATGCGAAACAGATAGCTGCTAAAATACCGATGGGTCCCACTGACCACAAGGCCCAGCGATAAACGATAACGGCAGGGGCGACGCCGAAGCTGATGATATCGGCCAAGGAGTCAAACTCCACACCAAACTCGCTTTGGGTTTTGGTTAATCGTGCTACGCGGCCGTCGCACATGTCGAAAAAGCCTGCAAAGAAAACCGCCATGGCGGCATGGTACAGCGCTTCTGGATCTGAGTGCATGACCGTGTAAATGATTGCATACATGCCGCAAAAAATGCTGGCCATGGTAAAAGCATTTGGCAAAATGAAAAGTGCGCGTCTAAGTTCAAATTTGCGAAATCGTTTTAGCACGCTCCGTCGAGGAACTTGAGTCATTTTTCTTCCTTCAGGCTAGTGCGGTAGAGGCCGCATTCTTGGTCTTGCCCTTCTTCGATGGTCTTACATGAACCACATTTTTTCAGAGCCTCGCGGCATATTTGTGGATCGCGGGCGATATCAAAAAATTTATGTGATTTGGCCAGGCTAAGTTTATTTTTGCATTCCCTGCGCTCGTCTTCTGATTTGTGACAATCGCATAATTGACTGCCGAGTTCATAACAGGGGTCGCATGCCATTACATTCATCAAAGACAGCGACAGGATGAGTCCTGCGGCGAGACGAATGAAAAAAATTGTTCTTGACATATTCGCTTATTCCCGGTTGTTTCAAAAATGGTCAGGCCACCGTATATATTTTCCATAGGTCCTAAGCAATAAGGCGAAAAATCATGGATCAGACGTTCTTTTCACCACTACCACAAATTAGGCGCGAGTTAGAAAAAATGGGTCTCAATGCAGTGCTCATTCGCTCTACCGATCGCTATTTTAATGAATATGTTCCCAAATCCGAGAGTCCGAGGGCTCGTATCACCGGATTTGATGGCTCGGTTGGGGATGCCATTATTACCAAAAAGAGCGCTCATTTATTCGTTGATGGCCGTTACAGTTTGCAAGCGAAGACGCAAGCCCCGGATTTTAATATTCACGTGTGCGCCAATAACCAGAGCATCGAAAATAATTGGCTTGCCATGGTGAGCGAGCTGGCTTCAACCGGCACTCTCGCCTATGATCCAGCCACGCTCGATATGCGGCTGCTTAATAAACTTGAACATCAAGCTGAGGCTTCAGCTTTTAAGCTTCGTCCGGATGGGGCGGCACTGATTAACCAGGCCATACCTACTTTAGCGACGCCGAAGTGGAAATTGCTAACGATTTCGAAAGATATTGCAGGGCTCAGTACCGATGAAAAAATTAATCAGGTAGCGAATGAGCTCAATCAGCAAAATATCACGGCTTTGTTGGTGGTTAAGCTTGATGATATCGCCTGGCTCCTCAATATGCGGAGTGATCGATTTCCTTTTCAGGCTTCAGTGCCAGGAATAGCAGCTATTATCGGCAAAAAGATTATCTTAGGGCTTCCTGAGGGAGCAAATTCTTCTAGTCCCTTCCCTAAAAATGTTCAGGTAGTGAAAGAAACTGATTTTTTTCAGGAGTTTAAAACGCTTTGGACCAAGGATTTAGTTTTGGGGGTCGATGATACGCAGACCTCTAAAGCCCATGAAACCGCATTGCAAGAGCTCGAAATTAAGTTTAGAAACATGGTTAATCCGATAGCCCTCTTGAAGGCGGTTAAAAATGAAAAAGAACTCACTCACATGCGTGAAGCCTTTCATAAGGCCGACCAAGTGGTCCATCAAACGCAAAGCTTCGTCGTTGATAGCTTTGAAAAAGGCCAACCGATTTCGGAAGGTCAAGTTGACGATTACGTTAAAGAACGCTTCTTCGCCTCTGGAGCCAACGATCTCTCCTTTCGTCCGATCTGTGCCAGCGGCAAAAATGGGGCTGTCATTCACTACGGGACTCCCGATCGTGAAACTCATGTTGAACGAGGTGCGCTTTTCCTGCTCGACACTGGCGCCTACTACCAAGGCGGCTACGCCACCGATCTGACACGTACCTTTTTAGCAGCTCCCAAAAATTCCCCCGCCCAATCCTGGCAAAAAGAAATGTTCACCTTGGTGCTGATAGCCAGCATCCGCGGCCTCTCAGCCCGCATCAGAAGTGGCACCACCGGCATGCAACTTGACGCCATCGTCCGCGAGCCTTTGTGGCAACGCGGCCTCGATTTTGCCCACGGCACTGGCCACGGCGTCGGTATTAACGTGCATGAGTTTCCTCCTCGCATTGGACCTACCTCCACGAGTCCCTTATTGCCCTCCCAGGTTTTTTCTATCGAGCCGGGGCTTTATTTTGAAGGCCTAGGGGGCGTGCGGATCGAGAATTTGGCCACTATTGTTGCAGATCCGGATGACGAACGATTTGTGCGGGTTTTGCCGCTTACTTTTTGTCCTTTTGATGAGCGGTTGATCGAGGAAAAGCTGCTCAGTGAGAGCGACCACGAATTCTTGCGCTATTATCGAGCCCAGTGGCAAAAAGGTGGGGGATGGCCACAATTGCCGCCGCTTTCTGGAGTGAAGTGGGCGCGATAGTCCTACTGATAAATCAAGCGTCCATTAAGCATTTCAACATCGACATTAGCCCGGTAAGGATTAATGTCGATCCCGCCTCTTCTCGTAAAACGACCAAAAACTTCCAAGCGCTCCGGCTTAGCCAGGGTCAACAGATCAACAAAGATCTGCTCGATGCAATTCTCGCTAAATCCAGAATGATTATGGTAGGAAATTAAATATTTAAGCAGGCTCGCGCGATCAATTTCCGGGCCTCGATAGCTAATAAAAATCGAGCCCCAATCAGGCTGGCCGGTTACCAGGCAATGAGATTTAAAGAGATGTGACACGAGTTTTTCCTCGGTCAGATTGGCGTTCACTACCAACAATTTGGGATCTCGCTCATAGACACTGACATCGACATTCACATCATCTAAAGATTCAAACCCAGTAAAAGTATTCGTTAACGAGCAAAGACTGGGTGGATTGAGTTCAACATTAATCGGTGCTTCACACACGGCACTTAAATCCCGAGCGATGAGATCTGCTACCTGAGTCCCATCCAAAAACCGCGTATGATTGAGGGAATTTAAATAAAGCTTCACTGATTTTGATTCAGCGAGGAAGGTTGAATCCGCAGGAATGCTAAAGGTGGCGCAGGCGCGCACGGGTTTTCCCGCTTGGTTGAGCCACGCAAGTTCATAGGCGTTCCATAAATCTGCTCCGAGCCATTTTATGGTCGGCATGGCCATGGCAGCGCGTTGGTCGGCCCGGCGGACGGGGTGGAGCAGGCTTTTATCATAGCCTTTGGGATAGGCGCTTTTTTGTCCAAGCGGAGCGGACGCTTCTACGGTTTTTTGTAGGTCAGTTTGCATTATTAATTCCTTTGGGGCCTAGCCGAAACCTATAGCGGGCTGCTCACTCCTTCGCAACTAGCTCTTAGGCCGCCTAAAATAGCGCAAGCCTTTTCAGTTCAAACCCCAATAAAATCCCGAATAAAAGGATTATGATTTTTTGTTATATTTCGAGCACATAACGAGCAAAGGTGAAAGATCATGGCCAATTTCTATCTCGATAACGACGATTTGCGTTTTAACATTGAGCAACAAAAATGGGATGATCTTTTTCCTCTCGTAGAGCCGGACACTTCTGATCCTGATGCACCGCGCAATGTGGGCGAAGCCAAAGTTCTTTATCATGAATTTTTGCGCTCTTTAGGAGAATACATTGCCGAACAAATTGATCCCAAAACCCCTCTGCTCGATCAGCAACACCCCACTTTAGAAAATGGCGAAATGATCGATGCGCCCATTATGCGCGAATTCATCAAAGGCCTTTCGGACATGGGTGCGATGGCTTTGCCCTTTTCCCGCCACGTAGGTGGCTATAATTTGCCCTGGCTGGTGGCCAATGCCGTATGCGAAATGACGGCGCGGGCCGATGTTTCACTGATGACTTATTACGGATTTTTCTCCGGCATTGGACTCGCTTTTCAGTTTTTCGCCATCGAAGAGGGCAGTTTCACCGCCAATGGCAAGAAAATTACCAGCACGCGTTTTGACCACGCCATTAGAGATTTTGTCACCGGTAAAACCTGTGGGGCCATGTGTTTAACCGAGCCGCAAGCAGGCTCAGATCTAGGCGAAATCCGCACCACTGCGCGGCTTAATGACGATGGCTATTGGTATATCAATGGCCAAAAAATTTGGATCACCTGCGGCCATGGTGAGCATCACTTGGTGTTGGCGCGTTCAGAAGATTCGGTTTCAGCTCCAGGTTTGAAGGGATTATCGCTCTTCTACGTGCCTGCTCATATCGAGAAAAATGGCAAGCGCGTGCGCAATTTTGAGATCGGGGGCCAAGAGAAGAAGATGGGGCAGCATTCCTCAGTGACCGTCACCCTCAACTACGATGATTCCCGAGCAGAGTTAGTGGGCCAGCGCGGCCACGGCTTTCGTAACATGCTGCTGGTGATGAACGACGCACGATTATTGGTGGGCTACGAGGGCATTGGTCTTAGCGAAAAGGCTTACCGCATGGCTAAGGCATTTGCTGAAGAACGCGTCACCATGGGCAAGAAAATTGCCGATCACGAGATGATTGCCGATTTTTTGGATGAAATGGATGTAGAAATCAAAGCCCTCAGATGTCTTGCCTTTAACGCAGGTTTTCATGAAGAAATGGCCAACCGCTTAAAAGCCTTTTTGCGTGTCGATAAAAACTTGTCGGAATCAGAAACTAAGGCCAGAGAAAACGATCTTAAGGAACATAAATGGCAAGCCCGGCTCGCAACGCCACTGGTGAAATTTTATGCGTCTGAATATGCCGTCCGTGCTGCTCGCCTGACCATGCAAATCATGGGCGGCGTGGGCTACATGAAGGAATATCACGCCGAAAAACTTATGCGTGACGCCTTGATTCTGCCTATCTACGAGGGCACCAGTCAAATTCAAGCTTTGATGGTTTTAAAAGATCATTTGCAACATGCCATGCGAAATCCTGCGAAATTTATTTCAAAGATTGCCTCCGCTAAGTTTGAAACTATCAGCGCCAAAAGTCCGGAAGAAAAACAATTAGCACGTCTAAAATCACTCTATTATTCCAGCATGCAAACCATTATGACCCGCATGGTGGCTGATAAATTTGGTGACCTGAAAGACAAACCTTTGACCGACTGGAAAGCCGCTTTCCTAAAAACATGGGATCCAAAAACCGATTTTTCCTTCGGTCTTTTGCATGCGGAGCGTTTTTGCCAAATCACCAGTAAGCTTTGGATGGCCCGCGCGCTGGTCAAACAGGCTTTGAGTCTGACTAATCCCGATCTTCAAAAAGAACGTTTACGCCTTGCCGCTCGTTTCATGGAACGTGCTGAGCCTAAAGTTCGTGGATTGATTTATGAGATTGAGGCGAGCAAATCTTCGATATTTCGCGAAGAGTTTAATCGTACGCATGAAAAAAAAATTGAAGCTAGTAGAGAAAAAGCTATGTCAATCTAGTAGGCACCCTGGGTCCTAGGAGCCACGCTTGTCATCTTCGGGTCAAGCCGGCCTTGTTGCATAACTGCCGATCGTGTTAGCTCAACAACTCCTCGCCCGCTTGCGGGAGAGGCTAGGGAGAGGGTGGAGAGACATAAACGTGGGCTTTTATCAAAATACTTTCCTCGTTTGCATTTCTCCACCCTCTCCCCCAGCCCTCTCCCGCAAGCGGGCGAGGGAGCGTGGTGCGTGCTTTAGCCTCAAAGGAATATATGCAACCACGCCGGTCAAGCCCGAGGCTGACAATTTAATTGCTGCGATTGTTATTAATGCCTAGAAATTAACAAATAGCGAGGTAAAAGAATTCAAGGGGGAGCATTTTCTCGAAATAAATTCCGGTGGCTGGATGGTTTCACCTCAAGTCGCCGTGAGTAAAACCTATCATTCGAGGTGCACCATATGGCTCAAACTGCGCTTTTTGCTGGTTGTGACGCCAAGTTTTTTGATGAAACCCCCTTTGAGCAAGAGGTTATGCCCCATATCCATACGCTGTTTGGGGCAGCTTTACGCCTGACCCGATCGGCCTCGGAAGCGGAAGATCTGGTGCAGGAAACCTATCTCAAAGCCTTTCGTTCCTTCGCCCAATTCGAGGTGGGCACAAACTGCAAAGCTTGGCTTTTTCGCATACTTACCAACACTTTTATCAACAAATATCGCCGCAAGGTGAAGGAACGCGAAATTCTCGACAACGAGTTTCGCGCCGTCAACCAAAAAGCGAGCGATATTTCGGAGCATTTTGGCAAAGGTCATACCCCTGAAAGCGACCTTGCAGATCGCTTTTTGTCAGACGAAGTCCTGCGCGCCCTGGAAAAGGTGCCCATCGATTTTCGCCTGGTGGTTGTATTAAGCGATATCTACGGCTATTCCTACAAAGAAATTGCCCGCCGCGTCGAGATTCCCATCGGCACGGTCATGAGTCGCCTTTTTCGCGGCCGTCGTCTTTTGCAGGATCAGCTCTTCGATTACGCCGTAAAAGAAGGCGTGATAAAACTCCCCACCCGAGTTTACGGTGACGGCCCGAAGGATCTAGCCACCTACCGCAAACTAAGCCCCGAGCTGCAAGCTGTAGCTTAAACTTCTTTCATGTACATTTAGATCAAGCGGCACCCCAGTGCCGCTTGACAATTTAGCCTCTGACTTAAGCTAAATAGTTAACTCTCTGTTATGATTTAGAAAAATATTTCTAGGCAGTGTGTTGACAGCCAAGCACAAGGCCATAGAATAGACAACGATTGCGCATGGGTCTGCAGGTAAAGTAGTCTCATATTAACTTGAAGCACTCTGAACCAAAATGAACAGCAAAATAGCTGAACTAAGATTAGGTTTAAGTCTTCGGTAGTTGAATTTCTTAAAAATGGAGAACAGATAATGAAATACGAAAAGAAAAACCTTTTGGTTGTAGCTGCAGCAGGTATGCTCAGCCTAGTAATGGTTAGCGGTTGCGGTCCAGAAAAGACCACAGGTAAAACTGGCGATACCACCACCAACAACACCAATACTACGCCTAAGCCTGATAAGAAAGATGATAAGCCAGGTACTGAAGGTGCTTATGAATTTAAGCAAGTTACACTTGCTGGCGATGGTAATTTTAAAAACCTCGCAGTGAGCGATAACAACCTTTACGCTACAGCCAATACTGGTGCTAAGCTTTACAAAGTTGCAAGTGCTGAAGTTGCTGATGGTGCTAAATGGGCAACTATTGCAATTGATGCTGCTGGTTTGGCCGGTATGGACGATAGTCCAGGGAAAGCAAAATTAGTTGGTGCTAAAACTGTTCATGACGTTGTAGCTACTCAAAAAGGTGTTTTGGTTGAAATTGGCACGACAGTTGCAAGATCTGAAAGCGAAAATAACGGCGTAGCTTACTATGATGGTACTGCATTTAAAGCTGCATGGGCCCCTAAGGTAGCTGGTGTGCTTTTCAATGGTGTACACGTTAAATATGAGCGAACTGGGCTTGGAGAAAGCAGCAAGACCGTTCTTAATGCTGGCGTCGTTACGAAAGGTGGTAAGGACTTTCCAGTTATCTTCAAGGACAGTTATAAATACGCTGTAAGTTCAGATGCTTCTTTAGATGCAATTCCCAAGAAATTGGATACTTGGATTGGCACTAGCTATCTGAAAGTAACTAGGGCATTTGCAAGTAGACCATTTATAGCAATGGCTGGTAAAGATGCATTGCTTGTAGATCAAGACGCGGTTCGTATTTTGAGAGAAAACGATATTGGTGTTGCTCCTGGTGTGTTGAGTGCTACAGTTACTGCTGATACGGATGCTGGAGCACCAAGCTCAGACTGGAAACTTGATAAAAAGACTGACAACAAGCAAGTAAGAGCGGTTCTTGTTACTGCTGATAACAAACTATACATTGCTCTTCATACAACTGTTGATCCTGCTGATGCTAAGAAAGAAAATAATACTGGTGGCGTGATTGTGTATGATCTTACTACTCCAACTAAACTAAAGCTTAATGCTGTTAGCAAAGAGTGGAGCGGTGTTGCTGTTAAAGCTTTGGCTAATATTGGAAATGATGTGTATGCTGTTTCTAGCACTGGCTTGGTTAAAGTTGGGGCTAATGGTTCAAAAGGTGCTCCTTTGACAGCTACTGATCTTCCTAATACAGGTATCAATGATGCTAAATTCGTTGGTGATGTGTTGGTTGTTGGTACTGCTACTGGCGCTTTCGTTGGTAACCTCAAGAAGTAATTTGATTACTATTGATTTAGTAAAGACACCGACCTTAGGGCCGGTGTTTTTTTATTGCTAGTATCTGAAAATACTCCATAAGGCACGTTCTGCGATTAACTATCAAAGTTGCCTAGTATCCTCGCCAAAGTATCCGACCAATCAATAAAAACCGTAATGGAAATACCAAAAATTACGGTGAAATTATGGGAAAGTTAGCTGCCTTGTTAATAGCCTTGAGCTTGGCCTTGCCTTCGAGCGCGGATGAGGCCTCGCTTTTAGCTTTGGGGGAAGAGTTTTGTGGGGATGTTATTGATAGCATGGCACAAGGCTCCTACCATTTTTTTGATTGTGTGTCGTATGTTAAAACAGTTGATTATTCCACCGTGAATAGCGCAGAACAGTTGATAAGAAATATCTGCTCTGCTGCGCCTTATTTTTATAATTTGCAGAATGTTGTTCCTGAGGAATGTGTGCAGGCTGCTAAAGCATTGAATTATATTTAATCTACTTTGTAGGGTCCCTTGGTGTCCATTGGGAAAAAAGGATTACCTGATAAGGGCATGGTATAATTTGTCGTTAGGGGAAATTATGCCAGAGATTAGTCGGTTTTTTGGTGTGGTTAATGAAAATTGTCGTGAAGGCTAAATATATTGATGGTTATCGAATATGGCTTCAATTTAATGATGGTAAATCTGGTGTCGTTGACTTAAGTGACGAGCTGTGGGGAGATGTTTTTGAGCCACTTCTGGAGCTTGAGAACTTTAGGAATTTTAAGTTTGGCGAAGGCCACGATACCATCTTTTGGGACCACGGCGCTGATTTTGCACCTGAGTTTTTGTACGAAAAGATGGTGATACAAAACTTGCTAGTATAGGCGCTGATTTTTTTATGCTAGGCTCACCATCATGTCTATCAACCATACACAAAATCCATATATGGAAAAAATCAAGAGCATTATACTCGCGAAGATTGAAGGTCATTCGATAAGTGTATATTTGTTCGGCTCGAGAGCCAACAATACAGCTCGACGAAGGTCGGATGTTGATGTGGCTTTATTCTCGCCATCCAAGCCTTTGCCGCCCTTTTTATTGTCAGAAATTAAGGATGAGCTAGAAGAAAGCGATGTGCCTTATCAGGTCGATTTAGTAGATTTAAATAATTGCGATGAAGTATTTCGCAAAAAAGTAATAGCGGAAGGGATTTTATGGCGAGATTAGCTGAACGAATTGAAACTAGTAAAAGCGCGCTTTCGGCTCTCAATGAGGCCCTTGAGCTACCTTTTAATAAAATTGTTCAAGATGCTACCATCCAAAGATTCGAGTTTACTCTCGAAGCCATGTGGAAGTTAGCACAGCTCTATTTACGAGAACATGAGGGAATTGAAGTGGCTTCCCCAAAGAGCGTTTTTAGGAGTTGCTTTGAAGTCGGATTGCTAGATGAAGCTGAGACTAGTTTAGCTATTAATATGGTCAATGATAGAAATTTAACGGTTCATACTTATAACGAAGGTTTGGCGGCGCAAATTTATAGCCACATACCAAGTTATTTTAAGCTTATGAAGCATCTATGGGGCGTCATTGAGAGAGGCGCTCTTGAGTTCTAAGAGCTCGGAGATAATCCGTAATAGGCAGCACAGTCCAAGCAAAGAAAGTGCCGCTCGGTTTATAGGCCATGTAGTTATCATGACTTGAAGATAACAAAACAGCGAACCCATTACTTTTGCTTACATCTCTCAAATCGCTTCCAGGCACTAATTTTGAATCCTTAATGACCTGAATATTAGGCTCCCAAAACATCAAGATTTTCTGAAATCAAAAACCTCGTCTCCATAAGAAACGAGGTTTTCACTCGGTAAAGATTTGCTCAAAGTCCAAAGCTCATTCTACCGTGGCTTTAGTTTCACTTCCATCGGATCATATATCACCTTTACGACTCGCCCCTCCCTCTCGGTTTTATAGGTCATGCTAAATCTGGCCTCTCCAGAGACGAGGTCGCAGATGATGTCTGCCGATCTAATAATAAGTTCCTGCTCAAAGGAATTTTTCACGATTCCTCGGTAACTCAAATTTATCCCGTCTTGCAACAGGTCTAAGTGACCACTGATAGGAGAAATGGCTTTTTTGCCTAAAGTCATCTCAAAGACTCCGCTGTAGATATCTACAGGATTAATAATAAAAATCGGCATATCAAAGCCTGCCGCTTTGGCCGCTTTCTCTACCTCAGCAACAAAATTCTCGGATAAAAAGGGTGCCACTTCGAAAATTAATTCGGAGAAATAGCCCCCTCGAACAATGTCCGTTCCGCCAATTTCCGCTAGTGCTCGAATCCCCTCACAATATTTGTTGGAAAAAGGTGCTTTTTCAGTTGGATCAATATAACGCACCACCCTGGCCTTAGTATGCCATTCCGTCGGATAATCAAGAATGCTAACGCTTCCTTTCTCATCAACTGTTGCAGTCAAGTGTAACTTGCCAAAATTGATTTCGAATTTTTTGGGTTCCTGTTCGGGCGCCTGGGGGCGGTTGATAAGAGGCAAAGTTTGCTTAGTGATCTCGGTGGGGCGAGGCGGAGTGTGCTCTTGACTCCCTGCCTCGGGGGAGTACGAGTCGCATCCAGCAAACCCCATCAAAATTGCCAAATTCACAAGTAGAATTTTCATGGTGTTACCCCAAAATCCCGTAGTCTATCCGAATGATGTGCTTCGAGTTCAGCCACTTGCATTTCAAGATCTTTTAGTTGTTGTTCAAGTTCGATCTTACGAAGGTTATCCAGACGCTGCAGTTGTTTGCCCAGCTTTTCTCGTTCTTCGCGGTCTACGATGCCGGCGTTTAGACGACCTATGGCATCTTGATCTTCAAGCTCAGTTTCTAGTCGAGCTATTTCGGTTTTTATATCTGTTGGTAACTGCTCTGTATGCGCTGTCTTAAGCTGCTCTTTCAATGCAGGATAATGAGCTTGGTTCTGGCCTCGCTTAATCGAAGGAGAAAGCAAAGATTTTGTAGGGGCAGGTGATGACGAAGCCTCTTCAGAGCTTAGGAACAACCATTCCCTTAAAAGGGGAAGGCTTAACAAGCCTGCCCCCGCAAAAATTACAAATAATATTTGCTTGTTCATTATTTACTCGGCTTTAAACGCAAGAGATCCACTTCTGCTCACGAACTCAATGCCATTAACCTTTTCATAGGACCATGCATTGTTATTGCGGTGAAAATTAGCCACTGCTTGACTATTTCCCCAGATAGAATTGGCTACTCCAATAACTGCAGAGGCGGCTTGGCAATAATGGTGCCAGCATTGACGCAATTCTCTGCTCGCTGCGCCTGCGCCAGTCTCTAGAAACTGGGGCACCGGAGGCGGCAATGATGATCCGGCATTTAGAACAGAAAACTGCTTTAGTGCCTTATCCATTAGCTCGTATTTCACCTCTTGCTTAATTTGCTTTTGCTCCTCAGCCGAATATTTGAATTCCGAAGTGTTGCCATCAAATTCCATGGAGAACCAATCCAAAGAATTTCCTTCGTTTAAAATGTGATGGGCATCATTAGTGGAAAATAAACCTCCACTTTGAATTTTTTCCTCAATTTTTTTAAGAAGCTGGGATAAATTGTATTTTGCCGTATAAGATCGTCGCACAACCACTTCATAATTATAAACCAATCGTGCCAGCATATGACTTGTAAGGCCACTTATATCCTTCTTGCCTTCATCATCGATGCTACCCAAATATGGACACGCACCTGCAAGGGTTAAAACAATTTGACCGCTTACACTGTTACCAAAAACCGCTGAAGCTTCTGTAGGGGCAGATGCTACCGTTTGAGGGCCAGCTACCTTTTGGCCAGTACCTATGCCTGCAAATCCTGTTGCCTTGGCGCCCACAATTACGGCTGACTTGAGACTAGAGACACTTGCAGAAAGATCATTGCCTAATTTAATAGTGCTAATGAGCTCAGCCTCTTTTAAAGGTAAAGGAGCCCATTTCACTCCAAGATTTTTATTTACTTTTCGGTAGTCTTCCAATAATCGGTCCCACGGAACCGTCCAAATTATTTGTCCCGTAGCCCCTTCTAGCTTGGTATATTCTGTGTAGAGCTCCATAACCTTAATATTGAGGGCTGATATACGGTTTTGTAGCTCAATAGTTGGGGCGATAGCTTCAATATAACGATTTTGATAAACGGCGAACTTCCCAGACAGAATACTGAACTCTTCAGCGGTATCTTCTGCAACTGAACGCTTATTTCTATATTCACTACTGCGAAATTTACTCATATCACTTTTTGCCTCATCCCAAACTAATTTCAAATCTAAGCAGGATTGATGAGATATTGAAAAATCTTCAATGCAGTCTTCATAGGCCTTCCTCGATTCTCTAATGATTTCTCTCAAGGTATTAATTTGAGTTTCAGCTTCTTCTAGTTTTTTTTGAGCTGATTCCATTTTCGCTTTAGATGCTGCTAACTCTACCTTCTTATCTATTACAGCTTGTTCCAGCGGCTCAAAACCAAGCACCATTTGTTCGATCTTTTGGCTTAGAACCTTCATGGACCTCATTGTCGTGTTTGCAACTTCGCCCACACTCTCCACCGCCCCACAAAATTGCAAGTTGCTGCTTCGTGCTAGCGACCCTATTTCCGCTGTGCCTTTCAATGGCGGATATACATAGGCGACGGTGCAAGCCTCATCAAATATCACTCCTGATCAATTCTGTGGCGTGGTTACGGTGTGTTTGCACGGGTTATTTAGGGATGGGCTCGTCGTGTAGCTTGTTGCGGGTGGGCTGGCGCTGATTAAGGTAATAGTGAGGAATAGAATCATTTCGTGGTTTTTCACTGTCTCCCTCCTAGGATCGAAAAAGCCTAAGTCAAAGCCGATTCTTTTGTCCATCCTATAAATTGAGGATGGGATTTAATTTGGAGGTTTTTGGGGACTCAGAGGAATCGAGGCCTAAAGCGCCCACTTTCGTCGGAAAAATTTAGGATTATGATGTTTATGTTATACATTAAGCCTGCGATAATGATTTACAAAATATTCGCTATCAAAATAACCCGAAGGTAGTCGTAGTGAAAAATGCATTAAATTACCCAGTGTTTGGATCCTTAGTATGTTTATTATTTGCCTTTATATTGTCTGATTGTGCTCCTTTTGAGCGGCCGCTTAGGGAGGGGGATCCTCGGGCTAAGGGCGTGCTTAAGGAAGTTGAGGTATATACTTTTAAGCGAGTAGTGGCTCAGGCTTTTAACTTTGAACTTATACCAACCATGATCGCGATCAGCGACGGTGTATTGTATAGCGCGGATGGGGATCGGGCTCATCTTTTGTCTTGGGATTTGAAGGCGGGGAATCAGGCGAGTGCATGGGTTAAATTGACGGGCTTTAAGGGTCGGGACCTCGCTAGTCATTATGACCTCAATACGGGGAATCGGACTATCACCAAACTTGCTGCTGGGCAGAAAGGGGTTTTGGTGGCTTTGAGCCATGCGGCAGCCGGGGCTCCAGTTCATGGGAAGCTTGGGGGCATTGCGCGATTTGATGGGCAATTGCCGCAGGCCCTTTGGTCGAGGGTTTTTATTGAAGCTAGGGCTGATCAGGATTGGCCATCGAAAGTTTTAGACCTTCAAGAAACTAAGAATAGCGACGGAATTCTATTGAGCTATGCCATTGTCGAGTTTAGCCCGGCAGGTTTCGCACCTAGCAGACATGTTTTGTGGACCAAAAGCGGCTCGGCCGCGAAGGGGTTTTATGGGGTTTTGGCCGATGGCGCTGCGTCTTTGAAGTTTTCGGGGGCCGTAGCATTGCCCTTGCCACCGGACAACAAAATAGGTGCCTTGTCGACGCTCGGTGATGGGCGCGTGGTGCTTGCTCAGCCTCAAGGTTTATTGACTATTGCCTCTGAGAGTGTGGGGGTGACTGATGCCGAAAATCCTCGGCTCGAGCAGAAAATGGTTAACGAAGTGCTGGATAAAGGCCATGGGGAACAATGGCGAGCAGGCTTAGCGCTGGGCACGCAAATAACTGATATTGTTGCTATGCGTTTGGTGGGTGAACGCTATTTAGTGGTTTTGGCTCATGATGGTGCAGGCAAGCATAGTTTGAAGTCGGCGGATCTTTCTCAATATCCTTGGGTTTTTAGGACGAATTTGAGCGCGCCTCTTTCCCATGGGTCGAAAATTGTCGTTAATGGCGATGAGGCTCGTATTGTAAGTGCGGAAAAGATTTATCGCTTTAAGGATGGCGTATTTGCGTTAGAGCTTGATTCAGAAAAGCTCAGCAGCGATTTGGCATATTTGCAAGAAGCATCGGAGACCTTGCGGAATCCTCATCCACCGAAGTTTGGGATTGAGACTTTTAAGGGTGGTAATCTGGGGGATGTGCCTGATGATGGCACTGATTTTTTTGATGCGGCATTTTATCAAAGCGAATGGTTTTATGCCACTGATCACGGATTGTATCGCGTTACAAAGAGCCGAGTCGAAAAGGCTTTTAGCGAACAGAAATAGGAGTTTTAAGTGGCGAAAATAATTGCCCTCTCAGGGGCTAGTGGTCTTATTGGCTCGAAGCTTAAGAGAGCACTGGAAGAACAATCTTTGGAAGTGTGGCCTCTGGTGCGGAGTAAATATCCCGTCGGTTCAGGCCAAATCGCTTATGACTATGAAAGTGGTTTTATTGAGGACGAAAAACTTGGCAAAAGTCATGCGGTGATTCATTTGGCCGGCAAAAATATCATGACCGGTTTATGGACTACCCGATTCAAGCAAGAACTTTATGATAGCCGCGTGCGCTCGACTGAGCTCATTGCCAGGGCCGTGGCTAAGCAAGGGACAAAGATTTTATTAAACGCTTCAGCCATAGGTATTTATGGCGATCGCGGTGACGAATTGATTGACGAACACTCGTCGAGTAGCACCGGTTTTATGGCTGACTTATGCCTGGCGTGGGAAGAAGCCACTGCCATAGCTAAAAAAGCGGGTACCCGAGTAGTAAATTTGCGTTTTGGCGTCGTGATTAGTCCCAACGGTGGCATGCTTAAACGGCTTGAACCGATTTTTAAAATAGGCCTCGGCGGACCGATGGGGAGTGGGCAGCAATATATGTCATTGGTGGATATCGACGATGCCATAGCTGCCATTATTTTTGCCCTCAACGATGAAAGCTTGACTGGCCCCGTCAATGTGGTGGCGCCAGAGCCAGTGAGAAATCAAGATTTTGCGCACATGCTTGGGCTCAGACTTAAACGTCCCGCCGTCCTCAGAGTGCCGGCTTGGGGATTAAAGCTGATGGGGGAGCAGGGCTCGATGGCATTGGCGTCAACTCGTGTGACTCCCGCAGTTTTGCTGGACAAAGGTTTTCGTTTCTCGAGCCTGAATTTGATTGAGATGCTCAATAAGATTTATGGCGCAGTTTCGTCGAACCGTTGAGCGTTTAAGTATTGGCTAATCGGAATAGATAACTCGCTTTGGAATCACAAATCCTTCGATAAAAGAGTTAAAATTTGGAGGGAATTCTCTTAGCTAGGTGTGTCTATGTTGCGCTTATTTCTCTTTTGCGTTTTGCTCTTGCTTTCTGCTTGTGAGCGGATCGCTCATTATGAACCGGAATTAAATCTCAACGTTAATGCATCAAGAAATTTCAGTTCACCACTCTTATTTAGCTATAACTCTTGCGAAGAACTGAATGCCGGTTTGAAAAAAACCGCGCTCGATGAGATGCATGCTCGTTTCGCCATCAAGGCTAAGGAGGGGCCGCAGCAGTTTGTAAAGGAAAATGGTCCCATGCCGGGTGGGATTGCGGTCGATACCGTGAGTGCGCCGACCGCGCCAGTTGAGGGGGTAGATTTTTCCGGGACCAATAATCAGGAAAAAGGCATTGACGAGGCTGATATTATTAAGACCGATGGAAAATTTTTCTATGCACTCAATAAAAGCACGCTTTCTATCGTCGAAATGCCGCAGATCGGTGAATTAAAAGAAGCAAGTGTTCTGCGTTTGGAAAGCCCCGGTTCTGGTATTTTGCTCAATGATGATCGGGCATTTGTGATTGCTGATGAATCAGGTTTTAAGCGCAACGCGGTGCGTTTAGACACTATTGATCTCGGAGCTGATCGAAAGCAGCCTCGCGTGAGTGAAACCAATTATTTTGAAGGGGATCTCGTTGCGGCTCGTAAAATCGGTTCAAAGATTTATCTCGCTACTTACCTCGACAATCACATTCCTGGACTCGTCAATTATCCGATAGTTGGCAATGATTTTTATCAGAGAAGTGAGCCCGAACAAAATGAGCTATGGATTGAAGCTATTAATCGCGCAGTGCAAAAAAATGAAGAAATTATCAATAACTATGATTTTCTAAGCTTAGTACCAAAGCAGCTCAACCATTCAGATTCCCAATTGGAATCTCAGGCTATCGGAGCAAAAGATTGTAATCGGACTTTTGGGGTGCAAGATGGTTCAGCTAATGGTTTTTTGAGTCTCATCACTTTGGATGACAAAGGCTTGGTGGATATTCAGCGCGTACGCGGCAAACGACCCATCGTTTATGCTTCCGAGAAGCAATTTATTTTGGCCTCCCCAGAACATGAACCTTGGTGGTTTTTTAATAACGAAGAACTGAAGGATCAAACTACCATTCATCGCTTCGATCTCGATCAATCGGGCACGCCCACCTACCACGATTCCTTGCGAGTTCCAGGAACCTTGCATAATTCCTTCTCGCTCTCCGAACATGATAATTATTTGCGGGTAGCTACTACCACACAGCCTCAATCACGCTTTTGGATGCGCGACCGAGGAAGTCTCGAAAATCGGGATGAAAATCATCTCTTTGTGCTGGGCGATAACAATGGCAAGCTTGATGTAGTGGGTTCGATTGAGGGCTTAGCACCGGGGGAAAAAATTTGGTCTGCTCGTTTCTCCGATGACTTGGGATTCTTGGTGACATTTAAAAAAGTCGATCCACTTTTCACTCTTGATTTGAAGGATCCCACTCAGCCTAAAGTTGCCGGCGAGCTAAAAATTCCCGGTGTGTCTACTTATTTGCAAGAAATCGATCAAAACCATCTTTTGGCAGTTGGCTACGGCGGTGACGAAAAAGGTACAGATTTTCAAACTACCGTTTCACTCTTCGACGTCAGCGATTTAAAGAACCCAAAACTAGCAGATTCGCTGCAATTTTCTCTCGAGGAAGGCCTCAATCATTCTTGGTCGAGAGTTTCAAGTGAGGCAAATCAAACTCATCTCGCCGTTAATTATTTTAGCCCTGTAGCCATGACTGCTATTCCGCTTGAGACCAATCGCTACATACAAAATCCGCTTGATCCATCGGGGGGACAATTTGAATACGTGAGCAAACTTACTTTGGTGGATACCAAAGTTGGGGAGGAGCTAAAGATTCATGGCGAAGTCGATCACTCTAAATATTACAATAAAGATCCTTCCGACTATCTTCATAGTTCTTCCATCAGGCGTTCCTATTTCGTCGGAGATTATATTTACGCGATTAGTTCAAAGGCAATTACTGCGAACAAACTCTCCGATATGAGTACGACTGGGGAATATGAGTTTAGATAGTCTGGAGCTCTTCATGCGGGCCTGGCGCGTGGATTTTTCGCGCTAGGCTCGCATGCGTTGGCTACCAATGAAACATAATCCCGCACTGGCGCAAAAGTTCTTTGCTCTGCAGAGCAATAATGTCTGCGAGCGCCTTTTGTCCGGCATCATAAATCTGATCGATTTGCGCTTTGCTCATGGGCCTTTGTTCTGCGCTACATTGCAGTTCAACAATTTGTCCCTGATGGGAACCAACGAGGTTGCAATCGGTATCAGCCTTGATGTCTTCTTGATAATTTAAGTCAAGCAAAACTTGCTCTTTTAGAATGCCTAGAGAAACCGCAGCAATGGGTCGCAAAATGATATCTTCCATGGTTTTCATTTTGAGTTGGCCGGTTTTTAGTAAACTGGCCACGTGAGCGCAGGTGGCAAGATAGGCGCCGGTGATGGCCGCAGAACGGGTGCCGGCATCGGCTTGAACTACGTCGCAATCAATAAGCAAGGAGCGTTGACCGAGAGCCTCAAGATTAACCGCTTGGCGCATTGAGCGACCGATAAGACGAGAAATTTCCACCGAGCGACCATCATTTTTAAGCTTTGCAATAGCGCGGGGCTTTCGTTGCGCTGTAGAGCCAGGCAGCATGTTATATTCCGCCGACAACCAACCGCCCACATCGAGCCGGTGATGCGGCACGCGCGCCTCGCTGGTGGCCAAAGCCAACACTTTGGTGTCGCCCATGGTGACCATCACCGAGCCGGGATGGTGCTTTAAATAGCCGATTTCGAATTTGAGAGGTCTTAGTTGGTCATTATTACGGCCATCACTACGCATGGGAATCTCCAAAATAAAAGTAGGTGGGTTCTAGCAAGAAAATCGAAGAATGCGAGCCCTGGTTGATCTTTCCGCAGCTTAGTGCTTTACAGATGGCCATTTCAAGTTCAGCACATCTTCCCTTTTAATGCCTCCTGCGTTATTTGTTTCGCGTAACCATGGGGTAGAAAATGCTGAACTTACTAAGATATTCTTTGTTGTTGGCGGGATTGTTGTTGTTGAACTCCTGTTCTTCGGTGACCAAACAATCTCGTAAAACCACCATTATGGACGCTTCCCAGGAAGATACCTTGGGCGGTACGGGCACCAGTTCGGCGGATATTCGCTCGATGGCCGAACGGATGGCGCGGGAGATCTCGGGTCTTAAATGGCCGGATAATAAAGTGAAGGTTCGCATCGCCTTGACTACGATTGATAATCAAACGCGCTTTCCTATTAATCCGAACATCATCAAAGACCGTTTGTTGACGGATTTAGTAGAATTTTCCCAAGGCACAAAACTTCAGTTCACTGAGAATGCCAATGGCGCGGATTATTTTTTAAGCGCTCGTTTGACGGCCTTATCCAAGGGCTCAACCGAAGGGGTGAGCGATTATTTGTTGTATAGTTTTAAACTCATCGATAAAGCCGACACGGTGGAATGGATGAAAGCCTATGAGACGAAAAAACAAGGTTCTGTGGGCGTGATGTATCGTTAACCAAAGGGTGAAATATGAAAAAAATAATATTGCTAAGCGGTGCTTTGTTGCTCATGAGTTCTTGCACGCCGATGAAACGGGCTCAGACTTCGATGGCGCGAGGGATTGCTGGGAGTGAAGTGATCAAAGTTGGCGGGCATGAAGTATATTGCTCCGAAGGCAAAGTCTGTTCCGAAGTAGATGTGGTAGCCATTTGGGTGGAAGAACGTGACGGCGGTAAGGTTCGTGTCACCTTGAAAAACCGCACGGGTAATTCCGCCTTGGTGCAAATTCGATTGGAAATACGAAGCTCAAGCGGAGAAGTGTTAACGGAAACCAGGCCGGAAAATTTTCCAATCCCTGGTACTCAAGAAAAGACCTATGAAATGCCTGGCGTAGCGAGGACTGGGGCTACCGTGCGGGTAATTTTGAACACTGCATTTTAGTTTGGTAGGTTTTGACTATCCTGAAGCCCGCTTTTGCAGTAAAACCGGGCGACTCGTCATTGCGAGCGCAGCGCTCGCAATGACGTTATTTTTCCTAAACTTCGACTGAATCGTACGTGATACTCTTTCATAAAAATTGGCCCCATGTTTGACTTTCTAAAATAAAAGTTAGGGGGCTAACTCAATGTATCGAATATTCGTTTCTTTGCTGGCTGGATTGGTGTTTTTTGGATTCACGGCATGTGATTCAAGCAATGAAGAAGACAGTCGCGTCGCTCAGCAGGTTCAAGAAAATAAATCCAAGGTCTCTTCACATATCATTGAAAAAAACGTCGAGACGACAAGAATAAATTCTCCTATTGTCGGCGAGGAAGACTTATCACCATCAATTTTTTCCACCTCTCCTACCTCTCCAGCCTTTGTGGAAGGGGCTTTTCCAGCCGAGAGTGATGGCTATGGGAAAGTGGCGTTGAGTTTTGCTGCCGAAATTACTCGTTGCGGTATTCAGGTGAGCAAAAGTAATTGTTTGATATCGGCAATGCGCGTCATTGATAGCGGAGAGGCAGAGTTAAGCAATGGCAGGCTGACCTTTTCCGTTCTTGCCCATGACATTACAGGAGCGCGGCTTGGTTTGGTGGTCGAGTCAGATGGGGAAAAACCTTTGGCGCAGATTAGGTCTGCCAAGTTAGTGACGGTCGGACCCAAAACAGATCGAGCGGAGCTGCTAAAAAATGATTATCTCTTTAATCGTAGCCGCACAATCTTAAGCATCAACATCGCGCACGACAGTGTTGCTCATGCACAACATATTTTAGGGCAAGAAGATCGGGATTATCGTGAATATTTTTACGCCATTGAATATCTCATGTTTTATTCTCCTGGGCATCGATTTCTCGTCGTGGATGCGATTAATAAACATTATGAGCTTATAGCATCAGCAACTGAAGCCACAGCATCGATGTATCAGACCGCATTGCTCAAAAATATGAGAATAAAATTGCCTGGTGAACCTGCATTGTTGCAGAAGGTGGCATATCGTTTCTTGAATCTGCCCGACGTGAAGATACAGCAGTATGCGGCTGTCACCTTGGCCTTATTAGGGGAGAAGGGAGAAAAGGTTCACTCTAAGGTGATTGCCGTTGTCGAAAATCAGCACAGTCTTTTGCTCGCCCTAGCCATTGAGGCGCTTAATCGCATTCGCGAGGGAATTGACGATGAAAATCTCATACTCGGACACTTCGCCAATAGGGATGAAGCGCTAAACAATTTGCTAAGTAGGCTCATAGCGGATTGGACTTTGCTCGATGGCCATATTCCCGCGCTTCTAAAATTGGCCAACCATGCAAGCTACCCCGTCAGGAAAAGGGCCGTAAATCTCGTGCAACGGATTCCAACTCACGCGGCCGTAAAATTATTGGCACGCTTGCTCAGCGATCGAGATAGTGATGTACATGAGGCTTCTTTCAATGCTCTAAAAACGCGGGCCCTGACGATTGAAGATTTGCCGGCGCTCACCGAAGTGCTTAAACGCAGTACTTCCTGGGGGCATCGTCGAGCAGCCATTCAGCTCATCGCTACCATAGCTGGTGATGATGCAGCCCATGTCTTGATTTCTTCTCTAAACGATCACGATAGCGACGTTCGACAAGCAGGCATACTGGCTCTTACGCATTATACGCTGAGCAATAGCGCTCTCCCATTCTTGCAGCCTCTGCTTCGCGCGCCTGGGTGGGAAATTCGACGCAGTGCGGTAAATTTAACGGCAACCATTGGCACGAGTGAGGCATTGGCAAACATCATACCCTTAACGGCTGATAGCGACCAGGATGTCCGCAATACAGTGAAAACAGTTATGGCTAATCTTCGCTTAACGAACAATGAAATACCTTTGTTGAAAAATTTGTTAACCAAGCCAGCTTGGGAAGCAAGACGCCAAGCGGTAGTATTCATTGCCACCATTGGTTCACGTGAAGCTGCCGAAGCGATCATCTCGGCACTTGGAGATAGTGACACCGACGTTCGTAAAGCCGCACTCGCAGCGCTTAAATCGCTTCCTTGTGATGCGGCCATGGTGCCCGAGTTTCGAAAAGTGGCCACCAATCGAAGCTATGAGGCGCGAATGAGTGTAGCCGAGATGCTGGCTCGCGTAAAAGACGAGAGTGCGACAGGCATTTTGCTCGCCCTTGTATTTGATAACGACAGCGATGTGCAACGAGTCGCCCTCAATGCCATAATCGGCCATCCTTTCTCGGCAGAGCAGATTGATAGCTTAGAGTCGTCGCTCAATACAAGCTCCTATAGCATTCGCCTACGTGCGGCAAAAATGCTCGGGCTTTCTGGTGCGTGTCGCACTATTCCATGGCTGAAAAAACGTCAGGCCCAAGAGAATGATGCTGATGTGAGCGCGGCGATTGCTGCTGCTCTCAGGCAACTTGCGATTTGTCAGTAAAGACCCAAGGGCGAAATACCAAAAATGCAGGCCAAACAGCCTGCGGCAAAAACAAAGCGGTTTTTACTCTGAGTCGCGGTTAGGCTCGTCCTTTTCGCGGCTTAGTCTTTATCTTCATCTCTGGGATTTTTTTCTTCGGATTCCTCTTCGGTCTCAGCAGCTTCTTTGGCTTTATTTGCGGCATGCTTTGCATCTATAGTGTCGCTAGCAATTTGCATAATATTTTTGTACTGCGCTCTGCCTGCTGGAGAGTTAAGGTACTGGGGGCTCACGGGCACAATTTCTGGCTCTTTATTTTCTTCTGAAGCCAAATTTGCGGAAGTTATGAAGAGTGGTGCCAACAAGAATAGAAATTTTTTCATATTCATTCTCCTATTTGTAAATTCGAAATCTATCGAATACTTAGCTAGGCAGCCAAAAAGCTGCTCCGCATCATACTAACCGAAGCGTGCTCATGCCGGTTTTAGGGATCAGATCAGCTCTAGAAAATAGAGATTAAAACCGCGGGCACCCATTTCACCAAAAGCCAGGATCCTGCAGATAAAAGCGCTAATCCGCAAATGCTCGATAATACAATAATTCTATAAGAGCCGCGTCCCAAAAATGCGGTGATACCAATTTTTGATACCATGCTTGCAAAAATAGCGATCAATACGGTCTCGGCTGCAACTTGGAGCGTGATGGAATTATTTTCAAACATGTTGGTGCGGGCGATAACCACGCCCTGGAGCTCAAAAAGGCCGCCTAAAAACGTGAGAATTTGCGCCGAAAGTTCGCCCAAAAAACGCTGCGTTAGCTCCAATACAATAATAATCGCAGAAAGAAGGCTTCCGAGTTTAATGGCACTCCATATATTGAGTGGATTATGTTGCATCTGGGGTTCAGAACCTGGAGCGGCCTTTGCGTAAAAAGAAAATGCAATTGCTATGGCTACCACAAGGATAATGGCGACGGGGATGCTTATGGCGATCATAAGCTGCCAGGACATGACGGCTACGACAATAATTAACTGGCACAGGGTCGCGACCAGAGAAAACATGGCGGCAGAGGCAATGGATAGATAAAATTTCGGCTTGGTGGTGGCGAGTTCGGCATGGGAGATAAAAACTGCCGTAGAAGAAACAAGACCTCCCAAAAGGCCCGCGAAAGAAAAGCCTAGGCGGCTGCCAAAAATTCGCGAGGCGACATAACCAAGGAACTGAATAGCGGCGATAACTGAAATAATTATTGCCAGTCTGCGAAGATTAAATATGTTCCACGGATCGATGAAGCCTTGGGGGATTAAGGGGATCACCCCGAAAGAAAGTAATAATAAAATTATGGCGGCTTGAATCTCGTTGGTAGTAATTCGTTTCTCAATAAAAGAATGTAAAATTGTTTTATGGTGGAGAGCAAAAAGCATAATCACGCCCAGCGCAAGGCTCAAAAGTGGCTCGAAGTGGGCCAAATAACCTAGGCCAAAAGTTGCCATTGCCGCAATTTCGGAGGTCATTCCGATATCAGGGCGTCCTGAAGCTAAAGCTGCTTTAGAAGTTTTGAAATATCCAAGCAATATTGCTGCCGCGGCAAATAAAGCAATGGCCAGGCCGATGGCCGCTTTATCGATTCCTGCAGCGATTGCGCCCAACAACGATATCAACAAAAAACTGCGCACACCCATAGCTTGCACAGAATTTAAACGCTGACGCTCTCGCTCAACCCCAATCACGAGCCCAATTACCATGGCAATAAAATAGGGTGAGATTTTTTCAAACAAGATATTTCCCACAGCGAATATGGTCATTTATATTGTACTTCATTGAAGATAATTTAAACAAATTGATATATGATTGTGGTTGCATACAGCGGTGCCCGACTGTGTTGATTCTAATTTTGTCGTCCTCGCGAAGGCGACAGCCTTGGAGAATCAACTCAAGAGAAAAGCGCTGTATTAACCATGCTTATGGATCCAGTCAGGAAAACATCAATGGTGGCCTTGCTTATTTTATTTATTGCAAAGTTTAGCCCTACTTAGGGGGTTGCCTTATCTGGTTTTTTTTGAGCAGTTGTGGATCGATGTAGTTGGACAGCTGGCCGAGTGGTTGAAGGCACCTGATTCGAAATCAGACGGGCTCTTGAAGGGTCCCGGGGGTTCGAATCCCTCGCTGTCCGCCACAGTTTTTGTGGGATATTGGAGAGATGGCCGAGTGGCTGAAGGCGCACGATTGGAAATCGTGTATACTGTAACAGGTATCGAGGGTTCGAATCCCTCTTTCTCCGCCATTGCTGTGCGACTTATTACTTTCAAACCCCGCCAGGCCCGGAAGGGAGCAACGGTAGAAAGCAAGTAGGGGTGCACAGCATTTTTTTTGAGGCATCACCGTGAGTCACCTAGTTTTAGCCCGCAAATATCGCCCCAGTTCCTTTGATCAAGTTGTCGGTCAGGATGTCATTGTCGCAACCATTAAGGCGGCGGTACAGAAGAACCGCATTGCTCACGCCATGCTCTTCACCGGCAGCCGCGGTGTGGGCAAAACTACTATTGCGCGGATTGTGGCCAAAGCCCTTGTTTGTGTAGCTCGAGTGAATGCTGAGCCTTGTGGGACTTGCGCTCAGTGTGTTGCTATCGATAATTTTTCTTCCCTGGACGTCGTGGAGATCGATGGTGCTTCCCATACCGGTGTCGACGATATTCGCGATTTACGAGATAGCGCTCGCTATCAGCCGACCTCGGCTAAATATAAGATTTTTATCATCGATGAAGTGCACATGCTTTCCATCAGCGCTTTTAATGCGCTCTTAAAAATCTTGGAAGAACCGCCTCCTCACGTGTTGTTTATCTTTGCCACCACTGAATCCCATAAAATCCCTAAAACTATTTTGTCCCGCTGCCAGCGCTATGATTTTAAGCGAGTCAGCGTGCCGGTTATTCAAAAAGCTCTCAAAGTAATCACCGTTAAAGAGGGTTTGAACTTTGCCGATGATGGATTGCTCTTGATCGCAGAATTAGCCGATGGCGGTATGCGCGATGCTTTAAGTTTGACTGAACAAGTGATTACGACCGAACGCGAGCTTTATTCGGCACAATCGATCGCTGATATTTTGGGAGTAGTGAGCCACCAAGCGGTTAAACAGGTGGCGGCGCATCTGATTGAGGCCCAAGTAGGCCAAGCTTTAGCGATTGTTAAAGAGGTTTACGAAAGCGGTCTTGATCTTTGTCAGTTAAGCGATGCCATCACCGCACGTTTTCGCATTCTTTCTTTATGTGCCCATGTGGATGATTTTAAACAAGCTTCAAACATCATTCCTGGCCTCGAGCAAGATGATTTTGCCGCGGCAAAAAATTATGACAAGGCTGATTTAAAACGCCTTTTTGCCATGGCTCTCGATGGCATGGCGCAAGTATTTCAAGCCAAAAAACCTTTATTGGCACTCGAATTATTGGTCTTACGGATGGCACTGAGACCTTCCATGAGCGAAGCCTCTACCATCAACTTTTGTTTGAATAAACTCGACGCTATTTTGCATAATCGACCGGTCCCGCTTGAGATGCCTGGGGCCCCGGCCGTGCCCACTCGGCCGCTCGAAAAACCCCTGGCTGCTCTTTTGAATGCCACTAAAATAGTGGAGCCTAAAGCAGAACTAAAACCTGCATTGCCGCCAAAGCCTAGTGATATCTTGGGGCTCTTTAGCCAACTTGTAGAAGAGTTAAGTCAGGTAGTGCCTGGCCTCGCCAGTCATTTACGCCATGCAGAACCTAAAGTGGCATTAAAAACTTTGCAGCTCACTTTTTCCATGTCTTTGCACTATGAATACGTTTTGGAACTAAAAGCTAATGCCCATCTCGTGCGACTCATTAAAGAGACCTTTGGTGAGCCTCTGATTTTAGATGTGGTGCTTAAAAAAGAGCCAAGAGCTGAAGCTCAGCCAGCCGCGGTAAGAACAGTGGCGGATCGCGAAGAGCAACAAATCAAGCAGGCGGAGCAAGAGCTCTATGATGAGGCTGCTAATCATCCGGTGGTGAAAAAGGCGCTGGAGATTTTTGGTGGGGATATTACGAGCGTTGCGAGATTGCCTACTCATGAGGTGGTTTAGGTATTCTGGCGCTTTCGCTGCTGTATAATGCCCTACCTTTTTTCATAGCGGTAGTTTTATCTCAACAACTCCTCGCCCGCTTGCGGGAGAGGCTAGGGTGAGGGTGGAGAGACAT
>CAYJDW010000030.1:0-27764 GCA_964368985.1 uncultured Myxococcales bacterium | reverse complement strand
CAATTGCTGATGGAGAATTTCGTCAAATGAGTTTAATTTTACCGTTTCATCCTGAAGGTGAATGTGCGGAAAATAATGTTGCCCGATATAAGCACTACCAATCGCGCTTGACACTATGAGGATCATAAATGCCAGGGCATGAAATAATTTCTTCTTTTTCGATGCTGAGAATGAATTTTTATTCATCACTTTAATTTACTCCCTGCATAGATTGAACCGTGCTCAGAGCTGTGGATGGTAAATAATCTGAATTCAGCGCAAACATACTCATGCTTTTTTCGAAGTTATTTAAACTCGACTCGGACTTGCTTAGCCATGATTGCGCCAGACCCACTGAAAAACCAATTGCCAAAGAAAGTCCTAGCGTGGTTATTTGGAAGCGTGGCCAGCTCAAAGGCTCTAACAAATGCTCAATCCAGAGCCTCTTCGCACGGGATTCTTCAATTTTCTGCCATAACACTCGCTCCATGCTATCAAGCCGAGAAAAATTAGGCCGCTCACGAAAGTGTAATTCTAAGATTTTGTCGATATCTTTTTTCATTGAACAAGCTCCTCCAAAACTTATACGCAGGAGGATGGGAAATCCCTCGAAAAGACCGGAAAATTTCAACCCGCGTGATCCTCGTGGAGTCATCCAGCAGGCTAGCTAAGGGTATTAAATTAATTTATCAGCGACTATGATAATATCGTTCTTGATTGGCGTTCCATTGCAAGCTCTCTCACATTGAAAACTTTCGCTAAACCACGGCCTTCTTCACAACGAGGCGCACCATCAACTCTAATGCCACGTTATCTTCTAAACAGGCTCCCTCGGCCATGGACCGCAGCAATATGGAAGATCATTAAAAAACTTAACTAATACTTTTAAAAGTCCATTGAGAAAAAATGAAAAACTCTAAAAAGAATGACTCCCCTAATTGTTGTAACAACCATACGCTCCAAAAAAAATCTTCTCCTTTCCCAATAGCTTCCCAAGCGATTTATACATGCCCAATGCATCCTGAAATTCGGCAAGAAGGTCCTGGTAGCTGCCCTAAGTGTGGCATGGATCTTGAACCGCTTATTGCGAACGATGCGGAGGACCAAGAGTTAAAAAATATGGCTCGGCGTTTTAAAATAGCGCTTATCTTTAGTGTTCCCTTGACAATAATTGCCATGGGTGACATGCTTCCAAGCCAACCGATATCGCGCATTCTGTCCTCCAGTTTACGCATGTACTTAGAATTATTCTTAGCTACGCCTATATGCCTGTGGGCAGCATGGCCATTTTATGTTCGCGCTTTTTTATCAATTAAAAATAAAAGTCTCAATATGTTTACCCTCATCGGCCTAGGCGTGAGTGTTGCCTTTATTTACAGTTTGGTTGCAGCATTGATACCGGGAATATTTCCAAAAACATTTATCGGCCCCGATGGCCATGTTGCGATGTATTTCGAGGCAGCTGCTGTCATCGTTACGCTGATATTATTGGGCCAAGTATTGGAACTAAAAGCACGCTCCAACACGAGCGGAGCAATCAGAGAGCTCTTAGGACTGCAACCGCATCAAGCTCGTCTGGTCTTAAAAGATGGTAGTGAAAAAGACATTGCTCCTCTAGAGGTGAAAATAGGCGACCTGCTACGCGTGAGGCCAGGTGAAAAAGTGCCAGTCGATGTGAAGTGGTCGAAGGAAAGAGTTTTGTCGATGAATCGATGATTTCAGGCGAGCCCATTCCGGTGGAAAAAAATAGTAAAGCGAAAGTGGTGGGAGCAAGTATAAACAGCACGGGTTCTTTTATTATGGTGGCCCAAAAAATTGGCGCTGATACCCTTCTTGCTCGCATTATTCATATGGTGAGCGAAGCACAAAGAAGCCGTGCACCAATTCAAAAACTGGTAGACAATGTTTCTGGCATATTTGTTCCGGCGGTAATCCTTGCGGCAATAGCAACCTTCATTATTTGGAGTATATGGGGGCCTGAACCAAGGCTTGCTTATGCGATTATTAACGCTGTAGCAGTATTAATAATTGCGTGTCCTTGCGCGCTTGGGCTCGCGACGCCTATGTCCATCATGGTTGCAAGTGGTCAAGGGGCCTTATTGGGTGTGCTTTTTAAAAATGCCGAAGCTATCGAATATATGAGAAAAATAACTACTTTAGTTACTGATAAAACCGGCACGCTCACGGAAGGTAAACCTAAGCTCATAAAGATTCACGCGCCCTTTGATGTGAATGAAGAAGAGCTTTTGCTTTATGCCGCATCACTGGAAAGAAGTAGCGAACATCCCTTAGCTCAAGCCATTGTTAATGAAGCCGGTGCTCGCCGTTTGAAGCTACGGGAGGCAAAGGATTTTGTTTCTCATACCGGTAAAGGAGTAAGCGCAATCATTGATGGCCATGAAATAGCTTTGGGTAATCTTGCTTTAATGGCGAGCTTTAGCCTTAAGCCAGACTCGCTGGAAAAAGATGCGGATACCTGGCGAAATGAAGGAGCGACTGTGATGTTTGTTGCTATCGACAAAAAGATGGCCGGACTTCTCGCTGTCGCTGATCCTATTAAAGAAAGTTCAATAGAAGCCATAAGAACTCTTCAACAAGCAGGTCTAAAAGTAGTGATGCTTACGGGCGACAATAAAGTGACAGCTCTTGCGGTGGCCAAAAGGCTAGGAATAGACGAAGTAGTGGCAGAAGTATTCCCCGAAGAAAAAGCGAATATCATAAAAAAATACCAAGACGAAGGTCAAGTTGTTGCAATGGCAGGCGATGGTATCAATGATGCTCCCGCCTTAGCGAAGGCCGATGTTGGCATCGCTATGGGCACAGGTACCGATATTGCTATGGAAAGTGCTGGACTTACTCTTGTCAAGGGTGATCTTAGAGGTATTGTTCGAGCCCGAATATTAAGCATTGCAACCATAAGAAACATCAGACAAAACCTATTCTTTGCCTTCATTTATAATGGCCTGGGAATCCCCATTGCCGCGGGTGTTTTGTACCCAGCCATGGGTATTCTGTTAAGTCCCATTATTGCGGCGCTGGCAATGAGTCTTAGCTCTGTTTCAGTGATAGCTAACGCGTTGAGACTGAAAAAAACAAAAATTGGATGAAGATCTGGCTCTTTCGAATTTTTTCATTCCTATTCATGATTCGCGACACGCAGATGAACAAAAACCATTCCACCAGCTTGAACGGGGCCATTGTAATAGGTGCCTAGGGTAGGATTGCTTGTATAAAGAGTTCCCACGCCACCAAGCGCGGGACTAACTGCCAAAGAGATATCGGGATTCATCGGAGTAAATGCTGCTCATAAAAATTATAATTGAGGGAAGAGATGCTTGACCAATAACACGCCTTCTACCTGGTACTCGTTGCAAATCTTTTACAATATACTGAAGCTTTTTTTGCTTACTTTCTCCAAGAGGTGCCATACTCGTTAATGCACTACCTTTTTGCACAGGGAAAAAATATGAAACCAAGCTCATATGTACGCAAGTGTGCTCTTTTTCTCACATTGCTCACTACTTTGTTTTTAAGCCAAGGATGCAAGCCTCGCCTACTCCCAAGCTCCAACATACCCACGAATCCGGAATTCAAGAGTATCGTGACTTTCTTAGAACAATACAAAGCAGCTTTAAAAAAACGCTCTGTTGAGGGCATAATGGAACTGGTAGCCAACGACTTCAAAGACACTTTGGGCTCAAAAGAACCAGTAACTTATCAGGACCTAAAAGAGCGACTTGAAAAAACTCCTCCCGGAATTGATGATTTGTACTTGGATATCTCAGTGCAAAATATCACGAAGCTTGAAGAAGATATCTATGAAGTAGTTTTCGATTTCAATAAACATATCATGACCGAAAAGCCTGTGGGCAAAAAATGGATATCGGTCAAAGAAACAAACCGAATGGTGCTTAGAAAGCGCTATAACAAAGACTCTCCTTATGAGTATGAAATTCTTTCAGGAATTAATCCTGTGCTAACGCAAAGTCTCAAAAAGTAATAATAGCGTGAGACTGATCTTAGTTAAGCTAGCCCATCGGCCCGGCTTGCGGAAATACAATGATGCGCTCGGGTATTTTTTCATCATGTTCTGATAAATAAGATCAGTTCCAAGTGTTCCAGCAGATACATGCAAATTACAACTTATGTCTTTTGAGCCGAGAAATACTGTTTTTTCCTTAAAATCCAACTCATGAATATAACTCTTTTGCCGTGTTCCAGAATAACACTATATGATTAGTTTTCTTATACATAGTTTATCTTGATGATAACATTATGCGGCGACAAAACGCGATGGTATGGTGGTTTTATATGAAACAAAATCTGGGAATAGTCGATAGGGTTTTAAGGTTTTTGCTCGCTTTTTGGTGGCTAGGCCCATGGGCGTTGAGATATAATATTTTTTTGGTCGACTGGATAATTGTTTTCGTTGCATGGGTTGCATTTTTTGAGAGTTTTATAGGTTGGTGTGGTTTGCACTATCTCGTCAGAATAAACAATAAAAACCAATAATAAAAATTATTGATTCAAGAGCACCGTTTCATTGCCCAGTAAGCAGTGTGTTTATTGCTTTGATCATAGTACAAATTCGGAGATCTTTTTATTTTTCCAACAGGATAAGCGATGGAAAATGCCTTGAGCAAAGAAGAGCTCACAAGAATCAATGCTTACTGGCGGGCGGCTAATTATCTCTCTGTTGGCCAAATTTACCTGTGGCAAAATCCGTTATTAAGAGAACCGCTCACTTTGGAGCATGTAAAGCCGAGACTGCTCGGGCATTGGGGCACCACGCCGGGGCTTAACTTCGTATACGCTCACCTTAATCGAATTATCAAAAAGTATGATTTGAACATGATCTATGTTACAGGTCCAGGCCATGGTGCACCGGGAATAATT
Organism: uncultured Myxococcales bacterium; assembly: GCA_964368985.1. Taxonomy (GTDB): domain Bacteria; phylum Myxococcota; class UBA727; order UBA727; family JABDBI01. Next base: position 22,889 of record CAYJDW010000030.1, on the reverse strand, counting down.
GCCAATACCTATTTAGAAGGCAGCTATTCGGAATTTTACCCGCACATTACTCAAGATGCCGAAGGGATGTGTAAACTATTTCGGCAATTCTCCTTTCCAGGAGGAATCCCCAGCCATACTGCACCAGAAACTCCAGGCTCTATCAACGAAGGTGGTGAGCTTGGCTATAGCCTCGCCCATGCTTTTGGTGCAGCTTTTGACAACCCAGATTTATGGGTTGCATGCGTCGTTGGAGACGGAGAAGCCGAGACCGGGGCGCTCGCCGCATCGTGGCACTCTAATAAGTTTTTGAACCCACGTTCAGATGGAGCCGTGCTGCCAATTCTACACCTCAATGGCTACAAGATTGCCAATCCATCCGTTCTTGCGCGCATCAGTCGTAATGAACTAAAAAATCTCTTCATAGGATACGGATATAAGCCATATTTTGTCGAAGGATCGGATCCGTTGGAAATGCATGAGCTCATGGCCCACACCCTAGATCAGGTTGTAGCTGATATAAAAGACATCCAACAAGAAGCGCGGAGTAAAGACAAAGTCCTCAGACCAAGCTGGCCGATGATAGTTTTTGCATCGCCCAAGGGTTGGACCGGGCCAAAGATTGTGGATGGCAAGAAGAGCGAAGGCTCTTGGCGTTCTCACCAGGTGCCCTTTGCCGAGATGTCAACCAAACCTCATCACCTACAGTTGCTCAAAGATTGGATGCAGAGCTACAAGCCAGAAGAACTGTTCGATAGCACTGGAGCGCTTCGGTCTGACCTTCGTGATTGTGCACCAAAAGGTTTGAGGCGCATGGGTTCAAATCCGCATGCCAATGGCGGCATGCTGCTTAAAGAACTTATATTGCCCGATTTTCGTCGTTACCAAATCGTTGTTCCTACGCCAGGCGAGATTTGTGGCGAAGACACCAGGATTTTGGGAAAATATCTTAGAGATGTCATGCAAACTAATAGGCATGAACGCAATTTTCGAGTGTTTGGTCCTGATGAGACATCGTCGAACCGGCTTGAGGCACTGTTTGAGGTGACAAGTAGAGCTTTTATGGGCACTCTTAAAGACGATGATGATGATCTTGGGTGCGATGGCCGTGTTATGGAAATTTTAAGCGAACACATCTGCCAAGGGTGGCTCGAAGGCTACTTACTCACTGGTCGCCATGGCCTCTTCTCATGCTATGAGGCCTTTATTCATATAGTAGATTCGATGTTCAACCAACATGCAAAGTGGCTCAAAGTTAGCCAAAAAAGCATCCCGTGGCGCAAACCAATCGCATCGCTTAATTATTTGCTTACCTCACACGTATGGCGACAAGATCACAATGGATTCAGCCATCAGGATCCGGGATTCATTGATCACGTGGTGAATAAAAAGGCTCAAGTAGTTCGCGTGTATTTTCCACCCGACGCCAATACGCTGCTTGCTGTGACCGACCACTGCCTCAAAAGTAGAAATTACGTAAACGTGATCGTTTCTGGCAAACAATCGAAATTGCAATGGCTCAATATGGATGAAGCTCAGAAGCACTGCACCGCTGGAATCGGCATTTGGGACTGGGCGAGCAATGACAAGGGCGGCGAACCAGATGTTGTTATGGCCTGCGTTGGTGATATTCCAACCTTAGAGACCATCGCCGCGGTAGCTATTCTGCAAAAGGAAATGCCAACGCTAAAAGTTCGTGTGGTGAACGTGGTTAATTTGATGAAACTTCAGCCACAGGAGGAACATCCTCATGGCCTGTCGACCCAGGAATTTGACAGGTTATTTACCACATCAAAGCCAATTATCTTTGCCTACCATGGGTACCCCTTGCTCATACATCGCCTTAGCTATCGACGAACCAATCATAAAAATTTGCATGTCCGCGGCTATAAAGAGGAAGGCATGACGACTACGCCATTTGATATGGTGGTGCTCAATGATCTCGATCGTTTCCATTTGGTAATGGATGTTATTGATCGTGTTTTAACTGGGAAAGAGGGTGTGGCACTGAAACAGCGGATGATCGATAAGCGAGCCGAACACAAGGCGTACATCAGGCAATTTGGTGTCGATATGCCGGAGGTTACGAACTTTCATTGGCATGCTCGGGATGACAACAGTGGTGCGGCGCCATGAGTGATCTGAATAAAAAAAGCGATCCGCTTATTTTATCTCTCAATGCAGGATCTTCTTCTTTAAGATTATCGCTTATTAAAAGCGGCTTGGGAAATGAAGAGATCCTCATCAGTGGCATTGTAGAAAATATTGGCAAAAAGAGGGCTTCGTTGCGCTTGTATCGCGGCACCGATGTTTTGCTCTTAGATGATGAACTAATATTGTCTAACCACGTTGAAGCTGCTCAAAAAGCAATTGAGCTTACGAATGAAATCAAGAGTGCTTCCTTTGATGCGATTGGCCATCGCATCGTACATGGAGGTGAGAAGTATTCAGCACCAGCAAGGATTGATGATGAGCTTATCCGAGGCCTCAGATCCGCAGTGCCTTTGGCTCCACTGCATTTGCCTGCGCAGATCTCAATGATTGAATGGGCGGCAATGAGATATCCGGGTGTGCCCCAAGTTGCCTGCTTTGATACTTGGTTTCATCGCTTCATGCCTCAGGTTGCCCGACAATTTCCGTTGCCCCACGATTTTTACGAACAAGGGCTTCATAGATATGGTTTTCATGGATTGTCATATGAATCAGTGCTTTTTTCGCTTGGAAGGCGAGGAAGGGGGCGGCTGATCATAGCTCATCTCGGCAACGGTGTGAGCTTATCTGCTGTAAAAGACGGCCAGTCATTGGATACTACTATGGGCTTTTCGCCCGCGGGTGGGGTCATGATGGGCACGCGTAGTGGCGATTTAGACCCGGGTTTGCTGCTCTACCTTCTCCAAGAAAAGGGATACAAAACCGTCGAGCTTGAGCGCATTATCAACCATGAATCTGGCCTGCTTGGCGTTTCAGGCACGAACAGCGATATGGGTGAGCTGTTGACCCAGAGAGCGACGGATTTCCGAGCGCGTTTTGCCATCGAAATGTTTTGCTATCAGGTGCGTAAAAATATTGCCGCGCTGGCGACTGTTTTTGGTGGTTTGGATGCACTGATATTCACTGGCGGTATAGGCGAGCATGGCGCGGATATTCGCCTTGAAATCTGTCAAGGTCTTGAATTTTTGGGGATTACCCTCGATAAGGCTAAAAACCGCAAAAATCAGCTCACCATTAGTAAAGCAAAATGTCGCCCGATAGTTTTGGTGATACAAGCCCAAGAAGATCTGGCCATAGCGAGGCATACAACAGCGCTGTTAGCTCCATGAAACCTAGATCCCATTGCAGCACAAAAAGTAGACTACGCTGATAATGGATCACCGATCAGTTGTGTTTCTTTCGCATTAATTTGCGCAGCTCCAACATACTTACTGGTATTAGGGTCAAGCTTATCATTAAGACGCATTCGATAATGCTAATCGGGCGGACCTGAAAAATATTTTGAAAGACCTTCGTGTGATGAAGACCCAGCTGAAATAAAATAGGCAAAGCAACGGCCACCAGATGAAAGATATTGGAGCCCACACCAAGCTGAAAAAACGTGTAACGATCGCTGCGACTGGCGAAAGATCGAAATAGCTCAGCAAAGACCATGAAGGAAAAAATATTGGTCTTGGCGGTTAGCTCATCATAATAATGAAGGCTTAAGCCATAAATAGTTAGAGCCATGGTCGTAGTCATTAATGCTACAAATATCAACTCAAACTTAAAATTGCGCGCAAAGAAAGTGCTGGGTGATGGCCGAGCATTGGTGTCCAAGATATTTTTTGGTACGGGTTCCCCAGCCAGGGCAAGTGCGGGCAAGCCATCCGTAACTAGGTTTATCCACAAAAGATGAATGGGGGCAAATGGCGTGGGCCACCCTGCTATCGAAGCTCCCAACATGACCAAAATTTCCGCCAAGTTGCCCGATAACAGATACTGAATGGTTCTTTGAATATTGCCGTGGAGAGCTCGTCCCTCTTTTACGGCATCGACTATAGTTGCAAAATTATCATCTGCCAGGACCATGGATGATGCAAGTCTTGCTACTTCCGTCCCACTTTTACCCATCGCGACACCAATGGCTGCTTCTTTTAAAGCAGGTGCATCATTCACGCCATCGCCAGTCATGGCTACTATTTTTCCATGTTGCTGCCACGCTCTTACAATGTTGAGTTTGTGCTCCGGGGATACCCGTGCATAAACGGCAACGCTCTTAACCCGTTCTACTAACGATGCATAAGGCAAGGCATCAATCTCAACACCAGTGAGTATTCCATCAAATTGACCTGGTTCAATGATCCCCAATTCGAGAGCAATAGCTTGAGCTGTTTTAGGATGGTCGCCGGTAATCATTACAACAGAAATCCCGGCTTTTTTGCAGGCTTTAATAGCCTCTACCGCTTCTGGTCGAGGGGGATCAGCAATGGCGGCTAAACCGAGATAAGTCAGATGATTCTCGCTGCTCTCGGCCTTTAAATGAGTTACATCGATATCTTTATTGGGTCCAAGATTCCTGTTAGCAAGCGCCAGCAAGCGAAACCCTTGGTTAGTGAGCGAATCGATGTGGTATTGGATTTGATTGAGCGTTGATTGATCGAGATCGCACAAGGGCAAAATCGACTCTGGTGCCCCCTTGGCATGTATATATATTTGCTCCTCGTGAAGCGTGGCCACGCTCATTCGTTTACGCGCACTATCAAAGCTCCACTCGGCCAAACGCGGCTGAATTTGGTACAGTTCCCTAACATTGACGTTGTGATCACGAGCAAAGTACAGCAAAGCGAGTTCAGTTGGGTCGCCGACCTCGTGGTCATTTATTAGCGACGCGTTAGAACAAAGGATTGCGCTATGAACCAGGCTTAGCAAATCTGCCGTAGAGTCATGCATTTCTGGCAGTACTACTTGCCGAACCCGCATTTTACCCGTGGTCAAGGTTCCAGTTTTATCGGTACAGATAACATCTGTTGAACCCAAGGTTTCGACCGCAGGTAGGTGGCGAATAATAGCATTTCTTTTGGACAGACGTCTGACTGCATAGGCGAGTGCGAGCGTCACTACAGCCGGCAAACCTTCAGGGATGGCCGCTACCGCCAAACTGATGCTCGACATAACAATTTCCAACCAAGGGCGAGCCCGCACCGTCATTAGAACACCGACTATCACCACCATTAACAGACAAAACCATAAGAGTTGTTTACTTACTTGGGCGAGTTTTAATTGAAGCGGAGTTCTCGTTACTTTGCTGTGCTTAAGCAATGATGCGATATGACCTACTTGGGTATGTCCGCCGGTGGCAATTACAATGGCCTGCCCGCTACCTTTTACTACCGTGGTGCCGGCAAAGATCATGTTTTTTTGATCAGCTATAGCAAGACTAGGAGCTAAAATATCCGAGTGCTTAGAAGCGGGCAAAGACTCACCCGTGAGAATGGCCTCATCTAGAGCCAGTTGATTAGCAACCGATACCCGAGCATCGGCCGCTACATAGTCGCCTGCTTCGAACTGTAAAAGGTCCCCCAGGCAAATATTTGCCGCATCCAGCTCGAGCAAGTGATTGTCGCGTATAACTTTTGACCTTGGATTTGATAGGCGTTTTAGTGCGGCTATGGCCGCCTCGGCTTTTGATTCCTGCACATATCCTAAGAGCGTGTTGATCATTACCACGATAAATATAGCCAACGAATCGGTGTATTCTTGTAAAACAGCGGTGATTAGGATTGCTATTAGCAATGTAATCACCACGGGGCTGGCAAACTGACGAGTGATTCTCGAGGCCCAAGAAGGTCTGGTTTTTTTGACCAGAACATTGAGTCCCCACTGCACTAGCCGCTGCTCTGCTTCACTTTTTAAGAGGCCCTGTTTGACGTCCGTCTCTAGATATTTAGCAATATAGTCGTTTGAATGAGCCCATGGCGTCTTAAGCTGTTCCATGTTTTTTGATCCCAACCCTTTTTTGCCATTGATGATAGACCACGGGCAAAACGATAAGCGTAAGAAGTGCCAGGGATAAGAGGCCGCCAAACATCGGTGCCGAAATTCGCTTCATGACATCGGCGCCCATCCCTGTGGCAACCATCACTGGAATGAGACCAAACAGATTCATGGATACGGCCATCAGCACCGGTCGTAGACTTTTGCCGGCGCCTTCCAGGGTGGCGTCCAAATGATCCTTTTCTGCTGGGATATTTGGTGCCTCACGTTTTTTTGACCATGCCTGATCAAGAAAAATCACCACAATAGAAGCTGCTTCAACCGCCACACCAATGAGAGCGATAGCGCCGGCCCAAATTGCGGCGCTGGTATTATAATCGAGCGCCCACAAAAGAAAGATAGCACCAGCCAGCGACAGGGGTACGGACAGCATTACCAGCATAGTTTTAGCGACCGACCGCATGCTAAACCACAAAAAGCCAAAAATCAGCATCAAAGTGAGTGGCACAACCATGGCCATGCGCCCTTGCATCCGCTCAAGATATTCATATTGGCCGGTCCAGGTGATAAAATATCCAGGCGGTAAAATAATATTCTTTGCCACCGCTTCTTTGGCTTCATTAACATAGCTACCCGGATCACGATCACGCAGGTCAATATAGACATAGCCAACCAGTGAACCGTTTTCACTAAGAATCATCGGTGGGCCAAACCGCGTGGCGAGTTTGCCCAGCTCAGCTAAGGGTACCTGAGCTCCCGTCGCCGTCGGCACTAAGATGCGTTCTATGCTTTCCACACTATCCCTGAGCTCTCTTGGGTAGCGAACACTAATGGAGTAGCGCTCCCGTCCTTCAATGGTCTGACTAATGGCCATCCCCCCAATGGCGGTTTCTACCACCATTTGGACGTCGCTCACATTCAAACCATAGCGTTGGATCATCTGACGATCGGGAGTGAAATCCAGATAATATCCTGTTTCAACCCGCTCGGCATAGGCGCTGCGAGTGCCAGGAAGGTCCGACAGGGTGGCTTCTAACTCTCGTCCAATCTTCTCGATTTGAGCGAGATCTTTACCAAAAATTTTAATACCCACCGGCGTTCTTATGCCGGTGCTCAGCATATCAATACGGCCGCGGATGGGTTTGGTCCAGGCGCGATTGAGACCGGGAACCGAGACGGCATTGTCTAGTTCCTCGATCAGTTTTTCGTCAGTCAAACCATCGCGCCAGAGATCGCGCGATTTGAGACGAATGGAAAACTCGAGCATTGACAATGGCGCAGAATCAGTTGGTGAATCAAAACGACCTGCTTTGCCAAAGACGCTAAGAACCTCAGGGATCGTGCGAATGGCTTGGCTTTGGCGGTGAACCAAATCAGTTGCGGCAGTGATGGATATCCCTGGCACCGTTATGGGCATGTATAAGAGGTCACCCTCCCACAAAGGAGGCATGAATTCTGAGCCGAGACGAAAGAAAGCAAAAACCGCAAAACTAATAATCAACAAGGAAGCTGACAACACCACCCAGGTTTTTTTAAGGCACCACGATAAGGTGGGCCGATAGATATTAGAAAGCCAGCGATTAAGTGGATTACTATTTTCCGGGCGTATTCGCCCTCGGACGAAGAGAATCATCAAGGCGGGTGTAATGGTGATGGAAACCAGGGCGGCCACCAGCATAGCAAAAGTCTTGGTATAAGCGAGAGGATGAAAGAGTTTTCCCTCTTCAGCGGTCAAAGCAAAAATGGGCAAAAAGGAAATGGCAATGATCAAAATAGCACTAAAAACCGAACGGCCAAGTTCGCTGCAAGCCTGAATCGCTATCTCTCGGCGATCTTTTGCCGAATCGTTTTCAGTGGCGATTTTTTTGTGCATGTTTTCGATGAAAATAACGATGCCATCGACGACATCACCCACCGCCAGAATAATGCCACCCATGGACATGATGTTGAGACTAATATCAAGGTAGTAAAGCGGGATAAAAGAAATCAATACCGATAATGGCAAAGTAACTACCACCACCAAAGTGCTCCGAACGTGAAACAAAAACAAAAAAATCACCAACAGCACGATAAGAATTTCTTCGATAATGTTAAAGGTTAAAGTCTCAACCGCTTCATTGATGAGGGGCTCACGATCGTAGAGTGGAACGACTTGTAGACCTTTGGGGAAAGCTGGTTTTACTTCTTCGATTTTTTGTTTGACGGCTTGAATTATTTTAGCTGCATCTTCACCTTGGCGCATCACAACTACACCGACTACACTATCTCCGTTGCCATTTACATCGGATACTCCTCGCCTAATGTTTGGCCCTAGGCTGACAGTGCCTACATCACTCACCCGAATCGGTGCGCCATCTAAACCGAGGCCCAATGAGGCATTTTCCAAGTCACTCAATTGATTGATATAGCCTAATCCGCGAACATAATATTCACGCTCGCCAAACTCGATGGTTTTTCCTCCAACGCTACCATTGCTTTTCTTGAGGGCTGAAACCACGCGGTCGAGCGGGATATTGAGTGCTGCCAACTTATTGGGGTCTACCTCGACGTGATATTGTTTTTCAAAACCACCAACACTGGCAACTTCGGCAACACCTGGCACCGATGACAGCCAATAACGCAAATACCAATCCTGAAAGGTCTTGATCTCTGCTAAGCCTAGCTGCCCAGATGTATCGACCAGGGCATATTGAAAAATCCATCCTACGCCGGTGGCATCAGGTCCAATCGTTGGCGTGACGCCCGCAGGCAGGGTCCCGCTGAGCTTTGAGAGATATTCTATGACGCGCGAGCGAGCCCAATATAAATCGGTACCTTCATGAAAAATCACATAGACAAAGGACATACCAAACATGGACTGGCCGCGGACCACGCGAACTTTTGGTGCGGCCAGCATCGAAGCCACCATCGGAAAGGTGATTTGATCTTCGATGATGTCGGGACTCTGGCCCATCCACTCGGTAAAAATAATTACCTGAGTTTCCGATAAATCGGGAATGGCATCAATGGTGATATTTTTGAGACAATAAACACCCCAACCAGCAAATAACATGGCAACAGCAATGGTCAGACCCACATGATGGCCACACCAATGAATAATCTTCTCAATCATGCTAGTGTCCGGTGTGAGGTTTTTTAGGCTGAGCGTCGGTGGCTGCTGGCATTTTTTTCAGAGCGGATTGCATTTTGCTCTCGGCATCGATCAAAAATTGGGCGCTGGTCACTACTTCTTCGCCTTCCTTTAGTCCTTTTAAAACCACTCGACCAAGGGCGGTGCGTGCGCCAATACTTATTTCCCTGGGCTCAAAAACAGAGGCATTCTTTTTAACAAAAACTAACTGCCTTGGGCCAGTATCAATGATTGCATCATCAGGGATGACGATAGCAGTCCCCAAATCTTGATTGACGGTGATATTAGCCAACATTCCGGGCTTAAGAGTTTGAGCAACATTAGGGATCTTGACACGAGCTCTCGCTGAACGAGATTGTTTATCGATTTCGGGAGAAATGAAATCAATAGTGCCAAGAAAGTGAGCCTTTGAATCATAGGGAAGAGTGACGACGGCCTTATCACCAGACTTGATAGATGCCACGTCAAATTGATAGAGAGTTATTTGCACCCAAACCTCGCTCAAATCGGCGATGTAATAGGTTTCTAGTTCAGGTGTTACATACATGCCTTGGATGGCATTCTTGCTGATGATATAGCCCGCGCTGGGTGAATCAAATCGCACCAAGCGGGCAGCCTTCACGGTTTTACGAAGTCTAGCTATTTCTTTTTCTGAAATATTCCAAAGCCTAAGCCGCTCAAGAGCCCCATTGGCAATTTCTTTGGTGGCCGACCCCTGTTTTTTAGCAGCGACATATTCCTGTTCGGTGGCAAATACTTCAGGAGAATAAAGGTCAAAGAGCGGGTCTCCTTTGGCAATGGTCTTGCCGATATAATCAGCGTGAATCTGCTCGATCCAGCCACTTACGCGAGTGTGAATATGGATTTCCTTAGATTGGTCGGTCGCTACCACACCCACCGTATTAATCTCATGTTGAATAGCTTTTTTTTGTGCAGTGCTGGTTTTGAGGCCAATTTTTTGCTGTTGTGAGGGGGCAATGTCGATGCTCACTCGTAGCTCTTCTTTGGCCTTGGTTTTTTTAGGAGGAGGCGGCGGTCCATGCCCAGTATGGGATTGGGCCCATGTTGCTGATGCCAAAGTGAAAAGTATGGCGACATAAATTCTTGTAATTATCTTCACGGCTACATTCCTCTCATGGAAGCGCCTGAATCAGCAGGCTTTGGTTCGGTATTTTCACCTTGTGAAGGCCTACGCATGCCTCGCCCCATACCAACATCGCCTGACATAGCAGGCTCACCCGTAGGCATAGCGCCACCACCAAATAGCGAAGGGCGCGTTGGAGACAGCCGCAAGATCGGCGGTGATGACAATGGCTGAGCGATCCTTAATCGCGCCAACTCCACGTCGACGTGGGCGGCAAAAAGCTCTAGTTCCTGGACACTCTGAACGCGTAAATCGGCCAGAAGATCTGCCAAAGAGGACTTCCGTGAGGAATACGCAGCCTGAGCACTTTTTACTGCCAGCTTGGTGAGCGGTAATACTTTTCTTTCATAGAGGGACACGACTTCTTGGGCACTTATTAAATCGCGCGCAGCACTGGCAACTTCAGTGTTCAGGCTATTTTCCAAGGCCATCTTAGTTTGCTCTACCGCTTGCTCACGGATCTTGGCCGCATTATAAAGCGGTGATTGCTTTTGCCAAAAATAGAGAGGGAGGCTTAAACCCGCCATGATTCCCCATTTAGTGTGCTCTCCCATGCCACTGATCGGATGCATGACCATTCCCTGGAGCACAAAATCAGGGAAATAAGAGAAAAAAGCCATTTTACGAGAAGATTTTGCTTCGTAAAGTTGCGCATCGAGCATCATTATTTCAGGCTGATTTTCCAAAGATGGTCTGGTGGTGCTCTCGTCGCTTGGGTGGTCAGTAAATTGGAGGAGAGGCAGATCTATGGCGGTATCTGGGAGCTCGTTTCTTAACTCATTCATCTGAGCCAACAGAGCTTGTTGGTTTCTTTTAAGCTTAGCCCATTCCACATCGAGAATGGAGAGCTCAATTTTTACCAATAACCAGTCATGGTGATTACCTTGGCCGGTTTTATAGCGAGCCTCTGCACTCGCGGCAGATTCTGCGATGAGGTTGATAGTTTGGCGATTAATTTCTATGGCTTTGTTAAGCCAACAAGCTTGGTAATATATCTGAGTGGCGATCAGGGTGAGCTCACGCTTTAGTTTCTCAACACTAGCCTTGGCCTGTTTAGCCTCACCTTTGGCTATCTCATTGCGAGAGGATAGTTTTCCGGGGAAAGTTATGTTCTGGCTTAGCTGATAGCGAATAGCCCCTTTTTTAAAATCAGCAAAAGGCACCTCATCGGGACCAGCGGCAAAAAATGGATCTTCAAGGGCAAAAGAAGACGACACCGTTTTTTCCCGAGCCTGTGCCACCAAAAGGCTTGCCTTTAAGGTCGGGTTATTAGTCATCACCTGGTCAATATATTCATTTAAAGGCAAGGACCACGAGGCACACGACCAAAAGCCGCCAGCTAATAAAAAATGAGAGATACGTTTTTTGATCATTCTATCATCACCAATAAAACAATATTTAACCAATAAAGACATGGTTTATTAATATTACTTTATCATATTATGGTGAGCCAATTTGGTATCTATCTCGCCACTACAAAACATGTATTATTCATAGGAAAAAACCAAGAAATATTGAGGAAAAAATGAGGCACTCCGAAACAAATGATAATTTGCTCAAACCTTGCCATACTAAAACGCGCCCAAAATCTACTGCTCAGCCAGTGCATCTTAAAGCCACTTATACTTGCCCCATGCATCCCGAAGTTAGGCAAGAGGGCCCGGGTAGGTGCCCAAAGTGCGGTATGGATCTTGAACCACTTATCGCCAACGATAATGAAGACCACGAGTTAAAAAAAATGACTCGGCGCTTTAAAATAGCCCTTATCTTTACCGTTCCCTTGGTGATAATTGCCATGGGTGATTTGCTTCCTGGTCAACTTATATCGCGCGTCTTGTCACCAAATTGGCGTATGTACTTAGAACTATTGCTGGCCACACCAGTTTGCCTGTGGTCGGGCTGGCCATTTTATGTTCTCGCCATTTCGTCAATCAAAAATAAAAGTCTCAATATGTTTACTCTCATCGGGTTAGGAGTAAGTGTTGCCTACATTTACAGTCTGGTTGCAGTATTAATGCCAGGAATATTTCCCGATACCTTTTTAAATACTAATGGCCATGTGGCGGCATATTTTGAGGCGGCCGGCGTCATTGTTACGCTCATATTATTGGGTCAAGTTTTAGAGTTAAGGGCACGTTCAAGCACCAATGCGGCAATCAAAGAGCTCTTAGGATTGCAACCAACCCAGGCGCGTCTCGTATTAAAAGATGGCAACGAAAAAGACATCTCCCTTCAGGACGTGAAAATAGGTGACCTGCTGCGCGTTAGACCAGGTGAAAAAGTCCCAGTCGATGGCGAAGTGGTTGAAGGCAAGAGCTTTGTTGATGAATCAATGATTTCTGGTGAGCCCATTCCCGTCGAAAAAAATAGTAAAGATAAGGTGGTCGGAGCGACTATTAATGGCACGGGTTCTTTTGTCATGGTGGCGCAAAAAATTGGCGCAGACACGCTTCTCTCGCGCATTATCCATATGGTTGCCGAGGCACAAAGAAGCCGCGCACCAATTCAAAAAATGGTAGATAAAGTTTCTAGCATATTTGTTCCAGTAGTAATTCTAACGGCAATTGCTACCTTTATTATTTGGAGCCTCTGGGGGCCTGAGCCAAGCTTTGTTTACGGGCTTATTAATGCCGTGGCGGTTTTAATAATTGCGTGCCCCTGCGCACTTGGGCTTGCTACGCCTATGTCCATCATGGTTGCAACAGGTCGGGGAGCGACATTCGGTGTGCTTTTTAAAAATGCTGAAGCCATCGAGCAGATGAGAAAAGTAAGTATCTTAGTGAGTGATAAAACTGGCACCCTAACCGAAGGCAAACCTAAACTTACTAAGATTTATGCGCCTTTTGATGTGGATGAAGAAAAACTTCTCCTGTATGCAGCTTCACTGGAAAAAAGTAGCGAACATCCCTTAGCTAAAGCCATTGTTAACGCAGCCCTCGAGCGGAGTTTCAAGATGCTCGATGCCAAGGATTTTTCGTCCCATACTGGTAAAGGAGTAAGCGCACACATTGACGGCCATGAGGTGGCTTTGGGTAATCTTGCTCTAATGGCGGCCTTTAGTGTTAATCCACAATCGCTAGAAAAAGATGCCGATATTTTGCGGAAAGAAGGCGCCACCGTGATATTTATCGCGATTGACAAAAAAGTAGCCGGACTCTTGGCGGTTGCTGACCCCATAAAAGAAAGCTCGAAAGAGGCTATAAAAACTCTTCAACAAGCTGGTCTCAAAGTAGTGATGGTCACGGGCGACAACAAAGTGACAGCCCTTGCTGTTGGCAAAATACTGGGCATAGACGAAATAGTGGCCGAAGTACTGCCTGAAGAAAAAGTGAAAATAATTAAAAAATATCAAAGCGAGGGTCAGGTAGTTGCCATGGCGGGCGATGGTATCAATGACGCTCCCGCTCTTGCTCAGGCTGATGTAGGCATTGCCATGGGCACGGGTACTGATGTTGCTATGGAAAGTGCGGCACTTACTTTGATTAAGGGTGATCTGAGAGGCATTGTTCGCGCGCGTTTACTGAGCATGGCAACTATAAGAAACATCAGACAAAATCTATTTTTTGCTTTTATTTATAATGGCTTTGGGGTCCCTATTGCTGCAGGTGTTTTATACCCGGCATTGGGCGTTTTGCTTAGCCCCATGATTGCAGCTTTGGCTATGAGCCTTAGCTCGGTTTCGGTAGTTGGCAACGCGCTCAGGCTGAAAAAATCGAAAATTGAATAACCTTCATGAAAAGAAAAAAGCTAAAATTTTTGCCTAGACAATGAGAAGCACTTTTATTGCTTGAAATCAAAAAAAACAGTTCTCCTCGTTAATAATCTTGCCAGAGGCTCAACTATGAAGATTTTCCTTCTTATCTTAAAACTTTCTGCTGGAATCGGGTTGTTTCTCTTTGCGATGTATCTGCTGGAAGAATCGTTGAAAAATCTTTCGGGGAGAAATTTCAAACTCTTTCTTCAACGCATTACTAAAAATAGGATAGGGGCAGTAACTGGCGGCGCGATTGTGACGGCTGCCCTTCAGAGTAGCTCCATGGTTTCACTGATGGTGCTGGCATTTGTGGGGGCTGGAGTATTTACCATGAAAAACGCCATAGCAATTATTCTCGGCGCCAATCTGGGCACCACGCTGGATAGTTGGGTGGTAGCGACGCTTGGTTTTAAGGTCGATATAGAAGTGGCGGCTTACCCTGCGGTTTTTACTGGAGGCATGCTTCTTATTTTATTTGGCAATCGTAAAACCATTAAATACATTTCTTATTTTCTTTTCGGATTTGGCCTATTATTCATTGGCCTTTCTTTTATGAAAACCGCTATGGAAGCCCAGGTGAAGGTCTTTGACTTTGCGAATTATGCGCAGATGTCACTAGTGGTCTTTCTCCTTATCGGGTTTATTATCACCATGCTCGTTCAATCAAGCTCCGTAACTATGGCACTGACGCTCAGCGCGCTTCATGCAGGTGCTATCACCTTTCCGGCAGCCGCCGCCATTGTGCTTGGCTCTGAAACGGGCACTACCATTAAAATATTGCTGGGTTCTATGGGAGGAAATGCCTCAAAAAAGCGGGTGGCGCTCGGTAATTTCATATTTAATATTTTTCTCACGGTCTTAGCTTTCTCTTTGCTGAAACCAATTTTATTTATGATAACCGATATTTTTAGCATCAAAGATCCGCTCATTGGCCTGGTTAGCTTTTCAACCCTGATTAATTTAGGCTGTATTTTTATTTTTCTTCCCTTTCTTAATCCTTTTGCCAAGCTCCTCGAAAGGTTATTTAAAGATACCGATACTCTGGCTGCTGGTTTTATCAATCATGCCAATATCGCCGAACCTGAAACAGCTTTAGATTTATTCCGCAGTGAAACGGAATATTTCATTCACAACTCATTGCTTTTTAATCTGGCGTTATTTGATATTGATATCGAGCCGCTATGCGTGCATCCTGATTTTAGACCCATCAATGATAAAAGAAAATTATTCTCAAAAACACTCGAAGAACAATATGAGTTCCTGAAGCAGTTGCAAGGAGAGTTGCAGACATTTTACCTATTGCTGCGAACCAAGGTGCGGGATGAACAAAACAGCCAGCTAAGCCAGTTGATTTCGGCAGTCCGAAGCTGCATGCACTCGGTAAAAAGCATGAAAGATGTAGCAAGCAATATCGACGACCTCAGACGTTCTTCAAATAATATTAAATTCGATTTTTTTATGCATCACAAAAAGCAAACAGATGATTTATATAAACAATTAAATGCTATGATTAATGAGAAGAAAAATAACGTTAAAATGCTTCAAAGCATTTTTTTAGAAATACGGAATAACTATAGCAAGGCACTCAATGATTTTTATAAAGATGCCCAGAATACTCCAATTGCCGATTTAGATATAACCACCGGACTTAACTTTAACCGGGAACTTTTTACTTCGAACGAAGCCATGCTGATGGCGGTCAAAGATTTTTTATTGGAAGAAAAAGAGGCCGATGATTTTAATGAGATAGCTGTGTATAAAACTTAAGAGCCTTATATGGTTAAGTCGACTAAAAAACATCGTTGCTGCTAATCATTAGCTGGTTAAGCTTTCTCATCTTATTGATTGGGATAAACTCGATAAATCTTTGGTTGCTAACGTAGAAAAATAGCTTAGTGATGACCGTGTCCGCCCGAATCCAGCATCGACTTGCCCTCGGAGCTTGGAGGTGTTCCATACCAACCTGGATCACTATAATCGGTAATTCCTTCACGAACTTTTAAAATCGTGAACATTCCACTCATTTCAATTGGTCCAAAAGGACCTGGTGAACCAAAGGGCAAAAAGTTAGGAGGCCTTTTCATATGGCCATGTTCTGGTTCAAACATTTCCCCCATGCCTTTTGTACCCATCGGCATATAATCCGGGAAAATTTTCTTGATTCGTTCGAGCCATTCCCCTTGATCAACACCAATCATGTTTGGAAGATCATGTTCCATTCCGCTCATCGTGTGGTGAGTTTTGTGGCAATGAAGTCCCCAGTCACCAGGCTCATCGGCAACAAATTCAATATCATTGGTGTTCCCGACAACAACGTCGAGCGTCACACCTAGATATTGGGCGCTTTCGGGTAATCGCCACCCTCCCGATGCTGTGACGGTAAAAGCGTAACCGTGGAGATGCATAGGATGATTATCCATGCTTAGATTGGCAAAGCGAATTCGCACTCGTTCACCCTGCTTTATAACAAGCGGGTCCGTGCTCGGGAAAATATGCCCATTGAACGTGAAATAATTGAAATCATTCATGATCATGGGATCTGGCGTTGAGCTGCCTGCGGGGATGTACCACTCATGACTGAAGATAGCGAAATCTCTATCTATAGGTGGCGATTCAGGTTCTTTTGGGTGAATGATAAAGAAGCCCATCATACCCATTGCGATTTGTGTCATTTCATCGAAATGGGGATGATACATGTAGGTGCCATGTTGCTTGAGGGTAAATTCATAAGCAAATGTTTCTCCGGGCTTAATGGGAGCTTGATTGAGGCCAGTTATGCCATCCTGCGAATTGGGCACAAGTATTCCATGCCAATGGACTGTCGTCGCTTCAGGCAAACGGTTTTCAACCACAATTCTTACGCGCTCTCCTTCAACGGCTTCGATAGTGGGACCAGGGGTGCTACCGTTGTAGCCCCATGCATTTACCACGAGGCCAGATGCAAATTCTTGTTTCACTTGCTCTGCAATCAGATGAAAGGTCTTTACTCCATCTTGCATGGTCCAAGCCAGGTTTTTGACATTTGGAGTGATAACGGAATTTCTTCCTGGCACCCCGACCTCTTTTCCCGTTATGCCAAAATGCCTATCTGAGTTTTCACAACCAGCAAGAATCACGGCGAGGACAAATATCCATCTCATACTTTGCCCCCCACAATGACTGACGAACCACCTATCGCGTGCAGTAATTTGATTTTCGCTTTTAGGTAGTGCTTTAAAGCGTTAATGTGAGCGATCGTCGCGTCAATCTCGCGTTCTTTGAGATCAAAGAGCTCAAAGACACCGAGCGTCATGACATTATAGTGAGTCATCGCCTCGGCCAATTGAGTTTTCCAATCGGGTAAGACTCTCAGCTCTAAATCCTCGAGTTGAGAGCGATAGATGGCCGTAGTGTTTAGAAATTCTCTTACTTCGGAGCACGCTTGCACGGCTTTGGAGAGAAGCTTCTTTTGAGCTTGGCTTATCAGCGCATGATACTTCTTTCTTTGAGCTTCACCATTGTTAAAGATCGGCACCTCAAGCTCGATCGACGGGCCCATCGATATCTCTCCGTCAGGTTCGCGTTCGAGAGATTCGCCGACTAACAGCTTAGCGTAGGTCCATGGATCTTTTAATTTTGCTTCCTCTGCTAACGCGTATATTTCTCGACGAATGGCCTCTAGATCTTGCCTATTTTCTACGGCCGCTTGTTCAAGGTCATGTAAGGGAGGAAGGCTGAAATCACGCTTCCAATCGATTTCCCCCGTGACTTGAAAGCATGTTTCGGACCCGAATAACCCTAAAGACCGGTGCATTTCTTCGCGTGCAGCTGCTAATTCTGCATTAAGGCCTTTCCACTTTCCAACTGCTTCCTGAAACTCAATGGCTCGCGTTCTAGCTTCCAGCGCGCTCACATTACCAGCCTTTCTTTGTTCCTCAGAGAGACCAGCTGCCAGTTCTTTTATTTCTACATGTACGGCTTCTTGATCGAGAATAAGTTCCATGGTTTTTACAAGAAGCCAGTTGATTTGAACCATTTCTATGAGGTCGAGGACTTTTTGCTCAAACTCAGCTTCAATGACGTGAAGATCAGATAATTCTGCATTTTGTCGAAAGGGAATAAGAAAATAGTCCAGGAAATTGGTCATTGTCTCGAATTCTTTATTAACCCGAAATTCAGGCTCGAAAGAATTGCGAGTGGTTTTTTTGAAAACCGGGTTTTCTCGTAATCCCGCTTCGAGGAAATCCGCATAGCCCACTTCGAGATTTTCATAATAGGCAAATAGCTCGGGATTGTTGACTAAAGCCAACTGAACCGCATTTTCCTGGGTTAAGCCTATTTGATAAATCTCAGCGAATATCTGATTTTTAATTGTGCCAGCCTCGCTTCGCCACGCCGTCTGCCCGGGAGCTATTTGTCCAAAATTTTGTGGGGGAATATTAGGCCCTGTAGGGCAAGCTGTGCGCTTGTAGTCCCATTGCGGTAACTTGGCTTTCGTTGCGGCGGCGGCAGGTTTATCTGCATGGTCGGTAGCTAAATTTGTTATTTCCTCATCGGCAAATGCCATTTCCAGCTCTTTGACCGGCTTGTTGTAACATGATGCTAAGACGCTCACTGCTGCGAGCAAGAAAAGTGCGCATTTCAGATATGGCAATAATTGTCGCACCTTTGGTCAACCTGAATTAATATAGTTTAACCTTGTAATGATAAACTGTGTAAACATACGTATAAAAGTATTTATAAATTATTAATATAAGTCACTAATTAGTTGGTATTTATGCGGCAAATATGCGAGGTTTAAATCGATGTTTAGAGCCCACAAGGAACTGAAATGCTAAAGCATACCCTAAAAATCATAAGTGGCATGCTATTGCTTTTCCATTTGAGTTGCCAATCAGCAATGGTGTCGAATAACGTCAGAGACTCATCCATTCAGGTTTCGAATGAATTTAGTTCAAACAAAAACACCAAGAACAAAGCGCCGCAAGACAATAAAGACCAAAAGCAAGCCAGTGCAAATGAAGCGATGCCTGGGCAGTACCTCAGTGTTAAAGAAAAATCACATATCAAATTCATGGCGACGACTAAAATGCTCGGCAACACTTCGGAAGTGACCGGGAAGTTTTCTGACTTTTCTGTTTTAGCAACCAAAAATCCCGATCTTGAGAAAAGTGTCGTGATAGTAACCATCGCGGTCAAGAGCATAGACACAGATAATGCTCGAAGAGACCGCCATCTCAAAAAGCCAGATTTTTTTGATGAGAAGAAATACCAAAACATCATCTTCAAGAGTAAAAAAATTCGTCAAATTAAAGATGACCGTTTCGAGATCAACGGCGATGTGGAAATAAAAAATAAAAGCACCAACATCACCTTTGAAGCTGTGGTTGAACAAATCAAAACACCAGTAAATGCATGGCGAATAAAAGGTGAAAAAAGGTTTAACCGCAATGAACTTGGCATTGACTACAAATCACCATTCTATCTCCCCGATGTTGGCGACGAGATTAGGGTGCAGTTTGATGTTGTGCTAAGTTTAAAACAGCCATAAGGCCACTAGAAAGCAAATTTGGCGTATCGTTGTATTTGCACATCAGTTTAATGAGATGAGAAAGAAATGCGTGTAAGCCTAACGATCTTGCTTTTTATCTTTTATGCCGGCTGTGGCATCGAACCGCATAATACCATTGGTCCAGATCTACCCATCTACAACGGCGACCAAGATAAGCCCACAAAAACGAGCGCAACCGACGATAGCATTAGTTCAAAGACGCAAATCTTCTGTAAGGTTCAAAAGGTTTTTGATGATAACTGCATCAAGTGCCATTCAGAAAAAGGACAACTGCCGTCGCTTGTCCGAGGTTTTGCTCAGTCAGCGCTTATCGATAAAAAGGGGCATCATGGCAACTATTTAGTGAAGCCAAATGCGTCGAATGAAAGCGGGCTATTTAAACTAATAAGCTCAACAGATCCCAATCATAGAATGCCAAAAAATGCGCCACCACTTGCCAAGGAAGACATCCAACTAATTAGAACTTGGATAGATACGGGCGCGTCGTTTACCTGTTCACAGGGAAATTAATGAAAATCTTTTTGTGTACAGTTATTTTCCTGATGCCTTATGTGGTTCAAGCGCAAATCGCTCCGGAATGCGCTGGCATTGAAAAACCCGCTGACTATGACGAAGAAAAGCAACGATCTTTTATGCAAAATTACCCCATGTCAATGTTCATGCCATTGCCGATTATTGATTCCCATCCAAGCGATCAGGCGCCCGGTGCTATTGGCATCGATACTACTTTGGTACCGAAGCTCACGTGTAGAGAGCGCCTTGCGCTCAATGCGACAAAGACGGAAGATACTAACATGATGCCTTTGTTACCGAGGCCTCATCTTAGCCTTCCAATCTTTCAGAATAATCGTTTTGCGGTCGTGGGTGGCGTCTCATTTTTACCGCCGCTCATTCCAAAGTTATTGCTTTGGCACGTGTCAACGGAAGGAAGCTTTCTATACGAACCAGTTAAAGGAATCGTGATTGGTGCACGTGCATTTATGGGCCTAAGCTATGTGCGTGCGGAGATTGCAACGCCGTTTGAAAAAGACGCTCAGACAAAGGAGGACTGGTTTAGTTTTGCGATGATAGGTGGCGATCTTAGCACTTCTTTCGGCCTGCCAATTACGGAAAATCAGAAGCTATATCCATTCTTTTCCTTTGGACTTGTTAAAGGCGCCTCGATCTTTGTTGTCGCCGACGACGGTGTTTCAGTGCCAAACAAATACCCGCTTTTTTCCCTCACTAATTTTGTGGGACTTTCTTATCACCTGTTTAATCGCTTTAAGTTAGCACTTGCTATTGGCGGTGCTCTCGACACCTCAATGACTGGGCATCTAAGACTTGCGTATTTGTTTTAGCCAGCCTTGTTCGATGGTGCGATATAAAAGACTTTTTCTCCTGTTTGGCTTGTGGCCAAGGCTTAAGTGAAAGTTAAGCGCCGCAGGCAAAGTCAAACAGGAGCTATATTTTTGGTCCCAGAATGAACACGCGCCCGAACGTCGGTCGGCTCAAATAGCTGGTCACCGTAACACGGATCAATATCTACAATTCTGCTCTTGCGAATATACAAGCAGCCAAGACCCAAAGGCGCATGTATCCACTTATGTAGTGACATACCTACAAAATCGGCTCGCAGATCTTCAATATTAAAATCCAGTTGGCCCCAAGAGTGGGCGGCGTCCACAATCACATCGACGCCCTTTTTTCTTGCCATATCTGTAATTTCAGCGACCGGCCGCCCAGAGCGGGAGGATATTTTTTCCAATTCCCGGCCATGATTCATCTAAAAGCTTGAGGTAGTTTTTTTGCATTATTTAATCACTTTTTCAGAAATAAAGAGCCATGGAATAATCCATGACTCGAGATGACGCATAGCAAAAAACTTTAATCTTCGTCACTTCCCATAACACCCCGCCGCACACTGATCATTCTCTTGGAGCGCGAGCTTAGAACAATCATTCCCATCGGAAGAAAAACTCCCATGCTTAGCCCTGCACAGAGTATTAGTCTTTGAAAACGACATGGCACATTGCTCCGCACATCCCTGCTCGCTTGTTCCGCAGGACTCCACAAAACCAACAACACTTACGAGTAAAAACAACATTGACCACTTTTTCATCTTCTCCCCCTAAATCAGCCTGCATAAGGCTGCAAACTTAAATCTTGTTCTACAAAAACATTAAGCCTTTGACCCATCGGCACCTTGATGGTTGGTTGAATAGAAAGCATCTTGTCGGTAATCTTGTTGCCCAAACGCGCGCTTTCTTGGGCCAAGGAATTGCCAAACTCTTGGCTCATACTCGCTGTGTTTGGATCATATTTCCCCTGAGCCATGCGCACACTACCACCAAGTGCGGTGGTCAATAAAAGGCCTAGTGCGACTTTATCGTAGTGATTATCCACGGAACCGGCGGTGCCGCTGGTGCCTCTTTTATCCACGCCCACCATGCTGCCTAAGTTTACCGATTGTTGGTTTGGGAAGATGATTCTGTTCCACACCACCTGGGCGCGTGTTTGTCCGTAACCCACGCTTGAACTGTACTCCCCAATGAGTTGGCTATTTTGGGGTATCAAAAGCACCTGGCCGGTTTTTGAATCCCAAATATTATGTGACACCCGCGCAAGAATTGGCCCTGGAAGGCTCGTGTCAATTTCGGACAGCAAAATCGTTGGAATCAGGGTACCTTCGCTAACCATATAGGGGAGCGCTTCTTTAATTTTACCGATGGGTCCTCTGGCTGATTCGTGAGTGTTCTTGCTGAAAAACATATCGTTTGGCGGTGGGCCTTGGTTGAGATGATTTTCGGCAAGCTCTAAGGAGCGCTCCACAGCGCTCATCAACGAGTTTGTGTTGCGATGGCTGCTTTTTTCCTCATTGGTCTGCTTATTATTCGCAAATAAGATATCCGAGCGCATGGCATCGTAATGCTCTTGAGCCCTTCGTTTTTGCTCGGTTTTACGCACTTCTTGCAATGGATTATCACTGGGATGTTCAGCCAAAGCCATGGAATCGCTTTCTTCTCGAGATGCTCTTTTGTCGAGCTTTCCCAACTTATCGAAGGCTATGGCAAATGGATCGGTTTCTGAATCAGATTTTTCTTGACCTATTTCTTTTTCAAAGCCTTTAATGGCTCCATAATCTTTGGGGAAACGTTCCGTGCCTGATAGGGCAAAGGCATCATCGGTTCCACCCGTAAAGGCTTGCGCAGGATTATGCGGCACACCCTCTTCTTTGGATTTATCTGCATGGGCCATGGGTATGATGAGCAAAGGAACTGCAACAAGCGCACTCCCCATCAAGCACAGATAAATAAGGCGTTTATTGAGTTTTCTGATGGGCGATTTGATCATTATGCACCCTCTCTTTCAATGCCAACTTTTA
>CAYJDW010000029.1:0-27966 GCA_964368985.1 uncultured Myxococcales bacterium | reverse complement strand
ATTTGAGCAGCTAAGATTAGATTTGATCACATTATTAGATACTGTTATTTGCCCTAAACTATGGCTAATCGGCTAAGCGTTTCAAAAATACTTTCGGTTCGACGAAACCTAAAATGGTTGATTGGTGCAGATAAAGCCCCGCCTCATCTAAAAAGACCAAAGTGGGAAGACCTGTGACGTGAAAGCGTTGTTCAATATTAGCGACATTTTCGCTCCCTGAACTAGCATCCACCTTGATTAAATAATAATTTCTCAAAGCAGCGAGCACTTCGGGATCCTTAAAAGTGATGCTCGACAGTTTACGACACGCCACACACCAATCCGCATAAAAATCGATCATGACTTTAGAGCCTGACTTTTTAGCGTCGATAAGAAAGGCATCGAAGGCTTTAGGACCAGATTTATGATCGATTACATGCCAAGCGAGCTCACTTTCCAGCACCTGCGGGGCAGGCTCTTCACTGGAGTTTAACAAGGCGGCCAGACTCAAAGCGACTAAAGCAGCACCTATGATTTTCGGAGCAAGTTGAGAAAAAGCTCGCTGAGCAAAAGGGGCTTGGGCGACCAACAAGATGGCTCCTAAAAGCAGATTGACGACCAACGCGAGGCTTCCCATTTGGCCAAAAACGGTGAGGATCTTCGAAAGGCCGGTGGAAGCAAGCGCGGCGTAATAGATTGCGGCCCCGATCATGAGGGCGCCCAGTATGAATTTGATGCGGTCCATCCATGCTCCGGATTTTGGGAGCCGGGTGATAAGGGATGAGAAGGTTCCTAAAATCAAAAAAGGAAAACCCATGCCTAGGGAAAATGAAAACATGAGCGCGAGGCCGAGCGCAATATTTTGCTCAGTGGCAATGAGAGTCAGAATGAAACCAAGCACAGGACCGGTGCAAGGAGCTGCAATAAGGCCTGCCACCAAACCCATCAAGAAGGCGCCTTTAATGCCTTGGCCTCCTAAAGCTCCGAGTTTATCCATTATCCTCGACGGAAGCACCAGATTTATCGCACCAAACATGCTGAGCGCCATCAATAAAAAGACGCTGGCGATGATCAATAACATCGCGGGACTTTGCATGAGCGAGCCTACTACCAATCCTAGATAAGCAAAAAGAGCACCAAGTACGCTGTAAATGAGGCTCATACCAAAGACATAAGCCCCGGCCACCAAGAAGCCTTGCAGGCGGCTATCGTAGCGTCGCGCACCCATGACGCTCAAGGTGATCGGGATCAGCGGGTACACGCAAGGTGAAAGCGCGCTTAAAAAGCCGGCCAGGAGAGTAAGCAATAGCGGCAACAGGCTTGAGCCGCCGTGTAAAGATTCCGCAAGTTTTACGCTGAGATCAAAATTGCCCACGCTGAAGCTCCATCAAATATTTGCTCACTTTGCCTAAATCATCGCACCAATAAGCAGCGGGATGAACAATAATCATTAGGACTCAAAAAATTCTGGTGGCAACCGCTACTATAGTTGCAGCTGCTCTAGAAACCGGTATGGGGGAACATATGCCAAACTTTGAAGAATCCAAGCACGAGGATTCAAGTCTCGGTTCAAAAAAATCGTGTATTTCCCATGAAGCTCATGGGGGCTTGGATGTTAGATTTGTTTTTGACGCACCGGAGGCTACCAGAAATGCCTCGGATATTGGTACCGGTCCTGGTCAAATAAAGCCCATACCATCTCATTTCTACGATCGTTTCCGCCACGCCCCGGTCAGCCGTATTGAAGCCGCTTTGGGTCCCATCGCCAAAGAAGATTGGGATGATTGGCGATGGCAACAACGAAAACGCTTTCGGCGCATTGAGCAGCTCGACGGCGTGCTCAACGTGAGTGCAGACGAAAAACTTGCTTTCGAAAAATCTGACGCCATGTTTCATATGGGTATTACGCCCTATTATGCGGCTCTCATGGATAAAGACAATCCAAACTGCCCAATCCGATTACAAGCCGTGCCGCAAATCGGAGAGCTCGATATTTTGCCATCAGACTTGGAGGATCCATTAGGCGAAGAAGCGGATATGCCGGTGCCCGGCATTACTCATCGCTATCCTGATCGGGTTTTATTTTATACCACCCACAACTGTCCAGTTTATTGCCGTCATTGCACGCGTAAACGCAAAGTTTCCGATCCATCAACTATGGCTCCGAAAGAGCAAATCGAAGTGGCCATTGATTATATTGCGCGCAATAAAACCATTCGCGATATTGTTATTTCTGGCGGCGATCCTTTATCGCTCTCCGATGAGCGGCTTGATTATATTTTAGGCCGTTTACGGGCCATTCCTCACGTGGAAATTTTTCGTATGGGCACGAGAAATTTAGTGACCTTGCCACAACGAGTTACCAACGATTTTGTCTACATGCTCAAGCAACACCAACCAGTTTTCGTAAATACTCACTTTAATCACCCCAAGGAATGCACTGCCGAAGCGCTCGATGCCTGTCGCAAAATCGCCGATGCCGGCTGTGTTATCGGCAATCAGATGGTGCTTTTAAAAGGGGTAAACGACGATTATCGGATTGTGAAAGAGCTCAACCATCGATTGCTTCTCATGCGGGTGAGACCTTATTACATCTACCAGTGCGACTTATCTCAAGGCATCAGCCATTTTCGGACCGACATTCAGACTGGCCTCGATATTATGGAAAAATTGCGAGGCCATACTTCAGGTTTGGCGGTCCCAACCTTCGTGGTAGATGCGCCAGGGGGCGGCGGCAAAATTCCGCTGCTGCCGGAATATGTGGTGAGTCACAAGGGGAAAGAATGGGTGCTTAGGAATTTCCAGCGACGGACTTTTACGTATCTTGAGCCTTAGGGTAGGGGTACGATTATGCCCCACGCCCCCTCTCCCTAGCCTCTCCCGCAAGCGGGCGAGGAGTTGTTGAGGTAAAATGGTCCACATTTATGGGACAACGCCGGTCAAGCCCGGAATGACGGTTTCTCCTTCGGCAGGCAAAAGTTTTGCCTGCCAAAGATGCTGAATCTAGCCTTTCATAAAATCCATTTACACCAGCCAAAGCAAAATTTTCGCGGATACACTCCTTGGGGCTTTTAAGCAAGGAGAAGCGATGAAACATCTGATTGTGATTTTAATGCACTTGGGTTTGAGCGCCGGGCTATGCGCTAGCTCTTCTTCTTCCTTAGGCATAATCAATCTCGATAAATTGCCGAAAGCTCCTATGCTGCCTAAAGATGGCGTTCTCACCGATCGCTTTGTTATCGAGATTATGGGAGCCTTGATTCGGGAGGGCCAGCTCGACCTGCCGGATGCTTTGATGGATTGGACCTTGGCTCGCCAGTGTTTCACCGCTAAGACTCTTGGTGAAAACGCGAAAGGTGTGCACAGCGGGCAGCTTTTTGCCATCAGCTATAATCACAATTGTTTGGCAGCTGGCCTAGATGATTGGCGGCCGCTTTATATATTGAAAGAAACCAAAAAGGGTAAAGCGGAAATCGCTCATCTTGATCGCATAAAAAAATCGGCTTTGTCTGCTGAAAAAGTTCCCACCAAGGAACTCATGATGGCCACGCGTGAGCCTGCAAGCCACCTGATGGCGCGTATAACGTTTGAAGATCTGCATTTTTTATTCAAAACCCATGGGAAAAAACGTTATTTTTCGCTTTTGCAGACAGCAAGGGGAAGAAGTTTACACAGCATTTTAGCGGATTTTGGCCAGGAAATAGAATTTTTGACACGGGAAGAGATTGCTCAAAGCGTCGAATATAAAAAGATGCAACGAGTTTTTTATCGGGTCGGTTTTTCTATGTCAAAACTGCATCAAAAAAATGCGATTATTAAAAAAGATAGCGACGTTAAAATCGGAAAAACTTATATTCATGGTGATTTTCACGCACAAAATATTTTTTATGATGCCACGACCGAAGAGCTTACCTTGATCGATAATGAAACTTTCGCCATGTCGCTGGATCATAGGACATCGGGCGTTAACGATATTGTTGACCTTTATTTGCTGCATAGTGTCAAAACCATTGCTCATCGCTTCGCTCGAAAAATGTTGGTTAATGACGATTTTGGTATCGACGATATCACTTGGCATGGCTTATGGCAGAGCCTATTATTGGGCTATGTCGAGGCATTTGAGAACTCAAATGAAGCAGATTTATATGAAGTTTATGACGAACTAATTCGAAAATTCGCGCGCGGCCTCTCCAACAAGTGGGTTCGCCATCCTGTGCAAAATTTCCTCGATCAGCGAAAACTTAAGCGCTTTGGTCCATCAGCAAGGCGAATTCATTTGAGAATTACTACCCGTGAAGGAATTTTTGATCCTTTATTGTCCGAGCTGCTGGCCAATTCTCAAGCAAATCGCCGCACGATCGATTAAAACCTGCATGAAGAGTCCTAAGTTCCTACATTAGGCGCAACCATATTTAGATAAA
Organism: uncultured Myxococcales bacterium; assembly: GCA_964368985.1. Lineage (GTDB taxonomy): Bacteria > Myxococcota > UBA727 > UBA727 > JABDBI01. The sequence goes on along the minus strand of CAYJDW010000029.1, from coordinate 23,566 downwards.
ATGCGCGGGACTCTACAATGAAATTTTTATTGGTCTTCATTATATTCGCCAGCCATCTCAAGGCCTTGGCGAATGATGCTTCAAACCAGGTCGCGCGCCTCAAAGCCATTGCCGCGCAAACCAATGATCCAGGGACCTATTTGAAGGAACTAGGCCCCCTAGTAGTCATGGGAAACGCCTCTTTATCAGACGCTCAGGTGGTGTTGTTACCCGAGGTTCATGATGACCCAGGCAGTCAGTTGGTGCAATTGTTGCTGATTGCTAAAGAGAAGCAAAAAAACAAGCCTTTTATTATTTTAGACGAGAGTCTTGAATCGCTCGAGCAAAGTTCTTGGGAATTTTTCTCGCAAAAGACCATGGAAATTCTCGCCGCCGAGCAAAGCCAGAGCCAGAAAACTAATTATTCGCCTCGGGGCTTTGAACAAAGTTTGCAAAATCTCGCCACCAAATTTCGCGAAAGTACGGGGCAATTGAGCTATATCAACAGCTCCGGATACTGGGTATTGGCGCCTTATTCGTCAAAAGCCATGCCCTTTTTCGGCTGGGATATGACGAGAAGGGAATCTCTCGTTGAACGCAACGTCTACATGGTGGAAAAATCCCTAAAGAGGGCCATGGCGAAGCATAATCGCATTTTTGTCATGCTCGGGGCTCGCCATGTGCCTGAGCTTGAATTTTATACGAGTGAGCAGCTGATTTGCCCCGACCAACGCCATAAAAACATTGAGGAATTTTTTAACCAAATCCAGAAAAAATATGGCGCTAAACCCGATTTAACTTTTGGTATCGGCTCTACGGCTCCTATCTACCGATTTTTGAAAGATAAAAAATATGCCCTCGTTTTTAGCAAGAGATTTTATGAAACTCTTAAAGATGTTGTAAACGATTTCACCAATAAATCAGGCGGAAAATCGTGTGTGGATTTATAAGAAATTAAGCTAAAAATAGCTTTTCGCTCAACGCTGAGGCGCTTAGATGCCGCCTTGACCAAGCCTGCTGATTTGCTAGAACGAAGAACAGTAGTTTTTATAATTGATGCAGGCCATTATGTTTAGCAATAGTAGATATTTAATATCGATTGCACCAGTTTTTTTATTGGTGCTTAACTTGGCTTGCGTTGATGAATTAATGAGGATTGGGGAACGTGGCATCCCGGTTGTCGTAGTTGATATGGAAAGTTCAGCTCTAGAGATAAAAAAGTCTGAGCCGAGGATAAGGCCGGTGGATCCGAGCGAAGAAGAGCCGGGGATTGAAAATTTGATTTGTACCGACCTCGGGGAAATGAATAGTAAAAGCACGGGCATTCCCATTTATGTCGATCTCAAGGTGGCGCGTCCCGGGGATGGCTCATCCTGGGAGCACGCGATTAATGGCGTTGCGCTCGGGCTCAAGCGGGCTTTTGATGTCCGCCACGAACTTTTACGAAGCGCCAGTTCTTTGGCGAATACCCCTATTTATATTCTGGTCGCGGGCGGGACTTATAGTTTTTCCCATGAGGATCGCGCGATTAAAGCCTCTGGAGCCGTGGGCCTCGGGGAGCATGAGAGTCTTGTGCGGTTTATCGGTATCCAGGGCGATAATATGAAAAATATCCACTTAAAAGGTGGCTATCAGCCCGAAGATCGCTGTTTAGAGATTGCTTATAACCGCATCACGAACCCTAGCGGTAATTTAAAGCGAGAAACTATTCTCGACGGTGAAATGAAAAGTAACCACGTGATTTTAATAGCGGGCGACCGCGGCGATAAGAGCGTACGAGATATCCACATCAGTGATTTTACCGTGACTGGGGGCTTTGCTCAGGGCTCAAATTTAAGCGATCCCGAACTTGATTTTCATAAGAAAACGGGCGGTGCTTTAGCCATCAGGGGGAGTGCCCAGGACATTCATCTCACTGCTCTTAATTTTAAAAACAGCCGCGCTAAATTTAACGGTGGCTGTGTGGCCATCGCTCAATCGGCCGAGAATATTACTTTTAGCGACGCGAAATTTTCAGGCTGTATGGCCGATGAAAATGGTGGTGCGCTTTATATCGCAGAAAACGCGGCTGAGATTAGCTTTGATGGCATTGAGGTGAGTTCATCCCATGCCCTCGGAAAAGGCCTACTTCCCATTGGCGCAGGCCTCATTCATCCCTTGGGCACTGCGATTGGTGGCGCTTTGCAACGCTTCACGGGCATGGGGGGAGCGGTTTATATTGCCAGTGAAAAATGGAATGGCGAGCAAGAAGGCCTTAGCGGTCCTCGAGGGATAAGAATTTATGAAAATGCACTTTTGGGTGACCATTACAGCACCTTCACAAAAAACCAGGCGGTCAATCACGGAGGCGCCATTGCCATGGCAGGCCATGGGCTTTCTCGGATCGAACTTAAAAAACTCTTCGTGCAAAATAACCAAGCTCTCGGATCCGGTGGCGCCATAGCCATATTCAATAGCGGCGCCACCGAGGCTCTGCCTTTATGGACGGAAAACTCTGAGCTGTTTCCTGCGCCTAGATTTAGTTTAGACAATTGCAAAATCCACAATAACAAAGCCCTCGCCGGGGATATTGATCAAGGTGGTGGTGGGATCGCTTTGTTTGGCGATGTCGAATTAGTGGCCATAAAAGATGGTTCTATTTCTGCAAACTCTGCCCTTGAGCGAGGCGGTGGGCTCATGATCCGCGGCACTGCCCACATGATCAGTTTGCATGGTGTCAAGATTGATAAAAATACCCTCGCCCGAAGCGGTAGTGGGGCAGGAATTTTTTTGGCCTCGGATGCTCGGAACTTGGTCCAGCGCATCAAGATTTTAAAAACCACCATTGCCGAACACCGTGATGTTGCCTCGGGAGCGGGCTTATTGGCTTCGGGGGTCAGTGGCTTATGGCTCGGTGAAGAGAGCGTCATTGCTTGGAATGAGGCCATCGATCGGGGGGGCGGGACTTATATTTGGGGCAGTGACCATGTGACCATGGAAACGGTCACCTTTAATGGCAACAGTGCAGTGGCTGGTGGCGCGGCTTTTCTTTATAATAATCATTTCTCGGCCCACGCCGATATTCGATACAGAAATAATAGCGCTTTAGAATCCGGCGGCGCCTTGCATGTGATGCAATCTCGGGGAGAAAATCTCCTCACCCCAGGGCCTATGCCCATGAAAAATCTCTTTTGCGATGAAAATTCCGCAGGATTCTTTGGGGGCTGCGCCTATATGTTGCTCGCGCCCGATACAGTCATCGATGGTGGAAACTACAAAAATAATGGCTTAGCCAAGCCTACGCGAAATATTCCTGTTGTCCGCCGGGGCGGCGCTATTCACTATCAAAGCGATTCCCTAAATTTGGCAGCAAGCGATGCTTCCGCCAAGCTGGTGGTGAATAATGATGCGCGTTTTAGCGGCAATCGCGCCTTGGAAAGGGGCGGCGCTCTTTGTATCCAAGATGTGTTTGAGCTAGAAATTGAAAATGCCCATTTTATAGACAATAAAGCGGTCAAAGATCTAGGTGATTTAGGTAAAGGCGGGGCCATTTATGGGGCCTTTGAAAATATTGCCGCGGCACGAAATCTGCTCTTTCATCAAGGAGCTGCGGTTGTAATTAAAAATGGCACTGAGTTTATCGACAATGAAGCCGTAGGGCCGGGCGGTGCTTTTTATAGCGACGCTTTTCTTAACACTTTTTATCTAAGAGGTGTCGATGGGCATGAAATTTTATTTCGCAATAATAAATCCGATCGACATGGCGGAGCGCTCCATTTAGGATTTCATCCCGGGGGCCCAAATTCAGCTCTAGGTTTTTCCTTTAAAAGCGTTTTCGAGGGCAATAAAGCCCTGCAAGTGGGCGCTCGTGGCGGCGCGGTTTATATTGCTCAGGCCCCACATATTGTCGAGATGAGGGATGCCAAGTTTTTAGCTAATCAATCGCATACTGCTGGCGGGGCCATGAGTTTGGTTGGGGATGTTGACACGGTGGAATGCGACGGCGTAGAGCTTTCCAATAATTCAACTATCAATGGCGACGGTGGTGCCTTTTGTTTTGGTCGTGTGCTCCATGATGTAACTATAAAAAATCCAGAAGCTTCTTTAAAAAATCTCCACTTGGCGGTGATTGCGAGAGTGAGTGGTGTGCCGAATCCGCTTCTTGAGGATATTGCAAAAATAACCAACAACACGGCCGCAGGAAGCGGCGGCGCTTTCTTCTTCGATAGGATTGAAGGCACTCTCACCATTGCCAACCAAGCCTGGCTGTCAAATTCTGCAGGTGCAGGATCGGGCGGTGCTCTCCACGTCGGTGCCATGGGCGGGAACGTGGGATTAAAATCCTCGCTTATGTATGGTAATAGCGCTTCAATTAGTGGTGGTGCGGTATATCTTGGTGACATGGAAGGCAACGAATTTAATTTATATCACAACGATAACCTTGATGCGGCGGGTCTTCAACCTATTGAATATCTAAAAGATCCCCGAACTCGTCTCGATGGCGCCCGCGTTTATCCCGTCGGCCAGACTCTTGCTGCTAATACTCTCGATACTTTAAATGGGAGCGATCCGCTGCTTGAAAAGCGGGGCTTTTTCCTAATCGAGGCGAATAAGGCCACCAATGTGGGCGGCGCGTTTTTCATTAACAATGCTGGAAGTATTAGCGTGGATAAAATGGCCTTCTCTGATAATCGAGCTGCGACAGGTGGCACCATGTTAGTCACCAATTTACAGCGCGTCATGGAGGTACGGGATTCTATCATCCACAAAGGTCGGGCTGAGAACGGCAATGCTGGTGGGCTTTATCTAGGGGGCAGCGCTACGGCTAATGATCCCCGAATCCTCCTTATCGCAAGGTCAAGTGTCCAGGAATGCGAAGCGGAAGGGGTGGCATTGGTGACGAAGGGTTCAGCTGGCGTTTATCTGCATTCTATGAATAGTTTAGAGGTAAGAGAAAGCAATTTCTTTGCCAACAAAGTTCTCAACGCTCAAATAGGTTCTTCCTGGGCCGCAGCGCTTAGTTTCAATGATAGAACTGTTGATCCCTTGCCTGCTATCAATCCCGCCTATAGAGATGGCCAAGTGGGCGTGCACATGCTGCTGGATCCTTTGGCCCTGGTGCCGGTGCAAATGGCTGGACCGATAATTTTGCAAGATAATACCGTGTCAGGCGCGTTTAATCCCCCTACAACGACTGCAACCATATCGATTCCCGCAGCGCTTAAGACCCTTAACTATTTTGGATTTACCGATAACGCTTTTACGGTGAGCGGCAATGTTCCTGCTCCGCCCAGTGCTCAGCCTCGGGAAGTGGTGAGTGGGCATTAATATTAACAATTCTTTAGAACTTTAGGTAAATGAGAAATGGCAAAAATTATAATCATCGGGGGCGGTCACGCCGGCATCGAGGCCGCACTAGCGAGTGCTCGGATGGGAATCCCCACTTTGCTCATCACGGGCATGATTGACCGGATTGGCGCCATGAGCTGTAACCCCGCCATCGGCGGCGTGGGCAAAGGGCATTTGGTGCGCGAGATAGATGCGCTGGGCGGTGAAATGGCGAAGGCAGCTGATGCCACCGGTATTCATTTTCGTGTGCTCAACGCTTCTCGCGGGCCGGCAGTGCAGGCCGTGCGTTGTCAAAGCGACATGGAGCGCTATCGCCAATACATGCACAAAGTGGTTATGACCGCCGACAATTTACAGGTGCGTCAAGACGATGTCGTCGCTATTGTTAGCGAAAATGGTCGTATAGCTGGTGTTCAGACGCGCCACAGCGGGATGATCAGGGCCGAGAAAGTAATCATCACCACGGGCACTTTTTTGGGTGGCAAGCTTCATTTGGGAACTGATATTAGCGAGGGTGGGCGTGCAGGCGAGGCTCCGCAGCGGGGCTTATCGCATTCTTTAATGGAACATGGTTTGCGTCTAGGTCGTCTTAAGACGGGCACTTGTCCGAGGCTTGATGGACGAACCATCAATATGGAGGTTCTCGACGAGCAATTGCCTGAACTTCCTGCGCCGCGCTTCGCTTTTGAAAATGAGCTCCCGCCTCTGCCCCAAGTTTCGTGTCGCATCACTCATACCAATGAGCGTACCCATCAAAGCATTAGCGATGGTATCACCGAGGGAATCGCTCCGATTTACAACGGCCAGCTTCCTGCCCGGGGCCCTCGTTATTGCCCGAGTATCGAGGACAAAGTTATTCGCTTTCGCGAAAAAGAGTCTCACTTGGTATTTTTAGAGCCTCATGGTCTCGATACTCATGAATATTATCCCAATGGCTTGTCGACGTCGCTGCCCCCTTCAGTCCAGATTAAATTTTTGCGAACCATGAAGGGATTGGAGAATGTCGAGGTCACGCGCTGGGGATATGCCGTGGATTATGATTATGTTGACCCCACCGAACTCTATGCCACGCTTGAAGTAAAAAAAGTCAGTGGACTTTATTTGGCCGGCCAAATCAATGGCACCACCGGCTATGAAGAAGCCGCCGCTCAAGGCCTGATGGCAGGAATAAACGCGGCCCTTTCGATGAAAGGCGAGGCGCCTTTGATGCTGCGTCGTGATCAAGCTTATATGGGCGTGCTCATCGATGATTTAATCACCAAAGGCACCACCGAGCCCTATCGCATGTTTACTTCACGCGCTGAGCACCGCTTGACCCTGCGAGATGATAACACTTATGCCCGCCTTATGGATGAAGGCGATCGCATTGGCCTTTTGCCGCAGGCTCGTTATGGACGCATGAAAGCCTTTGAAAATGAGGTGAGTTCTGTAATGGCGAAAATGGCAGATTTATTGATTGAACCTAGCGAAACAGTCAATGGTATTTTGACTGGTTTGGGATCTGCTCCGATTGTCGCCAAAACCAAACTTGCCCAGTTAATTCGCCGCCCGGAGATCTCAGAAAGCGCTGTTTTGCCGCTTTTGCCTGAGGATTGCCAAGTGAGTGATACTCGTGTGCTCATCAGAGCTTCGATTGAGCTTAAATATGAAGGCTATATTAAGCGCGCTGAGCTCACGCAAGAAAAACAACGGGCCTTAGAGAATGCAGGCATTCCCGAACACTTATTTGAGCGCCAATCGCCAGGTTTAAGTAACGAAATTTTTGAAAAACTAAAGACGTTTAGGCCCAAAACGCTAGGGCAAGCCTCCCGCATTCAGGGCATTACCCCTGCGGCCATCGGGCTTTTGGCGGTAGAAATAAAACGCGCCGAGCGGGCATCATAAATGTCTCTGGATATATCCTGCGAAGATACTATTTGTGCACTCTCCACCGCCCACGGATGCGGTGCTATTGCCATTGTGCGCATGTCGGGGCCTGAGTCTTTAACCATATTTGGCAAGATTTTTTCTAAAAAAGGTGAAATCAGGCCTGGCCGTGCCATGCATGGATTGGTGATTGACCAACATGGTCAGCAGATTGACGACGTCATGGCGCTTATTTTTGAGGGATCTCGGAGTTTTACCGGTGAAAATAGCGCGGAAATTCATTGTCATGGCAATCCCATTATTATCGATCAAATTTTAGGTCTCTTGTGCGCGCTCGGAGCGCGGCTCGCGAAGCCGGGCGAGTTTTCTATGCGGGCCCTCTTAAATGGCAAAATCGATTTAGCCCAAGCCGAAAGTATTGCCGACCTCATTCACGCCCAAACTTCGGCCGCCAAGGATGCCGCTTTGCAAGGGGTCAAAGGCGGCCTCGCCCAAAAAACCATTTCAGTGCAGGAAATGCTCATCTCGGTGCTTGCTGAAATCGAAGCGCGTATGGATTTTCCCGATGAAGAACTGGGTGGTTATGACAAGGAACATTTGCTCGCACGCCTAGGTGAAGGCATTGAGCTTTTAAAAAACCTTCTTAGCAGCGCGACTTATGGCATTAAGCTTCATGAAGGCGCGCGCATCGTTATTTGCGGTTTGCCAAACGCCGGTAAATCCACTTTGCTCAATCAGTTATGCGGCGAAGAAAGAGCGATTGTGCACAATAGCGCCGGTACTACCCGCGATGTGATCGAGGCCCGCATCGATCTCGACGGTGTGCCCGTGGTGATGGTTGATGTGGCTGGTATTCGCACGGTGGACGAAAAAAACGAGGTGGAGCAAATCGGTATTAACAAGGCTTTTCAAGAGCTTGAAAAAGCCCACGCCATCATGTGGCTGGCTGATGCGACTGAGCCTTTGCCTTTTCAAGATCCGACCATCCGAGAGAGACTTAAAAATAGCAGTGTTCCGATTATTCATGTGCTCAATAAAGCGGACTTGGTGCCAAAAATTAACGAAAATCCTGCTATCACTATTTCGGCCAAACATGCGCAAGGCTTGAATGAACTCAAGGCGAGACTAAAAAAGATCGTCATTGGAGATGCACAGTTGCCGAGTGAAATTTTTATTACACGCGCTCGTCAACGCGACGAAATCAGCCTTGCCTTGGAAGGTCTCGTTGAGGCCCACCATGCCCTAAAAATGGGCTTAGTAGACGAGGTAATTACTTCTGAACTTCGCGCGGCTGGTCTCGCTTTCGATCGATTATTTGGCACCGATTTATCGGAAAATGTGCTGGATAAAATATTCAGCGAATTTTGCATCGGAAAATAACCATGGTTAAAAAGCCCGCCAAAGTTGCGCTCGATCAACTGCTCATTGACCGCCGCGTGCTAGATACTCTCCAAAGCGCTCGCGCTCGCATCATGGCGGGCGAGGTTATTGTGAATGAGCAGCGGGTAGATAAACCTGGGACTAAATTTTCCTCCGACGTTACTATTCGTCTTCGTGGCCACGAACATCCCTTCGTTTCCCGCGGAGGTCTGAAGCTTGAGCATGCCCTAAAACTTTGGCCCACGGCCGTGAGCGGCGCCGTGTGCATGGACGTGGGAGCATCCACGGGCGGTTTTAGCGAAGTATTGCTTAATTTCGGCGCCAAAAAAGTCTATGCCATTGATGTAGGCTATGGGCAGCTCGCCCATAAATTGCGCATCGATGAACGCGTGGTCAATCTTGAACGGACTCATATTTTGGATCTGGATCCAAGTATTTTGAGCGAACCCGTGAGCGTGGTTGTGATCGATGTGAGCTTCATTTCCCTCGAGAAAATTCTCCCACGCGTAGTTGAGCTCGCCGCCAAAAACGCGGCCATTTATGCCCTCGTTAAACCCCAATTTGAAGTATCTCGCGATAACATCGGCCCGGGCGGCATCGTGGTTGATCCGCTTGCCCGCCAAGCGGCGGTGGACAAAGTGGTTAGCTTCGCTGTTCATTTGGGCCTACAGGTGCGAGGGGTCGAGGCAAGTCCGATTTTGGGGGCGAAGGGCAATATGGAGTTTTTGTTGGCTTTGCAGACTTGAATTTACGTGGTGTGAAAATTTAACCAAACAGAGCTGTGAATTTCCAGAAAGCATTAATCTTATTTCTTATTTGCCAACGGCAAAAAACGTTGTCAGCCTAGGGTGACCGAGCGCCAAAGGCGCGACCGAACCCTAGGGTCGGAACGCGAGGAAATGGGGCCGAATCAGGGCTGAATCTTTACTGAGCCTTATTTTTTAAAGAAAAATATATTTGGGTCTGGCGCTTCTTTAGATCCTAGGGTTCGGTCGCGAGATCCTAGGGTTCGGTCGCGCCTTTGGCGCTCGGTCACCCTAGGCTGACAACGTTTTTTGCCGTTGGCAAATAAGAAATAGGATTATTGCTTTTTGAGAACTACACACCCATAATTTTTCATCGGAAGTCTAAATATTTTTAAGCAAATCCAGCTAGCAATTGCTGGTTTAACTCCTATGCTAAACTCTTAAAAAATATGAGCCCGAGACTAAGCTATGAAGCTCACACACCATGTTCGTTTTATCAGCGCTGCATCTTTGTTCGATGGACATGATGCGGCTATCCACGTAATGCGGCGGATTTTACAATCGGAAGGGGCGGAAGTGATTCATTTGGGTCATAATCGTTCCGTGAAAAGTGTTATCAAGGCTGCGGTGGAAGAGGATGTGCAGGGCATCGCTATTTCTAGTTATCAGGGCGGGCACATTGAATATTTTAGCTACATGCTCGATTTATTGAAGGCTTATCAGGCGCCCCATATTCAGATCTTTGGCGGGGGCGGGGGTGTGATTGTTCCGGAGGAAATTGCCGTTTTAGAAGGCCAAGGTATCAAGAAAATTTTCTCGCCGCAGGATGGGCAAAAAATGGGCCTCGTGGGCATGATTGAGCACATGCTTTCATCGTGTGACCACTATTCTTCAGCTCCGATTAAAACGTTGAATCTTGATAAACCGAGTGTCGCGGAAATAGCGAGAACGATCAGCACGCTGGAACTTGGTGGTGATAGTGAAAAGAATCCTGACTACGCTGCGGCCAAGGCTGCCATCTTAGCCCAGCTCAAAGAGCAAACAAGGAAAAAACGCGCGCCTATCCTTGGGATCACCGGCACTGGTGGTGCCGGCAAAAGCTCATTAATCGACGAAATAATCTTGCGGTTTTTGGCGAGTTTTCCCGATAAAAAAGTAGCGATTTTAAGTGTCGATCCTACCAAAATCAAGAGTGGCGGGGCTTTGCTCGGTGACCGTATTCGCTTAAATACCGCCGATGATGACCGCGTTTTTGTCCGTTCCATGGCCACGCGGGAGGCCAATCTCTCCATCGCTCGCAATGCTCGGGATGTTTTGAGTTATCTATCGCTGCTCGATTTTGATGTGGTGATTTTAGAAAGCGCTGGCATTGGACAAAGTGATAGCAGCATCAAAGAATTGGTGGATGCCGCAATCTATGTCATGACCCCGGAATATGGGGCCCAAAGCCAGCTAGAAAAGATCGATATGCTCGATTTTGCGCGCTTGGTGGTAATCAATAAATTCGATAAAGCAGGCAGCCTTGATGCCTTGCGTGACGTGGCCAAAACTTATCAACGAAATCATCGTTTATTCGACAAAAACGTTGAAAGCATGCCGGTTTTTGGCACCAGTGCTCATATTTTCGGAGATTTAGGCACCAATCGTCTGTTTAATCGCCTGGTGGGATTATTAGAAGAGCTGGCACCCGAAAAATCCTGGCACTATGAACCCTTGCTTGAAGGCGAGCCGGCTTCGCGCCCGCTTATTCCGAAGAAACGTTCGCGTTATTTATCACAAGTGGCGGATACAGTTCGGGAGCATCATCAGCAAGTTCGCGAACAAGCTGAACTGCTCGATCGTATCGATGCTTTGGAAAGCACAGAGCGAGATATCGATGACCCTAAAACTCGGGAGCTTTTGCAAGATAAAAAATCGAAGCTAGAAGCCCAGCTAGATCAGAGCATGGCTGGGGCGGTGGAGCAGTTTTTTAAGGAGAAAGTTCGCTATCAAGAAAAAGAGCTCAACTATCAAGTACGCGGCCGTAGTATCAGCGTAAACAATAGCTATGAATCGCTGTCTCATATCCAGATTCATAAAATCCAAGCGCCACCCATCACGAGGCGAGGGGATGCGGCACGCTTTGTTGGTTTGGAGAATTTGGCGGGATTTTTTCCTTTTACCGCCGGAGTTTTTCCCTTTAAACGTGAAGGCGAAGATCCAACGCGCATGTTTGCCGGTGAGGGCTCGCCTGAACGCACCAATAGACGCTTTCATTATTTGAGCCAAGGTCACAATGCCACGCGCCTTTCCACCGCTTTTGATTCCGTCACGCTCTATGGCCAAGATCCCGATCTGAGGCCTGACATCTACGGCAAAGTAGGCAATGCCGGCGTTTCAGTGTGTTCCTTGGATGATGCGAAACGACTTTATTCAGGCTTTGATTTGATCGACGCGAAAACCTCGGTATCAATGACTATCAACGGCCCAGCTCCCACCATGCTCGCCTTCTTTTTCAATGCCGCTATCGATTTTGAGGTGGAAGCGCAGCTAAAAAAACAAGGCCGATGGGAGGAGACGAAAAAACGCATCGATGATTGGTTTTTATCTAAAAAACTGACCAGGCCCACCTATCGGGCAACGAGCCTTCCTGCGGGTCATAACGGTAATGGCTTGGGATTCTTAGGTTTGCCGTCGAGCGAAATAGTCGAGCCCGAATTTTATGAGCGGGTTAAAGCTCACGTTTTGAGAAATATTCGGGGCACTATTCAGGCCGATATTCTTAAAGAAGAACAAGCCCAAAACACCTGCATTTATTCAGTAGATTTTTCCCTGCGCATGATGGGTGATTGCCAAGAATATTTCATCAAAAAGCATATTCATAATTTTTACAGCGTGAGTATTAGCGGCTACCACATCGCCGAAGCCGGTGCGAATCCTATTTCCCAGCTGGCTTTTACCTTGGCGAACGGTTTCACCTTGCTCGAATATTATCGGTCCCGCGGCATGGCGGTGGATGATTTTGCCAGGAATTTCAGCTTCTTTTTCTCCAACGGTGTGGACCCGGAATATGCAGTAATCGGCCGGGTGGCACGGCGCATTTGGGCCATCGCTTTAAAAAATATCTATGGCGCGGATGAACGCAGCCAAAAACTCAAATACCATATCCAAACCTCAGGCCGCTCGCTGCACGCCCAAGAAATGGCCTTCAACGATATCCGCACCACTTTACAAGCTCTCTACGCCATCGCCGACCACTGCAATTCTCTCCACACCAATGCCTACGATGAGGCAATCACCACTCCCACCGAAGATTCAGTACGCCGCGCCGTCGCTATTCAGATGATAATCAACCATGAACTCGGACTTACTAAAAACGAAAACCCCTGGCAGGGTTCTTATTTTATTGAAGATCTCACCCAAAAAGTGGAAGAAGCGGTGCTTAAAGTTTTTGACCAACTAGATGCGAGAGGCGGTGTTTTAGGGGCCATGGAAACTATGTACCAGCGCTCCACCATCCAGGAGGAAAGTCTTTATTATGAGCATAAAAAACACTCTGGGGAGCTGGCTATTATCGGAGTTAATACTTTTCTGCCACGTGTCCACGAAGAGAACGCCAAAATCGAACTGATGCGTTCGAGTGAGCAAGAGAAAATCATCCAGGTAGAGCAAATCAAGGTGATGCGGCAGGCTTTTGTGGAGGAACGCGTTGGTGCTCTGAAAGCCCTGAGACAAGCGGCTTTAGCTGGGGAAAATACCTTTGAGCATTTGATGGAAGCGGCGAAATATTCGTCGCTCGGAGAAATTAGCGACAGTTTTTTCCAGGTGGGGGGGGCTTATCGGAGGGCGATGTAAGGGGCTAAAGCATAGATATCTGCTCCAAAAAAGAGAGCGAAGCGAGCGGTGTTGTTGCATAAATAGATTTGGAGGCAAAAAGTTATGCACCACGCTCCCTCGCCCGCTTGCGGGAGAGGGCCGGGGGAGAGGGTGGAGAAACGAAAACATAGTGAATCCCCATCGATAAAAAATAACGTTTATATTTCTCCACCCTCTCCCTAGCCTCTCCCGCAAGCGGGCGAGGAGTTGTTGAGGGGAAATGGGCCGCAATAATGCAACAACGCCCCTTGAAAAAATAGGCACACCGTTCGCTTCGCTCTCTTTCAGAAGAACTTTCACCCGCTAAGATTCCCTTGCAGCCCCCACCCCCCACTTCCATTTTCGCACGGCACTTGCTTATTCCCAAAAATCCCCGAATAATGAGTTTTTTATCATTTTTGGAGCCAAACTAATGTCCCAGCACAAGAAACTCGTTATAGCGCTGATTTCCGCGGTGGTTTTGGGCGTCGTGCTTCATCCCTTTTCCGATATCGTTTGGTTAAAAATTGCTAACACCCACTTTTTACAACCCGTGGGTCAGATTTTTCTGAGATTGATTTTCATGGTGGTGGTGCCACTTATTTTCTCAGCCTTGGTAATCGCTACCAATGAGCTCGGTATGAGCCACGGTATCGCTAAGGTGGTGCGAAAAACTCTCGGCTATACTTTGGTTATTTCTACGCTGTCCGTACTTATCGGTATCTCGCTGGTAAATATCATTCGGCCGGGCACCGGTTTTATCATCAGTGAGGCTCAACAACAAAGTCTATCCGAGAACACCAAGACGATTGCCAAAATCAGCGAGAATGTTGCCAATAGCAAATCCATATCCCAAACTATCATTGAATTGATTCCGAAAAACCCGCTTGATAGCGCGGTTAGAGCCCTTGACGGCGAAATGATTCCCTTGATGATTTTTGCTTTGATCTTTGGCATCGCTCTGAGCATGGTTGCGCGAAGGCAAGGAACTGAACAAAATGTTTTGATTCCGATCTTCGAACAAGTTTTTGCTGCCTGTATGCGAATTTTAACTTTTGCTATGGCAATTGCTCCTTTTGGCGTTTTTGCTTTGGTATTTAATACGGTTTTTATAGCTGGTCACGGCATATTATATTCGCTCTTTTTGTACGTATTTACCGTCATTTTAGCCTTATTAATTCAGCAGTTTGTCGTCTATAGCGCGGCCCTTAAGTTTGTGGCAAAACGCAATCCTTGGCATTTTTTCAAACATTGCCGCGATGTATATCTTTATGCTTTTAGTACCTCATCGTCCAACGCAACGCTGCCCAAAGCCCTAGAAGTCGCTGAAACCAAACTTGCTATTCCCAGCCAAATTTCTCGCTTTGTCCTCACCGTTGGAGCTACCGCTAACCAAAATGGTACTGCCATTTTTGAGGGCATCACCGTACTCTTTTTGGCGCAGGTTTATGGCATCGATTTATCCCTTGCCCAACAAATTCAGGTAGTTATATTTTCCATTTTAGCCGGCATGGGTACGGCTGGAGTGCCTGGGGGCTCATTGCCGCTGATCATGATCTTGCTGCAATCGGTGGGTATTCCGCCTGAGGGCATCGGTCTGATCTTAGGGGTAGATCGCTTTCTTGATATGTGCCGAACCACCATCAATGTGAGCGGTGATCTAGTGATTGCAGCCATGGTGGCCCCGCGCGAGAAAAGAGATCCAGCTGGGCTATCATCCTAATATTTTTAGTCCCTTAGCCGAAGCCGCTGGCGAATCCAGATCCAGCTTCATATGGACATGGCTGCCAGGAATAAAGTTAGAACCCGGGGTTGTCATTTGGAGTTGCTAGGCTAAGTTGAACCGGCAAAAGGCGCGAAAAAAATCGTGCTCAAACACAGTTTAATAGCTAAGAAGACAATAAGCTGTGTTTGATTTAAGTAAAGTTGACTATAAAGTCTATTAATAGCTGGTTAATTGCCCAAATAAATAGACTTTTTATAGAGAACATTAAAACAGGGGAATGAATTATTATGGCTTCTAACACGATGAAACTTTTATTTTTATTGAGTTTTTCGCTCTTTGTAGCATCATGCGGTGGGGATAAGGATAAAGAATCTAAGTCTACGACGCCTACACCTTCGACTAAAAAGCCCGATCCAGATCAAGACGATCCTGTGGTGCCTTTGACCCAGAAAGACAAGTTAGACATAGGTGCTGAAACCTATGCACTCTTTCAAAAAATTGCCAAAGATGATCCTAAGAAAATGGAAGAAATCAATAAGCTTCTCGGTGCAGTTGATGCTATTTTCAAAGACCAAACTACCTATGACACCCTCGCAAAGCGCGATGAAGCTATCGATGATTTAGATATTCCAAATGCTCTTGGCGGCATGGATGTTGCAGCCATCAGAGCTGCTTTGAAAACTAAGCTGAAAGCCGATAAAGATCTTCCACCAGGCACTGCCTCTTTGAAGACCTTTGCTAAATCAGGCTTGGCAAAAGAACCTGTTTACAATGCCATTGTTGAAAAAGGCGCAAATGGCAGAGGAACTCGTAGCGATGCAGAGTTGAATGCTCTTATGGTTGCGGTGCAAGATGCTATTAGGGCACATGGTATGCCAAACCCCTTAAGAATTGCAGCCATTAATGCCGCTGTTTTGGCTCATGGCGGAGCTACCAATGCCGCAACTGATGCGGCTTATGCGACCGCGATTAATGCGGCAGTAGATGCTGAACATCCAGATGTATTGTTGGATCCAGCCGCTTCAGGACTTGCGCCTCTGACTCATGGTGCCGTGGCAAATACTGCCCATCCTGCACTAACCGTTGGTCAAAGAAATGCTTTAATGCCGCTAGTGCTCGCTGCAGTTAGGGATCCTGCGCATAAATTTACCACTGCTACACGAAAGGCAGCAGTTGAAGCTGCAGTGAGAAACGTGCGAGCTTTGGGAGCTGCTGTTTTTACCCCTGAAGATACCGCTTTGATAACTGCTATTATTATTATGGCGCAACTTCCGGGTGAATATCCGATTGTTGCAATGTTAGCAGCTGAATCAGGTCTTGATGAAGATGTGTTCAATGTGATTAATGCTGCAGCGAGAAGCCCGGAACAAAAGAACGGGATTATTCTTGAGCTTCGAACTCATACTCTCCAAGTTAACAAAGGACTCCGAGATGCCGCTATTGTTGCAGCGATCAACGCAAATGGCGCGGCTGATCCCGCGTTCGGCGTGGCTTTAATCGCTATTGTGGATGACGTTTATTTCAACGTGGCCTTCTTAAGTCTGCCAGCTTCAGGGCTTGATGCAGGTGTATATTCTGCCATCAGACGCCGTCCTGCGCCGATAACTCTAGCCCAGAAAGCGGCCTTGATCGGGGCGAATGCTGCGGCTCCAAAACCAATAAAAGAGGCTATGGATCTTCGTCCGAGAGACCATGCTGCACGCTTAACCAGGATAACGGCGGCAGTTAATGCGGCCATGGGTGGTGCTGGTGATGCTGCTTGGATCACCGCAATCAATACTGCAGCTAATATAGCACAACCTGCTGATCTTGCTTCTGCGCTACCAGCTTCGCCTGGAGATTTGCTCGATGGTGGAATCTACGATGCTGTCTTTGGTTCGGCTGGAACCCCGGGCGTTCCAAAATATAGCAACGAGCAGATGTTGCGGGCTATGCCAGAACTTAGACTTGCTCTGAAAGAACGAGTCGAAGCTCAACGTGACGAGGCTATTAAGCGAGCAATTAGAATAGCACTAGCTTTGGATCCTGCCGCAGTGTTGGCTGGTGACGAATCGCTTTGGTATACAACTATCAGAACTGCAGTTGAAGCCTTCTTGCCTGCTAATGGTTTGCCAAATACTTTGACTCTGCTGGGGGCATCAAATCTCCCCGAAAGTATCTACAATGTTTTGGTGAACGACGATTTTGCTACAAACGCCCAGCTGAATACTCTGATGGTCGGTTTGAGGAGCATCAATATGGTGCGGGTACGTGTTAATGCTAATCGTAATGCAGACATCGAGACCCAAGTAAAGGCGGCCTTAGGGTTGGATGCGGGCGACGTGATGGATGGTGTAACCAATCCTCGTGCCTTTGCTTTGTCAGAAGCGATCAAAGTTGCCTCTGCCACGTACTTTGGCGCGGATATACATACTCCGGGAACTATTGCCTTGCATCAGTGGTTCATAACTTGGGCTAGAACTAAGGCTAATGTTGCGCCGATAAAAACCAATACCCAAATTAATACGCTGCTTGATGCCTTAGTGCTTCTTGTTCCCAATACAACTACTCATCAAGCACGAATAGATGGTGTGAATGCTGCCACTGCTGCGTTCGGTGGATTAGTTGAGGCTGACAAGGTTGAGCTTTTGCGAAAGCTTAATGAGGAACATGCCCTTACTATTCTTCCTCCTCCAGCTATTACTGCTGAAGTTACTGAAGCAAGAGCGGCCACTGGTGCTCATCCTGCGGGTTTCATAGTCGAAGATGCTGCTGCTGGTAATGCAAAGTATTTCTTGCCTGAAACGATGTTGGCCGGCTTGCCGATAAGCGTGGGTGACAATGTCATGTTTAATACGGTGTCTGCCGCCCCGGATTATCAAACTAGAGCAGGTATAGTAGGCTTTGGGAGAGTGGTAATTAAATCTGTTACCGCTCCGATTGTTAACTATGAGAACTAAGAGTTAGTTGTTACTAAGTAAAAGGAGCTCAATGAGCTCCTTTTTTTTATTGTTCCGGACTTTATCTTCGAAACCCTAATAGTGGCACCCCCCTCCCCAAAAAAACCACCCCCCGGGTTGCCTTTTAAGCTTGACCATCTAGCCTACCCGAGTAAACGTGCGCGAAATTAATCGTGCCAGGTCGCAGCCGGGTTGTCATATAAAAACAAGCTGTGCGACTTTTTAGAGAAGTTGATATAGTGTCTCTTTTATAATTGAGAAGAATCAATAATTTAGGCCTATATCTCGAAATCTAAGTGGGATGAAATATATGACTTATACTATTGCAAAACTGTTTTTAATATTGAATTTTGCGCTCGTCGTAGCTTCTTGCGACAAAAAAACGACAACGCCCGACGACACTGCTGCGCGACCGACGCCCCCCTCTGGGTTAATAACCCAAAAGGATGCAGGGTTGGACAGTAAGGCGGTTTATAACGTCATTAAAGACCGAAAAGACCTCACGAACGATGTTCTCGCCAAGATCATGAAATCGGTGGCTCAGGCTATTAAAGGCAATACTGTCAATGAAAAAGCCCGGGAAGCAGCTATTGTCAAAGCGGTTAAAGATAATGGGGGAGATGACAAACTCGCCTCTGCCATTAAGATTCTTGTGAATAAAGAATACCCGATTGGTCCAGGGCTAGATGACCAAGAGACTGTCGGCGCTGCGACCTATGCCTTATTTGCTGATGCCGCTGCTGCTAATGCTAAGGACATTCTCGCATTAAATGAGCTGCTTAAAAAAGTTAAACCGATCGTCGCTTTGGATACCAAAGCCAAGCGCGATGCAGCTATCGACGCTCTTAAGATCGACGCCGCAGGGGTTGCTGGTGTGACCGCAGCTAAAATTAAAACTGCGATGGAAATTGATAGACTTGGTCTCGTGAAAGGTGGCTTGGGTGATAAAACCTTTGAACTCTTTACGAATGCTGCCACAGCCGCGACCGCGACTACCGCAATTGTTGATGCTTTGAAGGCCCATTTGGTTCTAGTGAAGACTATCTATGACACTACTTACGCGACGACTGGTGATCGCGACAGAGCTATAAACACCATGGCGATTCCTGCGGGTAGTACGGTTGCTGCTGCGGATATCAAGCGCTTTATGGATCAAGATAAGCCGATCAGTGGTGGAAGTGATGGCTTAGATGCTTCCACGGGTATACCCGGTGGAGATGCTGGCGCGACTTATGGGTTGTTTATAGCGCGAAAGAATGTGGGTGCGGACGTGGCTGCCCTCAACGCGCTGCTTGCTAAAATAAAACCGTCTGTTTATGACGATGAAACTCACTTCACTCAACAAGCGCGGGGATTAGCAATAGATGCAGTGGCTGATATTGCTAATGCGGCCACTGCTGCTGGTATTACGCTTGTTCAAATTAAAACAGCGCTAAACACTGATAGACCGCTTCGTGTAGGTTTAGAGAATCTTGAGGCGACTACTCCTCCTTTAGGCCCTGTTACTTCAGCTCTTTTCACGGTTCCAGCCGCTAGTGCGACTGATGATGCAACCATTACTACGTTAAACGGTTTCCTTCGTGCGGTTAAGGGCATCGTATCAGCTCCTGCAGGAACTTACGCTACACTTGCATTGCGCAATGATGCCGTGGCCGCTGCTATACCCGTGGGAAGTATTGTTGATGCTGCACAGGTTAATAATGCTCTAAACCAGCCTGGGGAAAGTCCTTTTGGTGTTACGGTTTTGAAAGGGCCGGGCAGGCTGGATCTTAATACTCATGGCCTGTTTCAACGCTCTCATGCTGCTAACAATGCGCGAGTCTTTAAATTGAATGACCTTTATGACTTAATAGAGCCAATTTATGCACAGGACCATGATAATCTTGCTGCTCGGGAAGCCCTGCTGAATGCTCCTGGCATCGCTGCTGCTTTTGCTGCGGTTCCAGCTGCTGGGGCAGACTCCTTTGATCTTGTTGCGCTGAAAACAGTAATGCAGACAAATAAACCTCTTTTGATTGCTCAGGCAGATGTAGCAGGGGGTATTTCCAATGAGCTTTATGACCGCTTCCAACGAAGGGCCATTTCTCACCGTGGCGAGGCTGGTCAGTTAAATTTACTCCTCCCACAAATTACTGCTGCAGTTGCTATTAGGGGTCCAGGCGATTCTAAGCCTGCGCGAGATACAAGAATTGGTAGGCTCGTCCCCCCAATTGCAGGCTTCTTTAATGATTTGATTCAATATTTGGATGACGCTTTGCTGGCAGCTGGGACCCCACTCGATACTGACGAGCTGTTGCGCCCCGTTGGTATGACTGATGATCTCTATGATTTCTTCATGGCTCTCAATGCTCCTGGGTTGCGCAATGCTCAGAGGAACTTAATTATGGCAAACCTACAGGTTGCCATTGTTGGACCTCATAGAGAACCAAGTGCTGCCAGGAATAGGTTCATCACAGATCAGGTTAATGCCGCGTTTAATCCCGCTGCACCTCCAGCAGGTCTAGATGGTACTATTAGTGCTGGTGTCGATAACTTATATCGAGCAGTTCCTGAAGTTATTCCTGCAGGGATGGACAATACAATAATTGACGCTATTCGGGATCCTCTTAAAGGTGATCGTACCCAGACTCATTTGAATGCGATTATGGCAGTTATAGCAGGGGCTACCGCGGCTGATCCAGCTGATGCTGTTGCTCTTGCAAATCGGGCCACTCTTATTAGAGACGCAGTTAGAGATAATGGCGGTGCTGGTGTTGGTGGAGCCGCTGCCGCTGTGCTCGCGGATACTAATTATGCGGATCCTATAATTAACACAGTTAATGTGGCTCACCCAGTGCCACTCACTCCGGCAACTGCAGATCTCGATCCGACTGTACATGCTGCTGTTAGCGGGGTTGCTGCGGCAAGCACTACGAAAGTGAAGAATACCCTTCTCAGGGCAATACGAGATGCTGTTAATGTGGCTGATCCAGCCCAAAGGCTTGCTGACATTCAGGTGGCATTGAATGCTGCAAACCTTAATCCAGGGACAGCCGTAGCAATTAATGGAACGCTAGAAACAAAATATTATCCGTTTGCCGGCGCAATACAGAGTTTTGTAGCCTCGGGAATACCTTATGCTGCGTATGATGTTATCAGGGATTCAGCTCGAATACCTGCAAACATAGACGCCATTATTACTGGGGTTAGAGAAGCTATTAATTTGCGTCCGCGTTATGTAGATAACGCTACACGTGGGGGCGTTATTACAGCTGCTATTGCTGCTGCGGGTGGGGCAAGTGCGGGTGGTGTACTCGAGGCGAACGTCAATGCTGCTGTAGATGCAGCTCATGATATTGAAGCTGCGATTCTTGCTGAAAACGACGTTGGCGTCCGCCTGGATGGCCCCGCCTATACAGGTATCCATGCAGTGATTATAAGTGATGCAAAAGCAAGCAATACCCAGATGAATGCGATGCTGATGCTTGCAAAAGCTGCGATAGATGGTCCTCACGCAAACCCGGCGGCTCGTAATGTGGCTCTTGATGATGCTGTTGATAACGCCATTGCAGTAGGGAACCCACTTGTTGCAGCGGATGCTGATGCCTGGAAGTTGGCTGTAAGAGATGCTGTTGCCGATGCAGCAGTCGCTCCTGTCGCCGGTCGACCTGCTTGGATGGATGTTAATATCTATAATGATATCATTGGCACTGGTGGGATTAGTAACGGACAAAAGAACCGCATTATGACGGCTGTTCAGGCGGCGATCGATACATTGCCGCGGAAGAAAGATGATTACGTTAATGCTGCGGGTCTTGCTGTCTTGGGTAGGGATAGTTTACTGAATGGAGCTGCACGGAGCGGGTTATTTGGCCTTGTGAATAATAATCTGAGGGACACGATCAAAGGTCGCGCTAATGGTATTCACCCAGAATTGGATCCGCCGGGAGCTCTAACTGTGGCAGCATATAACTGGATTACCGCTAATGTTGCCAATGTCGGAAAGACTAACCTTCTTATGAACAATCTGATTAATGAGCTGGATGGTCACCTTAGTGCCGTTCCCCCTACGCTGCCACTAATGAATGGAGTAGCTGTGAGGGCATTCTTCAACAATGATATTAATGCCATTGGAAATTATTTGCGGGGAATCCATAGAGCGCATCCTCCTGTTGCTGTAGTCGGGGTTTTCCAAGGAACAGTAACCCAGGCTTATGACACGGGAGCTGGCGGTAATGGTTTTGTGGTGACGATCACTGTTGCTGGTCCTGGAGCTGCAGTTGGTGATAGAGTATTCTTGCCTATAGCGATGAGGGGGAACTTGCCGTGGATAGTTGGCGATACGGTACACTTTAATGGGATTACTGGAGCAGCGCAGCCAAACCATGTACCGGCATTGCTACCGGCAGTGCTCGGTGGTGGTGTTGCTCCTGTTGGTAGGTCGCCTGCAAAATTAGTTAATGCTCCTATAGTTAACTATATAGTTCCCTAGTAAAGCTTCTTAGCAAGCTATAAAAGGAACCCCTAACCGGGTTCCTTTTTTTATCCCTAAACCCCATCCCCCTTCAATCTCCTCCCATGCGCCAAAAACATCTCCTCCGGCCACCCTAAAAGCCCATCAGGCACCGGCGAAACCACCCCACCAACCGGAATAAGGTGATGCGCATTGGGCATGGCGCCGAGCCATTTGCCGAACTTCATGGAGCAGACCGAGACGAGGCCATCGTTTGGTTCGCCGGCTGGGAAGGCGCGGGAGGCGTGTTGCATAATATAGCCGAACCAATCGAGGTGGGAGGTGGGCTCGGTGCCATAGCTGCCCCAGGAATAAAGTTTGCGGCCTCGGTAGGTGGCGGGGCCGCCTTCGCATTCGTGGGGGGAGAGGCCGATGTGGTAGTGGCTGTTGAAATGTTTTAGGGCATCGGTGGTGAGGGAGTGGAGGGCTTGGCGGGCGTCTTGCCAGTTAAAGTGGCCGGATAAAAGGGCGATGCTGTAGGCGAGGAAATTGGCGAAGAAGGCGGAGGTGGTTTCTAAGAAGCCGTTGCCGCTTAAGTTGGCATGCACTTGATCGGCCACCTTTGAGCCTCGATGAGGGGTGCCGATGGTGCTTACTGAGGCGACGATCTCTGGATAATTTTCCAAAACATAGCGGGCATCAAGGCCACCGTGGCTGTGGCCGATGAGATTGTATTTTTCGTGGCCCCACTCGAGGAGCTGGCGATGAAGTTGTTCACCGCGTTCGGTGGTCATATTGGCTTGGCTGACATGGGCCAAATAAACGGTGGCGCCACATTTGCGTAGGGTGGTGGGCAGCTCGCCCCAATAACTTAGAAAACCGATACTCCCGCCATACCCGAAAAGGCCGTGGGCTAAGACGATGGGATAGGTGGTTTTACAGGTTTCAGAGGCCCACAGGGAGCTGCTCATGAGGAGGATGCTGAGGGCGGGGAGGATGGGGTTCATGAGGGCCTCTTATTTTTTTATTCTTGCTCCAGCTTACGCTTTCAGCAAACATATTTTTAAAGATCTTACTAAGCAGCAGAACAACTCCTCTCCCGCTTGCGGGAGAGGCTAGGGTGAGGGTGGAGAGACACAAAGCTGGAATCTTTGGGTGTATCAAAAGTTTTTTGGACAATAACCTCGATATTCGCTCGGTTTTGTTTCTCCACCCTCTCCCCGAGCCCTCTCCCGCAAGCGGGAGAGGGAGGGTTTTTGGCTCATCAACTGGTTTGTTAAAGTTAACGCTTTTTTATAATAAAGCCCCGCCCCCTTTGGCCACAAAAAAAACCCAC
>CAYJDW010000028.1:0-29153 GCA_964368985.1 uncultured Myxococcales bacterium | reverse complement strand
ATGCCCGCGCCATCTCGTCGCTTGAATGATCATTGATAGCGGTTTGCGCATCTAAGACGCGATTTTTTACTTCTTTAACAATATTTCTTTGCGAGTCAGCAATGCGCTTATCGCTATTGCTATTAATGGCACTTTGCGCTTGAGTTATTTTATCTTTAGTGAAATCCTTAACATCTTGCCCGCTAACACTAATTTTCTCCCCGAGCTCTTCCTGCCCCAAGGTGGTGTGGTCATTTATTTGCTCTCGAGCTTTACGTACGAGTTGTGCCACATTGTCTCTGAGCTCTTGAGCGACGCGCGTCCAATCCGTCCTTCCCGCCGCCGCCATCCTTCTTACCGCAGCTTGGATAGCCTGATCGATAGCTTCAAATGCCCGCGCCATCTCGTCGCTTGAATGATCATTGATAGCGGTTTGCGCATCTAAAACACGATTTTTTACTTCTTTAATAACATTGTTTTGTGAGTCAGTGATGCGCTTGTTACTGTTGCTATTAATAGCGCTTTGCGCTTGAGCAATTTTATCTTTAGTAAAATCCTTAATATCCTGACCACTGTTATTGATTTTTTCGCCCAGCTCGTGTTGGCGAGCCGCCGACTCTTCGTTTATTTGATCCCGGGCTTTTTGCAGCAACGTCGCCGTGTCGTCTTTAATAATTTGCGCAGCCTTGGTGATTTGGCTTTCACCTCGTTCACCGATCTTTTTGATAATTTCTCCTAAACTATCTTCTACTTCACTTTTATTTTTTTCCGCATCACCAATGATGGCGCCTTGAGAATCAGCAATGGCTTGTTCTAGCTTACGCTTTAGACCGAGCATCCCGGATTCAATAAATCCTGGCAGAAGCTTTTTCACTAAAGCCAGCGTCTCGTCTCTTTTGGTCGTCTCTTCGGTATAAGCACTGCGATTTTCCTCCACCCTTCTTTGAATTTCCGTCATGGACTTCCCAAATAAACCAAGAGACACCAAAAAGGGGTGACTGACCCGTAAATCAGTAGCTGCCGTCTTTAAAATACTTTCTTCGAAGGTGGGAGAAAGCGGCAAAGTGTTAATAATAGGATCGATTTTTTTTAATAAACGCCCTAGATCCTCTAAACTTCCGCCTGGATCCATAGCGCCCAGGGTTTTGGCAAGTTTAATAGCCATGGCCTCCCTCTGGAGTGGATCTGACAAGGCTTTAGATCTTTTAAAGTGGGCAAGCGCCAGGCTATAAACCTGGCCAATATTAAGCCCGCTCGGAAAAAACTCTTCGGTCTTTTGATGGGCCTCAGTCAGTTTTAGCGCGTCCATACTTTGACTTGACAAAACCACTAAGGTGGGACGGCTAAAAAGCTTTAAAAAGTCGATAGATCCCGTACCAGAGCGCAAATCATCCAGATTGATAATAAGGCCGTCTTGATCTTTTAGCTGCTCGTTTAGTTTCTTAGCGGCATTCAGATAATAGCTTTTGGCGACAATATGGTTAAATTTGAAAGCACTAATTTCGCGATTTAGACTAGCGATATTTAGGTAGTATAATTTCGCAGCATCAAAAGTTTTTTGTTTCAATCTGAGAGCGGCCGATGTCAAAGACTTAAAAATATGTTCTTTTGCGCTGATGTCTTCAGGAATTCTAATAAATAACAAGTGTTTATCGTCCGTGATGGCGGACTTTATCCGCTCAGCATCGGTGGCTTCAGCCATCACAAAACCATCGCCAATAGTTGCTCCGGCATCAATTTGGGCAAAATCATCGCTTAGCTTTAAATTACTGTCTTTGACAAAAACCGTCGTTCCATCTTCTAAGACATCAGAAGGCAGTATCAGGTGCTCCACCTTGATGCCTCCCTTGCAAGCCATCGGCAACAGCACCCCAATTAATAACAGTAATTTAATACACGTTTTAATGGATGGTTTTAAATGCATTTTTATTGCTCAAATATTTAATCTTATTGACTATGTTAGCAATTGACGAAGTTTTGAGCCTTAGCTGATCTAGGCAATTTTATGGCCTAATTTTAGAGGGGTCTTTTTTTAGGCTATTAAGCCAGTTATGGGAGGCCAAAATAACTAATAAGGTAGTTTTTATGAAAATCTTAGTTGCTTCATTTTGTCTATTGCTTTCACCAGCGATACTTGCTTTTAATGAGCAAGCAAATCTTAATCCGATGCAGGGGGCCAATGCCAGCCTCGAGTTAAGCCTCGACCACCCTAAAGAAACAGTATATTTTGCCGCTCTTGATAAAAATAATCAATTGATAGTGTCGTCTTTTATTGAAGAAGGAAATGTTGTCAAAACTCTGATATGGAACAATGAAGGAAAAATAATAGAGACCATCCCGTCCAGAATGCAAGTCCAAAGAGCAGTCTTTAGTTTTGACAGCAGCATAGTTGCGCTTTGTTATGACAATTATGTTAATTTTTGGGGCGGCTTTGAAGAATGTTGTTTTTATTATATTGATAAAAATAAGCCTGAAAATAATAAAAAAATTAGAAGCGTTCGCAATGTAAAAAATGTATTTTTTTTAAATTCAACGAATCAGTTAGTGTTTTTAGAGCGATCAAGTGATGATGAAAATTTCGATCTTAAAAGGCTAGTTATTCATGAGGGAAATGTAGTTCTAGAAGAGACTATAGATCAATTTATTAATCCATTATGGGTGGGAGAGACTAGCTATCCGGCAGAGGATAAAATATTCGTTATTGAAAGAGAAATGCCGGACAATAATTTAATTAAAATTGATATATTTTATGATCATAAATACCGTGTGGATAAAAGGCTCAATATTAAATGTCACGCAATAGCATTCTTCCGCACCGATGCCTTCTCGCCAAATGATGATTTTTGTCTGATCATACAAGAGGACCAAGGCCATGTGCTTTTTAGTAAATGTGGCGATGCCCATCATGCGATTCACCTGGACTACCCGGATATAGACGACGTTGAATTTAACCAGGGCGATATTTTTATTCTTAAGGAAGGGGAAATAAACATATATTCTAATGGGAAATTAAATCGAACACTTGAAGACTTGTCGAGGGAACGACACCTTAAGCGTCTCGTAAATCAAATGAGCCTGAATAGCGATGGTGGAATTATTGCAGTTATTTTAGGTGATGGTGGAGATAATAGTGCCGTAGAAATATGGGATCGAAAAAGTGGGAAAGTATTGACTGAATTAGTTGATCCAAAAATTTCTACAGAGAATGTTAAACGAGCCCATTCTGACGAAATTTATGATATTGAATTTGACGAGTCAGGAAAAAGATTAATGAGTGTTTCATCAAAGACGGTAAAAATTTGGTACATCAATAGCTGCGACCAAAAAACTTTGCGCCAAAGCCTAAAAATAGATCCTTTGGGGCTTGCTCCTCGATTTCCAAGTGTCGGTAATAAGCGAAAATATTTTCCAAGCGAAATTCCACTTAGCAAAAATAAAAGAATTATTAACTAAATCGCCAGTGCGAGCTTATAGAAAATAAGTTTCTCGCGCCTGCGCGCCAAATAAGTCATTTCAACTCTATTCACTGTGTACCTGTTTTGAAAGGTATTTGAGGAAGAGAGTTGTGATGACGCCCAAAAGCCCAAATAGCTCAACAGCAAGAATCATGAGCTTAGATGTTGTGCGTGGGATTGCCATCATGGGTATTTTGTTGGTGAACGGGCCAACGCTTAATGGTCCAGCCATTAAGGATGGTTTTTCTTTTGCCTTTCAAAACACCATCGCTGATATCTGGTATATAAAAATTATTGGCAGTTTTGCCGTGGCTAATTTTTATCCCATTTTTGCCTGCTTATTTGGTTTGTCTGGCGCTATTTTTATGGCCTCTAAACCCATGGATTTGGCACAAAAATTACTCATAAAACGGATGAGCGTGCTATTGATTTTCGGCTTTCTGCACGCCACCCTGATTTGGTCGGGCGACATCTTAGTCGTCTATGCTTTGCTCGGCATGAGTCTAACTTATTTTTATCGCAAAGAACCGGATGAACTTTGGTATTATATAAAAATTATCGTCGTGGTAGCCCTCTTCTTATCGGTAAGCTTTTTTTATTATCTCCATAACCGCCAGCCCGCTCTTGGTACCCTAAAAGCTCTTCTCATTTATAGCCAAGGCGATTTTTGGGCAGTCACTCAGCAACGTTTTATGGATTTTTTGGGCGCTTATTTGCCAGGATATTTTTATAAGTTGGATTTGTTTCAAATTATTGATTATTTGATGTTCTATGTTCAGCTCTACATGTGTTTATTGTTTGGCTATTGGGTCTTTGTTAGTGGATGGCTTTATAGGATTACAAAAGACTATTTAATAGCCAAGAGAACTGCTTTAATTACTTTTACTATAACGTTTGTGATATCGATCATCGCAGAGAGTTTTCCTTTATTAGGCGAAGCCTTGTTTGTGGTAAAAGGTTTTTCCCGTGGTGTATTTTATGCCAGCACCATTATGTTTTTGTGTCACAATGCTGTGTGGCTAAAGATTTTTTATCCTTTTTCATTGGTGGGTAAGATGTCCTTATCCAACTATATACTGCACAACCTGCTACTTAGTCTGATCTTTTATGGTTATGGCTTGGGGCTCTTTGGTCAGATTGGACCATTTGCTCAGGCGCCCATATTATTAGGACTGATGGTGTTTTCGGTGCTTTTTAGTTCACTATGGTTGAAATATTTTAATTGGGGACCGCTTGAGTGGTTGTGGCGTGCAGCCACTCAAGGAGAGTTTTCGGTGTTGCGTAAATCGCTCAGCCCGCGATTAAGTTAATTTATGTTGAAGCCTGGTTTTGGATTAGCGAAATAATTATCGGGCGTTGGTAATTTCAATGCCACCAAATATAGAGGTGGCCTGAATCCTCAGCGTTGGCGCGTCCATGTGCAACTCGCTTTCGCTAATATTTTGCGAGATGCCGCCCATAAACGGCTTGCTGCGTACCAGCACGCGTATGCCTGGGGGAATGAGGATTTGTACGCCACCAAAAATAGCTGAGATGCGCATGTAACAGGTATTTTTTTCCCATTCGGCTTGGCGCAAATCCAAGACCAGTCCGCCAAAAATGGCCGTGGCATCGTAATGGGCCGGCAGGGCAAAGCGCCCTTTGTGTTCAACACCGCTAAACATCACCAACGAACGTTCAGGCCGTTTAGCGTGTCCCGAAGGGATGGGGCCGGTGAGTTCTAAATCATGCAGAAGCTTATCAAGATCGCTGCGTGTTTTCGCATCCATCACTTTCGACATACGCATTTCAAACTCATGCTCGTCGAGCCGGCCTTCAGCAAAGGCGGTTTGAAGCGTGGTGATGGCTTGGTCTTTATTGGCGGTGGAGATGCGCTGGTGGCCCCTGGGCGTGGGTGCAGTATTTTTCGACATAGTTTTTAGGCTAGCGCCTTAAAATGGGCTTGCCAAGGGTTAATCTCGGCCTGGGCTTGATAAGTTTCTGTAGCCAATAGGTTGATGCGCAGTTATTTTCGCATAAATTTCTCTCCCCTCGGTATGCGGGTTTAAGCGCCTGAAATTATAATTTTTTGGTGAACACCAAAATCTTTAAAAGATGTTTAAATAAAATTCATTCATGGATATTTACCTTATTTAAACTGGTATATAAATGTTTTTAAAAGATTGAGGAGTTATTATATGCATAAAATATTGAAAGCAGCTTTGATTTTTTTCCTGGCCCTGAATTTATCCACCGGCGTAAATGCTGGGCGAAAAAAAGAGTCTTTTCAAAATAATTATCAGACCAAACAACAACAGGTCCATTATACCCGGATGACAAAAAATCAAATTCCGATGTCATTTTGTCCAAGTCCGAGCTGTGGAATGGTAATCACCGCACCTATTGCTATTTTGCTCGCTCTGTCGGTGATGGGGGGGTATTTTGAAGCAACCATTCCAGCTCATCAAAAGGCCCTGCCTTATCCATTTAGGGTACTCGGAAGCGACGAAGTTGTACTTTCGGACCATTGCCATAATCCGGTCCGGTACCCAAGTGAAGTAAAGCTAGCCAATGAGGCGCTTTTGGGTTTCATCCATCCAGGCTTATTCAGTCGTCCTCAGAAAAGATATTCCGAAGAAACTCTAGTGCAAGCGTGCAAAGATCGAAATCTCCTCGGACCTGAGGTTGACGGACAGATAAAGTGTTTTCCTGACCAAGCAATGATGCAAACACTGGAATTTGATCAAAGCTATACAGAATCGGGCCTGCAGGACCGGCTTTATTCGGATGCGGCTTGGGAATACCTGCAAGAAGAATTTTTTCCGAAAGAAAGCGGGGAGGCGGCATCGCTTCCCATTGAACAATTTTTTGGTGCCGGCCCAGAAGCGTTTCAAAACAATATCAAAAAGCTAAATGCTGTTTTTCAATACGGATTATCGAGTGGAGGAGAGCCGGGTTTTGAAGAATTTCGTCCTGAGATTGCCGCATTATATATCCGTCATAATGATAAGGCCCCGTCGACCACTAATATGAAGGATTGGAAAAAACATATACAAAAAAATAGCCCTCATTTATTGGATTCATATTATGCCATTGAGGAAATCGCTCATAAGTTGCCTAAGTTTCTTAAGACCCAACCTGTATTTGCGCATTTTGCCGATAAAACGGCCTCTTTGCCCTTTAACGATAGACTTAGTTGGGCCCTCCAATACATAGGCTATACGAGGACTTTTGAAAACTATTTGGTTCTAACTGAAAACTTTTCTTATTCACCAGGCTATAGCGCTAAGGAGTTTGACAAATTATTTAACGACTTGAGAGAAGAGACTCTGAAATTATTTGAAATTGATCCCAAAAAAGCGGCAGCCTACTTGCATTTTCGCTATGTCTCAATCCATCCTCATGCCGACGGCAACGGGCGGACAGCAAGAGCGATTATGAACCTTATTTTAATGAGTGCTGGGATAGAGCCGGTGGTTTTTCCATCTAATCAGCAATACACAGAGGCTTGTGTTGCTTCATCTCGAGAAAATAGCACAACCCCCTTTGAGAAATTCTTAAGGAGCGTCATCGATGCTCAGCAACAAGAAAAAGGGCTTTTTATTGAATTAAGCAAAAAGCTGAATTCCTGTACGCATGATTGCCAGGCCTTTCTCGATAGCCATTTTAATAAATAGATATTTTAAGTTCGCAAAATCCCTCCACCTTTTTGAGACAAGCTAATTTGACACAATTTTTTATAACCCTAAGTTCTCGAGCGTGATTGAAAACTGTGGCACTTTAGAGGTGAATTTTGTTAAAAGTTCGTGTTATCGGTGGGGGCCTTGCAGGCTCAGAGGCAGCTTTACAGCTCGCCTCCTTTGGTTTCTTAGTTGAATTAATAGAGATGAAACCGCACAAAAAAACGCCGGCGCAAAAGCTCGATGGTCTTTGTGAGCTGGTTTGTTCTAACTCTTTTAGATCCACTAAGCCTTCTAATGCTGTGGCCTTATTAAAAGACGAAATGCTCTTATTAAATGGCTTTCTTATGCGCCTTGCTCTGGAAGCTCAAGTGCCGGCAGGGGATGCTCTCGCGGTAGACCGAGTAATTTTTTCTCGTTTGGTGGAAGAAAATATTCTCGCCAATCCTCGTATCACCCTCGTGCGAGAAGAGCTCACCACTTTGCCCCTGGACGACATTCCCACCATTATGGCTACGGGGCCTCTGACGAGCGATGCTTTAGCTGCCGACCTGGTGCGTATTATTGGCCAAGAGCGTTTGGATTTTTACGACGCTATTGCGCCCATTATCGACACCGAAAGTATCGATATGACCAAGGCTTTTAAGCAATCTCGTTGGCATGATGATGAAGAAGAGCAAGGCGATTACATCAATTGTCCGATGGATAAAGCTACCTATGAAGAGTTTATCTCGCGGCTTCAGTGCTCAACGCGAGCTAAAATGCATGAGTTTGAGAACGCACATTTTTTCGAAGGATGTCTCCCCATCGAGGTGATGGCAGAGCGGGGCGTCGAGACTCTACGCTTTGGCCCTTTTAAGCCGGTGGGGCTTCATGATCCGCATCTTAACGAGCGCCCCCATGCAGTGTTGCAGCTGCGTAAAGAAGATAAATATGGCACGAGTTATAATATGGTAGGCTGTCAAACCCGTATGACGATTCCCGAACAAAAAGAAACTTTTGCGCTTATTCCGGCGCTGAAAAATGTGAAATTTATGCGTTTTGGTGCCATTCATCGCAATACTTATGTCAATGGACCTGAGGTTCTCGATGAGCATTTGCGGGTAAAAGATAGCGCGGGCAAGGCTACTAATATATTTTTGGCTGGCCAAATTACCGGTGTGGAAGGTTATGTGGAATCCATGGCCATGGGTCTTGTGGTTGCTCACATCGTCAACAGTTTCTATAAAAATCAGCCATGCCATTGGCCCGTTGAATCAGCCCTGGGCGCGCTTTATGGCCACGTACTTGGTCACCACCGCGCACGTGCGAAGGACCCTTATATGCCTTCCAATATTACCTGGGCTATGGTGCCGCCGGTCGTCGCCAAAAAATCCCTTGGGCGGGCCCACAAGCGAGAGATGCTTTATGAGCGGGGGATTGCGGCGATTAAGGAATTTAAAAATCGTCAAACCTTGTTGGAGGGGCGGTCGTGCGTTGAACGGTCTCAAAGCATAAATTGTTAAAAGCCTTTTTGCCCGACCAACCTCCTCTTTGGAAAGGCTTGTTGTATAAATACGGACCATTTGCCCTCAACAACTCCTCGCCCGCTTGCGGGAGAGGCAAGGGAGAGGGTGAGAAACATAAACGTTATTTTTTATCGACGAAAATTCCCTAGGTCTTCGTTTCTCCACCCTCTCCCCCGAGCGCAAGCGGGCTTAAGCATTAAGTACCGCGCCCCATTTTCTCGAGGATAAAGTCAATAAAACGCCGGATCTTCGGCTGCAAATACCGCCTCGCTTGATAGCACAAATAGAGAGAAAGTTCGTTCTCAGCAAAGCTTGAAAGAATTTCCACCAATTTTTTTTGCTCAATAGCCTCCCTCACGACATATTCATGCAATTTAATAATGCCCACTCCCTCGAGAGCGCATTGAAGCATGGCTTTGGTGTCGTTGAGGCGAAGGAGGGGCTCGACGTGGATCGAATCATTCTTAAACAAAATCACATCATCGGGCCGGCGCATGCTGTGAGTGATATAGTGATGCCCAATTAGATCTTGAGGCCGTTTTGGGGTGCCATATTTTTTTAAATAATCAGGCGATGCGCAAAGAACATAGCGGGTTTTTTCGATTACTCGTTGGATGGAATCAGCCGGCCCCGGTATGGACATGCCAATTAAAATATCAATGCCTTCTTTCTCTAAATCCGGCACGCGCTCAGTCAATTCGAGGCTGATGCGTATTTTTGGAAAACGCTCAATAAATTCAGCCAGATGAGGCACAATATAACGCTCAGCAAAATGCCGGCCAGAGGTGACGTGTAGCTCGCCAAAAGGCTCTTGATGGGTTTGGGAAATTAAGGCATCTGCTTCATCTACTTCGTTCATAATCCGTTTGCAGTGAGCGAAATAGATTTTTCCAATTTCAGTGAGCTCAACGCGTCTGGTGGAGCGATACAAAAGTTGGACCCCTAAATTATCTTCCAGCTGGCTAATTTGTTTGCTCACGGCTGCCGTGGAGAGTTTCAAA
This sequence comes from uncultured Myxococcales bacterium, assembly GCA_964368985.1. Lineage (GTDB taxonomy): Bacteria > Myxococcota > UBA727 > UBA727 > JABDBI01. Next base: position 19,551 of record CAYJDW010000028.1, on the reverse strand, counting down.
GACCGAGCGCTGAGAGCAAAACTAGAATTTTCTGCTACTTTGATAAAAGTGGCTATCTGACCGAATTTGCTCATCTTTAACCCCGTTGTTAATAATAAGTTAATTATAGTTGATTAAAGTCGCCATTGTAAAGGGGGATGCATTGCCCATACTGTGAACACTATGAAAAAGCTAATTGAACCACCTCTCTTATTGTTGATCTTATTGGTCGGCTTTCCTCAAATCAGTGAGACTATTTATACCCCTTCATTGCCCGATCTTGCGCGCATCATGGGGGTGGGCAATGGTTTGGTGAATCTCACCTTAAGCATCTATTTTGTGGGTTTTGCGGTGGGTGTTTTAGTGTGGGGGCGATTGTCCGATCGAATCGGTCGCCGGCCCGCTATGCTGTGGGGGATTGGCATTTATGCGCTCGGCTGTTTGCTTTGCTATGCCTCTCAAAACATCATAGGGCTAGTGCTCGCCCGCTTTGTTCAGGCCTTTGGTGCAAGCACTGGGTCGGTGGTAACACAAACCATTATGCGGGATATTTATCGCGGGTCTCGACGTAGCCAAGTATTTTCCATTATCAGCGGTGCCATAGCTCTGACGCCTGCCGTGGGGCCTTTTATTGGCGGTTACATTGATGAGCTATGGGGTTTTTACGCGAATTTTATGGTTCTGCTTTTGATGGGAATAGCGCTCTTTGTTTATGCTTTTCGCGCTTTGCCGGAGACCAAAGCTGATACGCTCGCCCCTTCGACAAATCTATTGAAACTGGGCCGTCGCATGTTTAGAGACCGCACTATTTGGGCCTGGGCTTTTTTACTTGCCGCCTGTAACGGAATTTTGTTTAGCTATTATGGCGAAGCACCTTTCCTCTTTATTGAGCTTCTAAATTTCACCCCGAGCCAATACGGCATGTTTGGACTTTCTGTGGCTTTACCTATCATGCTTGCGGCGCTATTGTCCCATCGCCTAAATGTGCGGCTTTCTAGCGAGTCGGTAATTTTATGCGGCTCTTTCACGGTCCTCGTCGGCGCTTGTCTATTCGTGGGCAATGCCAGTGCTGGATTGATAAGCGGGGCACACGGATATTTAGGAATTATCGCTTTAGTTTTGCCCATGATGATTATTTTTTTGGGCGTAGGCTTAGTGATTCCTAATTGTATAAGTTTGGCCTTGCAATCTTATCAAGACGTATTGGGGAGTGCCGGCGCCATTTTTGGCCTCATGTACTATGTCATGATTGCAGTGATGACCGAACTAATGGGCCTTTTGCACAATGGAAGTGCCACACCCATGGCTGTGTATTTTTTGATATTATCGATTATGATGAGTGGGATAGGGTATTTAAAGAAGAAAAAGTTGCCTCATGAACACCGAACTCTCTCGCTTTCTTGAACATCTAAGTTTTGAACGCCGCCTGTCTGAGCACACGGTGGCGGCGTACCGTGCCGACTTAGAACATTTCTTTTTGTGGGTTCGCACGAAAATTAATACCGATGATTGGCTCTCCCTGCTCTCGCACTATCATTTGCGTGAATACCTCTCCTTTTGTTTTCATCGCTATAAAAATGTCAGCATCGCTCGACGCTTGAGTGCGCTGCGGACCTTTTTAAAATTCCAAGTCCGCCTCGGTAATATAAAAAGTTCCCCAGCAGATTTGATTGAAAACCCGAAAGTTTTTAAGCCGCTGCCAAAGCCAGTAAGCGTCGATGAAGCCTTTTCTCTTTGCGATCTGAATATGGGGAACGATGATGCTCTATCCGTCCGCAACCAAGCCCTATGCGAGCTTCTCTATGCCAGCGGTATTCGCGTTTCTGAGCTCGTATCGATTGATGTCGATGATATTGACCTCAACACACGCTTAATTCGCATTATGGGCAAAGGCAAAAAAGAACGAATTGTCCCCATGCATCAAACCTGCGCCGACCTTTTAAAATTGTGGATAACCCGCTATCGCCTGGATTTGCTCAAAAACCCTCTCGAGGAAAAAGCCCTCTTTGTCGGCGAGCGAGGGGAGCGCTTACATGTGCGCATGGTACGCTACATTCTGAGCCGCTTGGGCCGCGAACTAAATATCAACAAAAATCTTTCCCCCCACCGCCTCCGCCACTCCTACGCCACCCACTTATTAGAAAGCGGCGCCGACCTAAGAGCCATCCAAGAATTACTCGGCCACGCCACCATCTCCACCACCGAACGCTACACCGACGTGGACCTAACTTCACTAATGCGCCAATATGATCAGGCGCATCCTCATGCGAAGAAGAAAGGGTAGATAAAAAACGCGAGCTGTGGCTGGCGTTAAGTGTGCGTAAACCTTGATTTCTCCAAAATAATCGTTCCGCACCCCTCCGACATTTGGCGGATACTCAAATTTTTTCACCCAAAGTAATCCCTAGGAATAATAAAAACTTGAAGGATGAAAAATCTTTCAGCTCAAGTCTCGGGGAAATGACTTTGAAACGAATTTACTTAAAAGAAAAAATTATTGTTTTGTGCGCATGGTTGATGCTATGTGGCTCTTCAAGAGCTGCACCGACCGAGCTTCATTTTTGGCCCACTCCGGTTATTCAGCATAACCCTGAGGAAGAAGGAACCCTCTATGGATGGCCTCATCTGAAAGTAATTTTACAAAATAAGGACGCGGCAGGCAGCTATAGCCCGGCCGCGATCGATGGTTTGCTCGCCTTTAGATTAAATGCTATGTTCCTTCTTAGCTCCGAATCAATCTTTCATACTTTTTATGATGAAAGTAAGGCTCAGTGGGGATTTAATATTCCCGGCGGGAGTCAACTGCGTACTGTTAATCAGGAGATGTTGGAACCAATGCTGCAAAGTTTTGTTTCATGTCTCTCCGCCTTAAGCGAACCTGAATTAAGTATTTTGGAGCCAGTGTTCTATGCGCCAAATTCATTGATTTCTCACAATGGCACTTTAATGCTGGATCAGGAGCTAAAAGATGTGGTTTCGAAAATGACAGCGAATTATTACACAGATCGATGTAGTAAATCGCAAACGTCGGTTCCGAATACTATAAAAAATAGGAGTCGCAGTTATTTATCCGCGCTCTTATTAGGAATTGACAACATTGTGGAAGTCAATCATGGGACTCTCCTTGTACTGACCTCGCTTTATTCTGAATTATTTTTCTCTGCGAATGGCCTTTGGGTCCGAGTGGCTCTCTCTAAAATCCAGGAGTTGGTGTCAGCTCGCTTAGCAACACTTGCCCCGGTAATTGATGATAGTTGGCTCGAAAAGAATTATTCGAGCTTTCTTGATTATATTCTCTTAACTCGCAATATACAGGGATTTAACAGGCACCATTACCTCGACCTTGCTGAAGCTTGCGGCATCAAAAATATAAGCGATATATTTAGAAAATTTCCACTAAAAGAGATGCTGGAACGCAAGGAAATTTCCATACTTCATCTCTCCATTGGTAAAACAAGGTCGACGATCTTTGTGAAGGGGAGTTCTATATGAAGCGCTTATTGTTTTTAAGTACTTTGCTTGTCGTATTTGTCGGCGTATTTTTTATGCAAGCATTTAAGGAAAATGAAGTCGCAATGAAATTAAGAAGTCTCTCTCTTTTGGCTATATTATTATTCTCAGCATGTGATCCTGAGGGTACCTCGAATAGCGTCGTAGAACCAGTACAGTATTCGCAGAAGGACTTGCCGGAATGTGTTGAAAGACAAAAAATTGTATTTCAAAAATCAGATTTAAAATTTGTTAATAATTTAAGTGATTTATTGGATATTTTGCTCCGAAGTAAATCAGATAAAAATTCATACCCCATATGTTCTCCGGGCTAATTAAGAATCAGATGGAATCCAATTCATCTTGTCAATTCATGGATTTCTCGAATCAAAAGCAAATAACCGAGGGGCAAGCCGAGGATTTAATCGATTGCGCCTATGGACATGATACCCTGTGCTGTTTAGGCCGGCTGCAAAATTTATTCTTCCTGCACAATATTCTTTGAACTTTCTCTGGCTTTCTTCTGCTGGGGTTGAAGAAAAAGATCCAATCACGGGGAAGATCAAATTTTAAAAAAAGAGAAATAGAAATGGTCCATGCTTGGTAGTGCTCCAGGAGTTTCATCTTAGGATAATTTTGCCTGCATTTTTGAGATGAAGAGCAAATATCGTGCCAGCATTTTTATTTTGCCTAGTTTTTTGTTTGAGTTGTTGTCTCTGCGCCAGCAAAACACGAGAAATTTTAGAAAAGGCTTGTGAAGAGGGGGAGCTTTATGAAGCGAATCCTAGCGCTTTAGAAGATGATATTAAAATATCAATAAATGAAATAATTGAGACGATGAAAATAGACTTAAACGCTCCCTCAGATTTGTTGAAATTTTTACTAACTTATAACGAAGTGATTTTGTTCGCTGATTGTGCAAGTGCCGGTGCGCAATCAGGTCTTAAAAATGCAATAAATAAATTAGTTGAAGCTGACGATGTAAAAAATAAAGAAATCGGAGAGCTTAGACGAAAGCTTCGCCAGAGTATTCACTTGGAAGTGGATTTATTATTTGGGCTTGTTGACCTCCAAGTGTCTCGGCACATAGATTGGTCGGTGGCTGAAATAGTGGCTATTCTTTTGGAATATACGAATAGTTACCAATTTGGCGAGGAGAGAGATAAGTTCATTGTCATGTTATATGAAATTTTGAAGACCCAAATTTGGGTGATTAACTTCTCATGATTGTGCTGAATAATGGAAAAGAGCGATACCCTGTGGGGCATTTTTTGGCCTGCTCATGGGCATATTGACAAGCTCCAATGCGCTAATACAGTTTTTAATATTATTCTAAATACGAGAAAATGATATGAGACTATTATTGCAATGGGTTGCTTTTAGCACTCTTTTTAACGTTACTATTTTTGCGGGACATTTTGACAATTTTAATTCGCGACGAGAAAATCGTACCTATGTGAGGGTGCCTTATGTTTATCCAGTATATTACACAGTAGCTGTGATTAATGGTGTACCAACCTATATCCCTTATGTTCCTCAATATTATGTTCCAATGTCGGTGCTCCCTGTGCAACATGTGCCCCAAGCCTATGCACGGCAAAATCCGGTTGTTCCTTATTCACGACAAATTTCGAATCGATCTAAGAAAGTGGTGCAGCGCGATACAGTACCCATCACCCCATTAATTCAGGCCCAAAAGACTGAACCATCAGAAAATATTCAGGAAGAGCCTCAGGAAATAAAGAAAGCGGTAGCGTCAACTTCTTCATTGCCTAATAAAAAGACATGGGTACAAATAGTTAAGTCGGCACCTCCTAAGAAGGTAGTCCTCCCTCCGGAGGAACTAGCAGAAAGCGTTATTGTGCCGGCGCCCGTCGAGATAGTCGAGTCAAAGCCCACGAAGTCGTCAAGGTCAAAAATCAACTTCGAAAAACTTGATGCTGAGGCAAAGAATTTTCTCGCGGAACGAGTTCTTCTCGACGAGGACAAGCTTGAAAACTTTTTATATATGCAAAAAAATGATCAGGTTGTATTAAATTGGCTTCGTAAAGCCAATGGTTTTCGGCATTCCTTAAATGAGGATACGCGGCTATTGGCGGAAAGAATATTGGAACTCATTGTACAAGTCCCCGACCTCGACCACTCTTTGGAGGCGCTCGCCTACATCTACCTAGGAAAAATAGCCTCACATCGGCAGGATTTTCACGGGGCCATCGAGATATTTAATAAAGGAATCAATAGATGTGGCCCTAAGGCGCGTCTATATTATTTTATAGGGAATAATTACGCATATCTAAATGACGAAGGGAAAGCCATCAAAAACTGGAAAATGGCTCACGAACTAGCCCGTAGCGATGAACCGATTACGACCATAAAAGTGTTTTATCGTTTAGCTAACACTGAGGGGTTTCATAAGAATGACAAAGAATTACTCTCTAATCTTCTTCACGAGACGCTGATTTGGATTAATGACACGTGTAATGTGGCAAGCTTCAGTAAAAATGACTCTCCGGAGTTAAAAGATGTCCATAATATATATTTTGGTTCGCTCATCCATTTTGCCGAGCTTATGGAAAAAGATGAAGCTCTTCGCGAAATAAAAATAGCAGCTTCCATTTTTCAGCAAGAGGGCATGATTCCTCTCGTCCTCGGATTCCTAAATGCTTCTGCTGAGGCTTTAGGAACTCCCGGCATTAACGAAGTACCAACGCTGTAAACAGCCCATTGATAAGCAAGTCCAATTTGTTAGGGCGGGCGAAGCGTGGGACACATACAATATGGCCACGCTTCGCCCGCCCTAAAAAGATGCGGGACTTATTTATGGGTTTTTATTGAGAATGCCTAAACGTAAGAGTAAAGCTTTCACGATAGGGTGCTCTTTCGTGGACGATCCTTCTATTGTCACTAGTACGTCATTTTGATCGCCCTTCATTGCCCACAAAGGTCCAAACACGAAGGATCGAATTTGGTCGAGCATCGGGGCATTTGGTTCGCCCGGCAAGACTGCCTTAGGATAGAGTGCATTGTAGATTTTTTGTTTAGAATAGCCGGCATTAGTGACAGCGGTACCTGCAGGGACATTTGCTTTCGGATTAAAAAAGTTATCAAAAGGAAGGCCATCATTAGCCATGAAAGGATAAGCATTCTCAACCTCGGCAAGGCCAAGCGCCACATTAAATTTATTCCACATGGCGGCAAAACCAGACATAACATCGCCGACGCCTCCATTGGTCGCATAGGTCATGAGCCAGGCCTCGTAGAGTTTATATTTTTCCGCGGCGAGGGATTTAATAGTTACCATTCTAATATTTTCAGTACCAACTTTGGCCAAGGTTTCTTGCTCTATCCTTTCAATAGCGGGCAAATCTAACAGCCTCGCGCTGTCTTCTACTGCTTTGCGCTTGGCATCTGGACAGTGGGCGCCACCATGAGAAAATAATCCAGCAACCGCCTGTTTATTAACCAGAGAAACTCCCGCTGCCGCAGCTAATTTTCCAGCTATCAGGCGCAAGTAAAAACGAGACTGGTCATAATTTTTACCCCGGCCAAAACCTTGAGCGCCATCGGCATAAGCATCTAAAGTTATTGAAAAATGGGAGCCAAGCGGGTCAAGGGGACCTCGAATGCCTTGGCGCGAAACAGCATGATTCCACCTGACCAAAGGATGACCGGGGATGTTAGGTGGCACAAGCTGATCGAGGAAGCCATTACCAAAATCATGGCTTATTTCCACCTCATCACCGGCGGCATTATTATATCTGAAAGTAACAGGGCCGGTGCCATAGGATAGTTGATCGCCTTTTTCATCATACTGTGCCCCTGCCAAAACATCTGCCGCCTCGAGAGCCGTTTTAATAACCTGGATATAATCTAGATTTTGAACTCGCTGAAGGTCTGCAAGGAGCGCCACATAATCGGGCGCAGGCATCTTTTGGGTGAGCGCTGAACCACGGTCAACATTAAAGTTAGCAAAATCTAGGTCATTCTTCGTTAAGGCGCCGGCGTACAAAAATCTCTGGCAAAAATAGATGCCTTTTTTCAAATAAGGAATGAGATCAGCTTTTACATCGGCTTCTAAACGAGCAACACCTGCGCCGCCTACTAATCTAACCATTTCATATTCGTCGGCTGTTCTGTCTAAGGGAGAATTCATATAGGTGTCGATCAGACTCTCATTAACACCAGCCGGATCTTCAGCGATTCTATCTGCCCTCAAATTTTTCCAATCCATATCGAGCACATCGTACCACTGCAAATCATAACAGTGCAGATTAAAGTTAGTGATCAGTTGGGTCAAATCATTAGGATAAGCCTGCACCTCAGGTAAATCCAAAATAGCGTCAAACCTACGCGCAGTCCACTGGACCTCAGTCAATCCCAGAAAATTGAGACCTGCTTGGTTGAAACCAGCTTTATTATATCTTTCATCGGCGCCAACGGGGCTAAAGTTTAGGCTAGGCGTATAACCAATAAAATTACCATCTCTATCAAAGCCTTCGGGGAGACCAACAAAAGTGTCGGTCCAGTCATGGCCTCTTTCATCCACTCCCACATTTCTACCTTCGACCATTGAGAAGGCTTCTAAGCCAGAGCGATGTGCGCCCTGATCATTAAACCCGCGTTCATTGAAACCCTGAACATCGAAGCCAAGATGATTATATCCTCGCTCATTGTAGCCCCCGGCATTCAAACCATTCGCATCAAAACCGGCAGGATTGCGAAAATTATTAGTGACTTCATGAATGCCTCGCTGATTAAAGCCTCGCTGATTAAAGCCCCGTTCATTGTATCCTTGATCGTTGAAACCAAGAACATTAAAGCCATTTGCATCGTAAATGGTATTAGTGGCTTGATGGATGCCTAGGTTATTAAAGCCTCGGGAATTAAAACCGGCCCTATTGTAAGCGGTATTAGTTTCCTGATGAATGCCTGCAGCATTAAAACCCTGATTATTAAAGCCTCGAGCATTAAAACCGGCGGGGTTGTAAGGAGTATTCGTATCCATATGTAAACCGGCCTCATTGAAGCCTTGGTTATCAAATCCCTGGGCATTAAAACCTTCAAGATTAAAAAGTGTTTTGGTCTCTTTATGAAGGCCTGCTTTATTAAAGCCTTTAATATCATAGCCTTTCGCATCGAAACCGTGGTCATCCACTATTTTACCGTTCAAATGGAAATCATTTTTGCTGCTAAAGCCGCTTGCGTTGAAATTGCTAAAAGGTTGGCAAATGCCTGCATAGACGCATTGTTCGGTGGCTATCCCAGAAAGCTCACATTCAACGTTATTATCAATCTTTTCGCAGGTTTTTTTTTGGGTATTTTTGGGAAGACATTTGCCAACCGCGGGCTTACGCCAGTTCAAAAAATATTGGCAATTAGTATGGGCACCGCACTCGGCAGGTCCACTCAAACGATCACAGTTTATATTTATATTATTGTTAGAGGTGTTGCTAGAATAGTCATCACCCTCATCGTCTGAAGCATCATCTTGATCGCAGCCGCTAAAGACAAAAATCGCACAGCCAAGAAGCGTAATAGCCAGTCTCTTGATTGCTAAACTGTTTATAAAAGCGATGGTCATAGTTTTCCCAAAAAAAGATATTATTTAAGAGTAAATTCTTAATCTTAAGTAGTTATTATATGTATTATATAGATGATTAAATAGCAGCTATCAAGGGGGGGAGAAGGAGGAATTATTAGTTGGGGATATTTTATGATATGAAAAAAGAGGGCTCGCTTGAGCAAGCCCCAAAGAAATCATGATTATGTGACTTATTTACCTAAAATCGCAGTACATTCTGCACTTTCGAGCTTGGTATTGAGTTCCGACTTTTCTGCATCCGACAAGTTTTTAAGTTTGGCCATAAAACCTCCCATCCAACGGCCTTTTTTGTCCATGCCTTTAGGGGTATCACTGTCTTTTTTCATCACGGTTCCAAGGCAGGCCGCTTTCAATGCCTTACGTTGGTCTTTTAATGGTTGGAGTTGGTCCGCCTTTTCTTGTTTACACTGCTTTAGAGCTGCACGAAGAGCTTGTTTGGCAGGTTTCAAAGGCTCCATGATGGTCTTTATTTGTGCTCTCTTGGCTACTTTATCCAGCGCCTCATCATTTCTAATCGCTTTAATTTGTTCACGAATCTCAGGGCTGACCGCTGGCTGTTGTCCGCAGATTTCCAACTTTTGCTTCCACATCGTCTTCATCTTTTCGCGTAAAAGCATGCCGTTTGCTTTGGCTGCGTCGCTCAAGAATGCGAACTTAGAGGCATCCATTTTGGCTGCATTGCCAGGTTCCACTTGGGTGTCATTTTGATTAATAGGACCGCAAGCAACAAAAGATAATAATCCAATAATTCCAACTATTAATAAACGCATAATAACTCCATTTTTGTTAGTAAGAATTCCTAGCAACATTGGAGTGGCTATGCAGGCGAAAGATCTAGAAAATCAGTGAATTCTGACCGCGTTCACGAGGAGCAGGCAATCCCAAATGCTGATAGGCTTTTAAGGTTGCCTGACGGCCCCGGGGGGTTCTAATCAAATAAGATTGTTGCAACAAATAAGGCTCATACACATCCTCGATAGTAGAGGCGGATTCGCTTAAGGATGCAGCAATGGTATCAATCCCTAGGGGGGCACCATCGTTGAGGGTGCATAAGAGTTGTAAAATGCGGTTATCGATAGCATCGAGACCATGCTCATCGACGCCAAGGCTTTCGAGAGCTTTTACGGTGAGAGCAAGGCTCACCCGTCCATCACCTAAAACTTGAGCAAAATCGCGCATGCGTTTGAGGAGGCGATTGGCAATGCGCGGCGTCCCACGGCTGCGTCGAGCGATTTCAAAGGCTGCCTCATTATCAATACTTACTTTGAGAATTTGCGCGGATCGCCCCACAATTTGGGTGAGCTCACTTTCGCTGTAATAATCCAGGCGGGCTGAAAAGCCAAAGCGATCTCTAAGAGGGGAGGTGAGAAGGCCAGTTTTGGTAGTGGCGCCCACTAAGGTGAAAGGCTCCAGCTTAAGCGGCATGACGCGTGCATGAGGACCATCGCCTAAGATAATATCAAAGCGATATTCTTCCATGGCAGGATAAATATTTTCTTCAATGACAGGGTTCAGCCGGTGGATTTCGTCAATAAACAGCACATCGCCTTTTTTGAGATTGGTTAAAATCCCCGCCAAATCGCCTTTTTTCTCGAGGGCAGGGCCTGAAGTAACGAACAGATTGCGACCCATTTCTTTGGCAATAATATTTGCCAAGGTGGTTTTACCAAGTCCCGGCGGGCCAAAGAGCAAGCAATGATCCATGGCTTCATCACGAGCTTTGGCGGCCTGAGCCATGATGATGAGATTTTCGAGATGCTTTTTCTGCCCCACATAATCAGCAAAGATCTGCGGTCGCAAGGACTCCTCAAAAACCTGCTCGTGGCCGGATAATTTTTGCGAATTCACTTCTCTAGGCCCAATCGGTGAGCTTATTTCTTCTATGATGGTCATTTGCTTCCCGTGAGCAGATTGAGAGTCTTTTTAATCAAGCTTTCCAGTGGCAGCGCATTAAAATCAGCCTGATCGATTTTCGCCAGCGCTCGCTCACATTGATCGCGAGAATAACCCAAGCCGCGAAGAGCTTGCTGCAAACTGGTAGCGCTAGATTGGCTCACCGACAAGGCCACCGGCACGTCGAGTTTTTGCGCTTTGTCCCTAAGTTCAAGGTGCAGCCGTTCAGCCGTTTTTTTTCCGATCCCAGGAATGCTTGAGAGGAGCGCAAGATTATTCTCGATGAGAGCATTGACCAAATCACTAGAAGAAAGAGTCGAAAGCATAGCCAGGCCAAGCTTAGGACCCACGCCAGACACGCTAATCAAAAGCTGAAAGACCTGTTTTTGTTCACGACTCTTAAACCCGTAAAGCTCAATAGCGTCTTCACGAACATTGGTGTGAACATGAAAGGAGGCATTTTCGCCTTCCTTAAAATTATCAAGATCACGTTTGCTCAGTAAAATCTGATAGCCAACACCATTTACCAGCACGACGACATAAGTCGGATCGATGGAAATTATTTGCCCTTCAACATATGCGATCAAGAATCACCTCAAATTTTTAGGACACGGGGCAAAAAAAAAGCAACATGAACAAATTAGTTCATGCTGCAAAATATATATTAAAAAGCTGGAGCGGGAAATGGGATTCGAACCCACGACTTTAACCTTGGCAAGGTTACACTCTACCACTGAGTTATTCCCGCATACCGCCACGTCTGACGATGAGGGTGGTATGTAAGTTTTTTTTTCCCAGGTCAACCCCCTTAAAAAGTTTTTTTTTAATTATGCATTAAAATCGTAGGAGACGGGGCAAATTAGTTTTGATCCAGCGATCTGCTTCCGACAAATAGGGGTAATTTTTCTCAAAATCGTTGAATTCTCGATAATGAACCAGAATTTTTCCCGACGGTGATCGCTTACTTGGGAAAATTTGATGAGCCATTTCGTGAAACAAAATACGCTCCACGCAAATCCCAGGGACCGCTGCTTGATCGAGACAGGGGTGAATGGTGATCAGGCGCTTTAGAGGGTGGTAGGAGCCTAAGCGAATCGTGTGTTTAGCGGCTGGCGGAGGGCTTCGTTTATTGCCCCATCGCAGCTCGGCTTCGATTTTTCCGTAAAAAAATCGGCTGTTTAGCTCGGAAAAAATCTGAGCCAGATCAAAATAAGTGCCTTGGGTTTTTTTGATTATTCGGGTTGTCATCGGAATTCTTGGCCATTTGCATTTAGTGTTTCTCGCCTATAATAGTCTGGCATATAAATCACAGATTTTAACCTTAGGGAACATATGCAAAACACTGAATCGGCTAACACAGTTGTTGATACACTGTCTATGGTGGATCGTTTGGTGGAATTTTTAGGATTCCACGATTTGACAAGTTTTGTCATTGCCATGATTTTTATATTGGCAGCGATCGCATTTGTCGTGAGCGGAGCCATTTTTCTGGTCAAGAAGCGGCGGGAGCGTTTAGCTGAGCTCAATAAAATCGTCACTGAAATACAGGCTGAACATAAAAGCCTTGGCGTGACCGAGCCAGAAAGAGCCTTCCCAAAAGAGATGCTCAAAACAGCGACGCTTGAAGAAAAAATCTCTCAGGTGCGAGCAAAGCCCTTGGTGGCCGAGAAAATAGCGCCTCCGCCGAGTCCGAAGTTCGAGAAAGTCAAAAGGCCCGTTGCCCCCAAGACCGAAATAAAGCCACCTGAGAAAATAAAAGTTCCCGCCGTTGCTGCACCTAAGCCCATCGAGGCGAAAAAAGCAGTGGTTGAGCCTAAGAAAATAAAAGTTCCCGCCGTTGCTGCACCTAAGCCCATCGAGGCGAAAAAAGCAGTGGTTGAGCCTAAAGGTGAAATTGAGCCTCCAGCCCTAAAAATAGAAGTGCCAGAGCCAAAGCCCATGGTCGTGGAGAAAAAGGCTCTAGGCGCTGCTTTGAAAAATACACGCGGTGGCTTTATGCACCGTCTGGCTCGTTTATTTTCTTCGACCCATGAAATTAGCGACGAAGATTTTGAAGCGATGGAAGCGATTCTCTTTAGCGCCGATATCGGTGTGAAAACTGCCCAAAAATTGCTCGATAATGTGAAAGCTCGGGTGGCTGAGCAAAAAAGTACCGATCGAGCTTTTTTGCGCCAAGCACTTAAAGAGGAAATGCGTAAGATTTTTGCGAGCGCCAACCCGATCGCAGCCCATGATGCAGAGGCTCCAAAAGTGGTGATGTTTGTGGGGGTAAATGGCGCTGGTAAAACGACGTCGATTGGAAAAATGGGTGCTCAGCTAAAGAACCAAGGAAAGGCCGTCTATTTTGGGGCGGGTGACACTTTTAGAGCGGCGGCGGTCAAGCAGCTTAGCCTCTGGGGAGAGCGCGTCGGTGCGCCGGTTATTAGCGGCAAAGAGAACTCTGATTCAGCTTCGGTTTTATTTGACGCTATTGATCAAGCCAAAAAAGCTCACGCCGATGTCGTGCTCTGCGATACGGCCGGGCGGCTGCATACCAAAAGCGATTTGATGGATGAACTGAAAAAAGTCCACCGCGTCGTGAATAAAGCACATGCGGGTGCGCCCCACGAAGTCTTTTTGGTGATCGATGCCACCATGGGACAAAATGCCATTATGCAAGCGCGAGAATTTGCGCTTGCCACCCCCCTTACGGGCGTCGTCCTTTCCAAGTTAGATGGTACCGCTAAGGGCGGTGTGGCCTTAGGGATTGTGGACGAGCTAAAAGTTCCGATTCGCTTTGTCGGTATTGGCGAGCAAGTAGATGACTTGAAAGAATTTGATGCAGATCAGTTTATTGATGCCCTTTTTGATGAAACCAACGAGTAAAACCATGAAAGAAGTAATATTTAGCTTTATTGATCAAAACTTGAGTGCTGAACAACAGGAAATCCTGTGGCCGCAGCGGCAAAGTGCGCAGGCTTCAGGGTGTGATTTGGTGGCGAGCAATGGTGAAGCGATCGTGATTATTCCAGGTGCTCGGGCACTCATACCTACGGGCGTGGCGATTTCCTTGCCGGTGGGCACGGAAGCACAGGTGCGCTCGCGCTCGGGGCTGGCACTTAAGCATGGCTTAATGGTGCTTAATTCCCCAGGCACCATCGATGCGGATTATCGGGGCGAAATCAAGGTAATTTTAGCCAACATGTCCACCGAAGCATTCACGGTCCTTTTTGGCATGCGGATTGCTCAACTGGTGATAGCACCCGTGCTGATGCCGCGCTTGGTTTTAACGACAGGCCTGACTTCGTCTGACCGGGGCGATGGTGGTTTCGGTTCCACAGGGCTTCGGGCCTAGAGCGATTATTTGGCTAAAATAGCGGCAGGTCTGCCTAACCAATTTTCGGGGATGGCTAAGCCGAGCACAGACAAAATAGTAGGGGCGGCATCGTACACGCGCACTGCCTCATGTTTGACGACACCTGCCGCGATCCCTTCACCTTTGGCGAAGAAGGGAATGCGGTTATTGGTTTCAATATCGAGCAGATGACCCAAACCATTGCCGCCATGATCTGCAGTTATGATTATGGTTGGCATTTTGGCGCTAGCGTGAGTGGCAGTATCGACAATATTTCTCACAGCGTCGTCGGCATCTCTCACCGCGCTCAAATAAAAGGGCGACATCCAAAATAAAAAATGACCGATTTTATCCGGATCAGGCAGATGCAAAAAAGTGACGTCAGGCAAACCATTTGCTTCCACATAGGCTTTGAAAGCTTTTGCAACTTCGCTGCCAGATTTTTCGGTTTTTTCAAAATAGTCCAAACTGCCGGGCCGATTGAGCGGAATGAGTTTATCTTTCGAGACAAACATGGCCGTACGAAGGCCCGCTTGATGGGCAATTTCTAAGGCCGTGGGATCTTTGACTGGTCCTTTTTCTGGCCGATAATCATCCCAAATAAAGCCATGCTGCTTTGGATCAAGGCCCGTGAGCATGGACACATGTGAGGGCACCGTGACAGAAGGTCTTACCGTCATAGCCTGATCAAATGAGGTACCCTTTTCAATAAGCTCCAACATATATTTGGCATCGGCTTTTTTAATGGCATCGGGTCTCAAACCATCGATACTGATGAGAATAATAGGATTTGCGGCATAGGCAGTGGTGAAGAAAAGACTGGTTGTCAGGCATAAAGCGGTCGCCAAAAAATGCATTTATCTTACCCCTGGTTTTTAGGTTTTACCCTATTCGTGTGAGTAATATTTTTAGATTATGGGGAGCAGCTTGCGAAAACATAATTAGAAAATAGTATTTTGTTGAAGAAATAGAGCTTGTTATCTTTAGGAGTCATGATGATCGACCGCTATCAATCGGCCTTTATGAAGCAGTGGTGGAGTGAAGCCAATAAATATCGCACCTGGTTTCGGGTGGAGGTGGCCTACCTTGACGCTTATTTAGCCCCAAAAGGCTCGGCGAATGATGTCGCTTCTTTAAAAGCTATGGCCGATAAAATCGATTGGGAAGAATTTGCGGCTCAGGTGGAAGTATATGATGCCCAGGTAAAGCACGATGTCATCGCTTTTTTGCATGTCTTAGAAGACCAGGCAGGGCCTGCAGCTCGACTCATTCACGTTGGCCTTACGTCGTCAGATGTCGTCGATACTTCGTTGGCTCTTTTGCTGCATGGCGCCGCTTTAGAAATAACTAAGAAACTAGATAATCTTATTCAAGTTCTGTGGCAGAAAGCCGAGCGCTATCGCGGTGTCGGCGTATTGGGCCGTACTCACGGGCAGGGCGCAGAAGCTACTACTTTTGGCATTAAACTGCTAGGTCATTTGTGTGAATTTGCCCGCGGACGTGAACGCCTTAAGCAGGCTACCGCTGCCATTAGTGTGGGTAAATTTTCCGGAGCTGTCGGCGTCTATGCTCACACCAGTCCTGACATTGAGCTCCGCGCTCTAAAAAGCCTTGGGCTTGAGCCCGAAACTATCGCCACCCAAGTTGTTGCTCGCGATCGCCATGCTGCTTTTTTTAGCGCATTGGCTACGCTTGCAGGCTCGGTGGAAAGGTTGGCGGTGGAAATCCGTTTACTCATGCACGGGCAGGTGAGAGAAGCTTTTGAGCCCTTTTCCTCAAAACAAAAAGGCTCATCAGCAATGCCCCATAAAAAAAACCCAGTGCTCAGCGAAAATCTCACTGGCCTCATGCGTATGGTGCGTTCCTATGCCTTAGCTGCCCTAGAAAACCAAAGTTTGTGGCATGAGCGCGATATTTCCCACAGCTCGGTGGAGCGAATCATCGGCCCAGATGCTACGAGTCTGATGGATTTTGCCTTGACCCGTTTGAGTGAAGTTATGGATGGGTTGGTGGTGGACGAAAAACGCTTGGCCGAAAATCTCGAGAAGGCAGGCGACCGGCTTTATTCCCAAGGGGTTATGCTTGGCCTCGTCAAGAAGGGCATGATGCGGCAAGAGGCCTATGAATTGGTACAAAAAGCAGCCCTCAATCCTAGCGGTTCTCTCAGAGCAAATCTGAGCGAATTGCAAATAAATAATTACCTAAATAGCGATGAGCTTGACGAAATATTTTCCTGGAAAAATAGTGTGAAATTTGAAGATGATTTATTTGCAAGAGTAAAAAGTTTTGTCGATATAGAAAAAACTGCCTAAAAACTCGAAAGAATTAAGGCATTAAGGCAATCGCAAACAGGCTTGGCTAGGGGACAGGCCAAAGCTGTGTCCGCCAAGTCTGGGCAAGATCAAAGCAGTTTCGTACACTGTATTGACTACAGTGTTTAATTATTTATTATTGTCTTATATTTAATATACTAATACGTGAAAAAAATAATATATTTATAATTATTTTTAATCTGCCTGGAATAAGATTATGAAAACAACTAAGTTATTGAGAAATAGCCTAATTGCTGTTCTTTTAGCCACCTGGTTTGGCGCCATTACTGCTGCAGCTTTTGAACTCCCTCCCCTCGATACCGCGGCGCAAAAGCTCGCATTTCTTATTGCAGTTAAGAAAAAGATTCCTAAGCTTTTTTCCGATGCGGCTCAATATGATGTTGATTTGTTTGAGTTATTAGATGAAGAAAAAAAGCTAGTAGAGCATCTTAACAGTGCGACCTTTAAACAACTTTTTTCTGAAAAAACCTATATTAATCTTAAAATTAGCCCTCCTTTAGGTGGGCTCTCGATGGGAGATGTTGAGATTGACCCTCTAGCGATTGAAGCTTGGAAGCTCAGTCTGCAGGATACCCTAGATAATGTTAAGAAGATGTACCAAGACCCCCAAGAGCTTGTTACAAGCCTTAACAGGAATATTTCCTATTGGAAAAAGCTCCAGCAAGATCCACTTAAAATACTTAATGCTATTGGGCATATACCGAAAGGAAAGGGCCAGAAAAAGCAAATTAGTACACTAAAAATCCCGCTTGAAGTATTAAAAACATGCAAACAAAAACCATCTCTTAGAGAAAAATATGAATGCATTTTGGAAAGGTATGACGAACTTATATTGCTCCCCAATTTGCCTGGTCGAGAAAAAATTGAAGAGCTTATTTTTGTAGTTGGTGAAAAAGAAAATCTCATAGTAACTACCAAACTTGCCCTCGTGATAAATACCAATCAGCAAGCCCGTAAGGCTTCTACATGGGAGGATTTAAAAGATGCAATAAATCAACTCACCAAAGACGATTTAATATTTCTGAGTGATACACAAGATGTTATAACACCTGAATTATCCAAAATAATCCAGTTAGATAGAGCCGATTTAATAATAAGAAACCTAAGCGATAATCATTCAAAATGGATTAGTTTCTTTGCCAACCAAACAACAACACAACAAAAGAAAGTAAAAAACGACATTTTTCTTGAAGAAGTACCCCCTCTCGTGGGCATATTTAGAGGTTTTATAGGAGGAGACTGTTCTTCCCAATATTCTTTTCCCTATCCCAACGATCCCCATGAAAGAGTCTTCTTCGTCAAAAAAATAAAGAATGGTAAAGAAAAATTAAAAGGCTATGTCAGCGCCACAGAAGTCCTCGTAAATAATCAGAAAGCCCTTTATGTAGTTACCATCAGTGGGAGCAAGCTAGGAGCTGGAGACACAGAGCTGATTTTAAGAGGCCTTGACCGAGCAAAAGATATGCTCGGTGTACGTTATATTGTTCTTCCTCAACCCCAAAAACTTGAAGATTTGATAAATTTTAAGCCAATCAGATCGGTTTATGAAGAATATATTAAAAAAGGCAAATTGGTTTCAATTATTTACCAACATAAGGATCTGAGAAATAAAATTCAAAAATTTGTCTCCTCCTATAATTCTGCAGACTATGATCACATGAAAAATAACAGCAAAGGCAGCATTATTTCTTTAAACAATAATACTGTGTTAGTTCAAAATATTTTAGCGCATACTTCTATAAACGTAAAAATGTTACATGAACTGGGAAATAATGATATTATTGATTTTTTAAATGAATTAAAAAAATCAGACAGAGAATCCCAATTGAATTGCATTTTATCTGATAAAGAATTGTGTCATAATGCGGCAATTATTGATTTTCGTTATAGACAACTTACCAAAGAGTTAAATGATGAGAATTGGCGGGTTCGCCAAGCTGCTGTAAACGAGCTTGGATATATCAACATAAAAGATATTTCCGTTCAGCTTAAACTTGCTGGCGCTTTAGAGGATATGTTTCGAGACGTTCGCGAAGCTGCTGCAAACGCACTTGGACATATCAAGATAAAAGACAGTACCGTACAGCTTAAACTTGCTGACGCTTTAAAGGATATGTTTCCATGCGTTCGCTACGCTGCTGCAAACGCACTTGGACAAAGCAGGGTAGAAGATATTACCGTTCAGCTTAAACTTGCTGACGCTTTAGAGGATACAGTTTTTTCCGTTCGCGCAGCTGCGGCAATGGCGCTTGGACAAAGCAAGGTAGAAGATATTACCGTTCAGCATAAACTTGCTGACGCTTTATTAAAGGATAGAGATTCGTACGTTCGCCAAACTGCTGCAAAAGCACTTGGACAAAGCAAGGTAGAAGATCTTGCTGTTCAGATTAAGCTCACCGACGCCTTACGGGATAGAGAGGTACTTGTTTGTGTAGCTGCTGCAAGAGCACTTGTAGAAATCAAACCGCGGAATATCCTTGTTCGACTCAAGATCATAGAAAATTTGAAGAATGATGAAGGCCGGTTTTGGGAGCTTGAACAAGCGCTTGGCCCAATCGAGGTGGAAGATCTTGCTGTTCAGATTGAGCTTGCGGACTCTTTACGGGATAGAGATGTACTTGTTCGTGTAGCTGCTGCAGAAGCGCTTGCAGAAATAGAACCGCGGGATATCCTTGTTCGATTCAAGATCATAGAAAATTTGAAGAATGATAAATGTCTGCTTCAGGAACTTGAACAAGCGCTAGGACCAATCAAGGTGGAAGATCTAACTATTCAACTTCAGATTGCCAAAGCTTTACAGCATGAAGATGCAGATATTCGCAAAGCTGCCGCAAAAACACTTAAAAAAATCAGACCGCAGAATAGCGCTGTGCAGCTCACGATTGTCGAAGCTTTAATAAATAGCCATTGGGATGTTCGCA
>CAYJDW010000027.1:0-30440 GCA_964368985.1 uncultured Myxococcales bacterium | reverse complement strand
ACTTGCATGTGTTAGGCATGCCGCCAGCGTTCGTTCTGAGCCAGGATCAAACTCTCCAGTTTAAACCTTAGCTTGTTTGCTTTAACGGTTTAACGCGTTAAAGACTTTTGCGTTTTCCGATTTTACTCATCAACGACTTTTTTTGAATTGACGTTGCTTGTGATTTTTTTAAACTATTGTTTGGTTTTCAGAGAACTTTTCCACTCTCGGATTCGACTCGCTTTCGCGAATTTCCACCGTTTGGTGAACCTTGCCGCTTTCTAGATTTCCTTCTAGTCGTTCTCAGCAGGTGGGCAGATACTAGCGTCAGAGGTGATTTCGTCAAGCGGTGCTCACAAAAAAAATGAATAATTTTTTATACCGCGTATTGGCGCGGTTTTTTTTTGTTTTTTAATTTAAGCGATCACAGGTTTTAGATCAAAATTCCCCTTTTTTGAAACAAATTTGCTTTTTTCAGTGTTCTTGGAACCCAAAAATGATCTCCTTTAAGTGATCACCCTGTTGAGCACTTAAAAGTAAGCGATCAACCCCTAAAGCAATGCCTGCCGTCTCAGGAAGGCCCGAAAGCGCGCTCAACAGCTGGTAATCAACCGGAAACACAGGTTTATTCATTTTTTCTCGTGCTGCGTTCTCTTTCTCAAAGCGCGCGAGAAGCACTGCGGAGTCGCGGCATTCTTGATAGGCATTGGCGATCTCCATACCGCGATAGTAGATCTCAAAGCGCAGGCAGTAGCGATCATCTTTGGGGCAGCGATCGGCCAGAGCGGCCAGCTGTATGGGCCAGCGCTGAATCACTGAGACTTGATCTGCTAAAAGATTTGGTTCGATGTACTTCAACATCACATGAAAGAAGGCCTCTTGAAAATCGGCATCGCCTGCTAGGTGATCACCGCGCTTTAAAAGAAGATCCCGCAAATATCCCTCATTTCCTGCCAGGGTCGCGCTTAAAACTTCAGACAGATCAATGATCGCGAGATCGCGAAACAAGTCAGCAAGATCATAAAGAACGAATGCGGGTTTTTGGGGCTTAAGGTTGAAAGCGGTTTTTGCCGCTAGACCTGCAAGAGTGAATAGGCTTTCACAATCGGCTATTAATTGAGTTAGGTTGGAACCGACCCGATACCACTCAAGCATAGTAAATTCTCGGGAATGAAAAGAACCGGGGAGATCATCGCGAAATACGCGTGATAGTTGGTAAATTTTCTCGGCGCCTAGATTGAGGGCCTTTTTCAGCCACACTTCGGGAGAGGTATGCAATTGGAAGGTCGCGTTTTTGGTAGAAGCAAAAAGTGGATCAATGTGGGGATCTGGTGTGTTTGATCTAATGAGTATGGGTGTTTCTACTTCTAGGAAGCCCTCGTTCTCAAATAGCTTTCGGAGGGCTTGATTGAATATATGGCGGTATTTGAGAGTATTTAGAGAATAGGACTTGTTTAGTTGATTCATAAATATTCTTTGGTGGGCAAATAGGCCACCACGGTTCCTTTGTTCGGCGATTGACGGTTGAGCGCGATCACCATGGGGGCGATGTTGCTGGAAAACTCTTGCAAATAGCGAGGAGGAACCCCGCTGCTACGGGCGAAGTTTTGCCGCGTGGGATCAACATAAATGCTGTTTTTCTTCATGCCAAAGTGCAAGTGATAGCCGGTGGCGAGGCCCGTCTTTCCCACAAATCCGATTACTTGACCTTGCTTTACATTGGCGCCCACATGAATTCCTTTGGCAAGCTTGGTGGCATGGAGGTATTCGGTTTCGTAACCGTTCATGTGTCTTATTCTTACCCAATTACCATTGAAGCGGGTATAGCCTGCGTTGATCACTAATCCGTTGGCGACTGCCATGAAGGGTGTTCCCTGGTTCGCGGGATAATCAACGCCGTTGTGTGGTTTCATACGCATGAGGACTGGGTGAAACCGCATGCCGAAACGAGAAGTTATGCTGGCTAATTTCAGAGGAGCCTTTAAAAATGCATTGCGAAGTGAGCGGCCTTGGTCATCAAAAAATCCTGCGACCTGGCCATCGGAAGACTCAAAATAGAAACCACGCATGGTTTTATTCGAACTAGTATATTCGGCGGCTAAAACACGGCCATAACCAACAAAGCGACCGTCAGCCACATTCTTTTCCACCACCATTTGATAGGTGTCGCCTTCACGGGATTCCCGCGAAAAATCAACTTGCCACGCAAAAATATCAGCAAAGTTATTTACTAATTGAGCATCTCCTCCGTTAATTATTATAGAAGAATAAATGCTGTTATTTACGACTCCATTTATAAGAGCATGTTCGCGATAAACACTTGATCTGCTGGTTTTAACACTCGCTACCCGATCGGCGTTTAGTGTTGCTTTGACGCTGAAAGCAATTCCATTATCGTCTTTAGAAAAGATCTCCACCGCCTGCGGATGAAGAGAGGTTGCTTCGAAAACTTTTAGAGAGTTGAGAAGTAAATTATCTGAAACGCTCTCAATCATAATTACGTCGCCAGGTCTTACTTGGCGTACGTTGAGCTCTTTTGAAAGGGCTTTGATTACAAGCTCCGATTCATAAGCGGGGACTTTTAAACGCTTCAAGGCGGTGAATAAATTTTCACCCGAGCGTACTTCATCATATATTTTTGAGCTAGCGCTAAAAGGGTTATCTAGAATACCTTTAGGCTGTTCGATTTCTAGTTCTTCCATCGGCATGGGATCGGCAATAATTTGTGATTCGCTCTTAAATCCCCACATGCGAAAGAAGGTCAGCGATATCATTGCCAGCGAAACAAACAACAAAAGGGCTAAGCCCAGGCGTGGACGTTTGCCTCGGCTGGGGCGAAATCTTGGCGAGAATCGATCAGCGATACTTATAACCATTTGTCAGCCCTTTACCTTTTAATACTATCTAATATATTTATAGTTTTTTCTAGATTACTAAGTGATACTTTTACATCTTACTGCATTTTTTCAATTATTCAAACATCATATACCTAGCTGCTCTCTTGACAGCTTTGATATAAGACATAAGCCTTCATAACAATTCTTGGGGAGTAAATAAACTATGAAACGTACTTTTCAACCAGGCAAACTAAAACGCCTTCGAGTACACGGATTTTTGAGCCGTATGGCAACCAAAGACGGACGTAAAGTAATTAGTCGCAGACGAGCTAAAGGTCGCAAGGTACTTGCTCCTACTGCTTACCAAAAATAAGTTTTGCATCGTGCCAGATAGCACTACTATAGAAACGTCGTTGACGCTTGCTAAAGAAAAACGCATTCGTAAACGGCGTGATTTTTTGCGCGTTCAACGCAGAGGCAGCAGGGTTTTTGGGCGTTTTGTGGTGGTGGTGTTTCAACACGCGCGACCAGAGTGTGGTAATTTCGGTATCACTGTGCCCAAAAAAGTTGGCCCTGCTCACGACCGCAACAAAATCAAGCGTCGTATTCGCCATATTTTTCGTCATCATCAAGAGATATTTTCAGAAAAATCGATTGTGATAATAGCCCGAGATTCGTCGAGCACTGTTTCATTTGCCGAGCTTGAATCAGATTTATTGAGCGCTTGTGCTCGAATGAAATATGAAAAAAATAACCGTTTTTTTCGACCCAATAAGCCCAAAAAAGCAGCCTGAGAGGAGCTATCATGAACTTTCCTTTTGAAGCCTATGAAACTGTCATTGGCTTTGAATGCCACGTGCAACTTAACACCAAATCAAAACTCTTTTCTCGAGGACCAAATGCTTTTGGCGCGGCTCCCAACTCGCTTTTGGATATTGTAGATGCGGGGCTACCGGGAGTCTTGCCGACTATTAACAAATCGGTTGTCCTCGATGCGGTAAAATTGGGCGCGGCTTTATCATGTGATATCCGTCGAGAAAGTATTTTTTCTCGCAAGCATTATTTTTATCCGGATTTACCCAAGGGCTATCAGATCAGTCAGTTTGACAAACCTATTTGTGAAAATGGCGTCTTAAATTTCATGATGGACGGCCTTTTAAAAAGTGTTCGCATTACCCGAATTCACATTGAAGAAGATGCAGGGAAAAATACTCATGCCGACGGTATTAATGCGAGTTACGTGGATTATAACCGCGCAGGCACGCCCCTGTTGGAAGTAGTGAGTGAACCAGATTTACGCTCAGCCAAGGAGGCTATGGAGGCCTTTAAGGCGCTTAGACAGCTGGTTACTTTTCTTAATATTTGCGACGGCAACATGCAGGAAGGTTCTTTGCGTGCGGACATCAACGTTTCGGTTCGCAAAAAAGGTGATCCGCAGCTCGGCACGCGAACTGAAACTAAAAATCTAAACTCTTTTAAATATCTGGGGCAGGCCATTTTGTTTGAAGCTCGTCGCCAAATTATCGAAATAGAATCGGGAAGAAAAATTCATCAAGAGACAAGGTTGTGGGATCCGGTTTTGAAAGAATCTCGCTCGATGCGCTCAAAAGAAGAAGCGCACGACTATCGCTATTTCGCTGATCCCGATTTGTTGCCGCTTGTAATTGGCGAGCACATGATCGCCGAAATTTCTAAGACTGTCCCTGAGCTGCCTTTGGAAAAGTTTCATCGCTATCAAGAGAAGTTTGGGCTTAATTCATACGATGCTGAAATTTTGACGAGCGATCGCGCTTTGGCGGAATTTTTTGAAAGTGCCGTTGCTATTCATAATAACCCTAAAAGCATTGCAAACTGGATAATCAATGAAGTTTTGAGAAACAGTAAGGGACTCAATGAGCACGAACAAGAAATAGGTGAATTTAACACCACCATAAGCGCAAAATCTATAGCTGAACTAGTTAAATTGATCGACGCTAAAGTTATATCAAATACTATTGCGAAACAAGTTTTAACTATAATGGCGGTGAGCCCTGAAAAATCGCCAGAGCAAGTGGTAAATGAGCATCACCTTCAGGTGGTATCTGACGACAGCGAGATAGATGCATTTGTCTTGCAGGTGCTTGAGAATAATCCCGACGAGGTTGAAAAATTTCGTTCAGGTAAAACTCAGGTCTTAGGGTTTTTGATGGGGCAGCTGATGAAATTGGCCAAAGGAAAGGTTGCTCCTGACCGCGCAAATCAACTTCTTCTTGAGCGCTTAAATAAATACCCCTAGCTTATATCCTTTTTTTAGCCCTCAGGCAGGGGGGATAGTGGGAAAACCCCCTAGTCAAGCAGCCATTACAAAACCTTGGCCTATTTATTTGTCCTAGCACACCAATTCCAAGGCCTCGTTGTTCGAGATTAAATTTCAATAGCGAGGCGATCCAAAATACTGTTCAATTGGGTGGCTGATTGAAACGAAATATTCAGGCTATAAGCGCCACTGCTTTCTTTCTTGAGGTTTACTTTTAAGCCCAATTCGTATTCAAATTTCTTTTGAATCTCCTTGATCATTGGATCGGAAACCTCGTTATTTGAAATGAGGTTATGTTTTTTAAAATCCGAGAAAGATCCACCATTTTTTAAAGATCGAATTAGCGACTCAACTCGACGGACACTTAAGCCCTCTCTCACAATTTTTTGGGCTACCAAACCTATAATTTCCTGATTGTCGAGAGATAACAGGGCGCGTGCATGTCCCATGGATATTTCGGAGCCGCTCACCATGTCTTGAATATTTTTGGGGAGCCTCAACAATCTTAAAGTATTGGCTATGGTAGCGCGATCTTTCCCTACCCTAAGGGCAACTTGATCTTGATGGATATTAAGCGCTTGGATTAAGCGCTGGTAAGCATGGGCTTCCTCAATGGGGTTTAGGTCTTCGCGTTGGATATTTTCTACAAGGGCAACCGCAAAGGCTTCTTCATTCATTAAATTCGTTATGATGCAGGGTATTTTTTTTAAGCGCACGAGCCGAGCGGCTCGCCACCGGCGCTCCCCAGCAATGATCTCCAGCTGGCCGGAAGAAGCAGTCTTTCTCACTAATATTGGCTGCAAAATCCCGTACTGGTTGATGCTCGCTGCTAGCTCATTTATTTTGTCGTCGTCAAACTGCTCGCGGGGTTGAACTTGAGAAGGCACGAGAGAATCTAGCGGGATAGAAGTTATTTTGAGTCCATTTAGGATCTTTTTCACTCGTTAGCCCCTAACTTCGCCCCGACGAAAAAGCCGGACGAACGAATGGTTAACGATTTTAGGGCTTGGCAACTGGCTCTATCGCGCTCAACTTCCTCTTTATGCACCATTTTCGTAACCGATATTTGTTCCACGTGGAACATTATCCTAGCTTGGGCTAAAAATCATTATCAAGCGTTTTTTTTCTTGGGAAAGTTCATAAGGAAATTGGCCAACTAAAGTCACTTGGTGTTTTTTTGATTCAATTAGGTATTCTTGGGCGCTAAGAGGGGTTGTCCAAAGCGCCATCGTTCCCCCTGGTGCAAGGGCTCTCGTTAAATAGGACATGTTTTTAGGAGAAAAAGCCGCTTTTGACACGATAGCTGGGAGGTTAGTGAGTGATTCGATGCGAGAATTATCAATAACAATATTCGGTAAATTTAACTCCGATTTTACCGTCCTTAGAAAGGAGCATTTTTTCCGATCGGATTCAACCAAAGTAAAAATAACTTTTGGATTAATTATGGCCATCGGAATACCCGGAAATCCTCCTCCGGATCCAATATCGTAAATCTCATTTTTTATCTCAAGAAAAGAGCCCCCTATCACGGAGTCAACAATGGCTTCAAAAACATCCTCATGATTAAATTTAGAGGATATAATATTGTGAATTTTTCCCCATTTTAATATACATTTAGCGTACTCCACAAACTTGCTCTTTAGATCTGTTTTATCGAAATTTTTTATATATTTCTCATGTTTATTTAGAACAATATATTGATTGAAACTATTTTCTAAATCTATATTTGTCACAGAAAAAACCCCTCTCTCGCAGGCACAAATAAACCTTTACTTGTTATCAACAAATGAGCCCTAGAAAGTTCTTAAGATCTTAATGAATACTGAAAGCTGAAAACTCTAAGCGATGTTTTTCTTTCGCTCGCACAAGGTGAGTTGGGTTTACCAATTATTAAAAAATAAAAAAGCCTTAGGAGTTAAATTGTTTTAAGGAATCGCGGGTAGTTTTGATAAATGAAAGCTCTCATCACTCAATGACACTAACAGGGTCAACCAAAACTTATCAACAGCTTATCAACATGCCCAATTCAAGCCAACCTGCCTCCACAGGCTGTGGAAAAGCTGGGGGCTTTGCAAGGCAAGCCCAAGGATTCAATGATTAATATCGAAGGTCACTCTCCTTCTTTGTTGTGGAAAATATGGGACGAAGGCAGTTAGTCCTCAAATTAATCCACAGCTTTTCCACAGACCGGTATGTTGTTGGAGAAATTAAGTACAGCTTTTCCTCTCTCTCCACAGGCCCCTGTTGAAAAAGCGGGACAAATTGGGTGAACTCTCCACACAACAAAGTTATCCAGAAACTATCAACAGAACAAGCAACAGGTTTTCCACACGGGTTTATTCTGTGTAATGGCTTAAAGCTGGGCTCCCTTCAGAAATCCACAGTTTCCACACCACATACTAAGAACAATAATTAAATAAATAAATTTCTTATTTAAGCTGTGGGATGTTTTCGGAGTTTTAAAAAAAAGAGGCTCAGTGGAAAAATCATGGACTTGATGCTTGGCTAAGAACCATGTATCTGGCTCTAGGCTTAAAATGAGCGACCACAATCCCCAAAAAAAATGCGCGAAACTTTTGTTATCGAGGTAGGCAATGGAAATTAGAATAGCGGTAAATGAACTCTCTCGAGCTCTCACGATGTTGCAAGGAGTCGTGCAGAGAAAGAATACGATGCCCATATTATCGAATGTTTTGCTTTGCACGTCAGAGAGCACTGGAGTTTCGTTAAGCTCGACTGATCTAGACGTCGGTATGCGTTTGAATAAAAAATGCGAAGTAATCTCACCCGGAGATTGCACAGTGTCTGCGCGTTCCCTTCTGGATATTGTAAAAATGTTGCCTGGGCCTGATGTAACGTTGAAATCCCTTGAAAATCAGCATTTAAGTATCAAGAGCGGTAGAACGAGCGCCAGATTGCTTGCGTTGCCTGCTTCAGAATTTCCTGTTTTGCCGTCTAGCGAGGCGCTTTCGTTCCAGGAGATTAGTTCTGAGATATTTTTATCGATGATACAAAAAACTCTTTTCTCGACGAGCTCTGATGATAGTCGTTATAATTTAACTGGAGTATATTTCGAGCCCCAGCAAGACGATCCAAGCAGCGTTGTGATGGTGTCGACCGATGGGCATCGCTTAAGCCGAATCAAAGAATCTTTTGTTTCTGGAAATTTCAGCGGGTTTGAGCCAGCCACGCTTCCTAGGAAGGGCTTGGCGGAATTGGTGCGACTGCTGGATGCGAACAGCAGTGAAAATGAAGCCACCTTTCGATTGGGCTTGTCAGAGCAGCATGCAATAGTGCTTTTAAAGGACGCTTATTTGTCCATGCGTTTGATTGATGGCAAATTTCCTGACTATCACCAAGTCATCCCCAAGCTTGCAGATAAAATCATGCGCGCTTCTCGGCATGATTTCCTGCTAGGTCTAAAGCGGGTTTCGGTATTGGCGAGCGAGAAGAGCCAAAGCATTAAAATGAAAACCCGCAGCGGCGAACTTACGGTTTCTTGTGTAAACCCTGAAGCGGGAGAAGTAACCGATGATGTAGCGGTTGAATACAATGGGCCAGATATTGAGATTGGTTTTAATGCGAAGTATATTATTGATGCTCTTTCATCTATTAGTGATAACAATATAATGGTTAAGTTTACCGACCCCTTATCGCCAACCCTGATTACGGGGATGAATGACGATCGACATCAATGCGTTATTATGCCTATGCGAATGTAGAGGAAGTGTGAAGTGACTCGCGTAAGAAAACGAAGAAATAATAGTAAAATATCGAATAATGGAAAAAGAAAAAAAACTTCTTTTTCCGTTTTTTTAGTTTTAATTCTTATGTGTTTTTTCTTGGTTTTATTTTTTGTTTTCAGGGGTAGAATTAGTGAAGTTTTTAATTTTGATAATGCCTATGATTTGGTGAATCAAGATAAAAATTTGCATCAAAAAAATGAGCCAGAACAGAAAATAAAAAATATCGCTCATAGCGACAATCCTGCAGGTGATAATGAAGTATTGAAATCGCCAAATGAGAGCGCTGAGCCGGAATACAAAGAAGAAGATAAGAATTATTTGAATAAAATTATTAAGGGAAAATAAGAGTTGTTTTCTGGAAAATAGAAAGCCCCCTGCAGACCTGAAAAAGGATTGCAGGGGGCTTTTTATGGGAGGCCAAAAGATTATAGGCCCTGATGTTCAAGAAAGCGTTCCGCATCAATGGCGGCCATGCAGCCAGAGCCAGCAGCGGTAATTGCTTGTCGGTAGATGCTGTCTTGGACATCGCCGCAAGCAAACACGCCGGGAATTTCGGTGCGCGAGCTTTGGCTTTGGGTTTTGATATAGCCTTTCTCATCGAGAGGAAGGGCCGCGCTAAATAATGTCGTATTGGGCTGGTGACCAATGGCGACAAAAAGTCCTTCTACATTAATAACGCTGTAAGCGCCTGTTTCGCTATTTTTTAGCTTTAACCCTGAGAGCGCATCCTGGTTCAGAGGAGGCCGCTTCGAGGTGATAATTTCTGCGACATCTTGGTTTAAAGCAAACTTTATTTTTGGATTTTTTTGGCAACGCTCAAGCATAATTTTGCTTGCTTTAAAAATTTCTCGTCGATGGACTATGGTTACCGAGCTTGCGTAGCGCGTGAGAAATAAAGCCTCTTCCATGGCGCTGTCACCGCCGCCAACAACGGCAACGTCGACATTCTTGTAAAAAGCGCCATCGCAAGTGGCGCACGCTGAGACACCTGCTCCGCGTGCCATCAATTCTTTTTCTTGGGGAATGCCAAGGAGCTTTGCATTAGCACCAGTGGCAATTATTATTGTCTGGGAAAAAACTTCTTCGTTGTCTTCCGTGGTTAATCGGAAAGGACGACGAGAAAAATCTACTTTTATTATGTTTTTCTCAATGGTTTGAGCGCCGAATCGTTTGGCTTGCGCTTCAAATTTTTCCATCAGCTCGGGGCCTTGCAAGCCCTCCGGAAAACCTGGGAAATTCTCAACTTCCGACGTCATCATTAATTGACCGCCCGGCAGATTCGGAGCTGAGCCCTTATAAATAATTGGGCTAAGAGTAGCGCGGGAGGCGTAGAGGGCTGCGGTATAGCCCGCCGGCCCTGAACCAATGATGACTACTTTATGGACTTTATATTGTTCATTCATGTTTATTACCTAATGAGCCTAAGTTAAATGGTTAATGTTTCAATAGCGGATCAATGGTCCGAGCTCAACCTGAGAATCGGTGATTAATATTCCCCCGTCTCGAGAGTGAGGAGAAGCTTTCGAAGCTCGCTAATTTCGTCGCGAACGGCAGCGGCGCCCTCAAAATCAAGCTTCTGAGCTTTGATGCGCATCTTTCCTTTTAGGCTTAGAATTTGCTTTTCAATTTCTTTTGGAGTCATTGGCATAGGCGTTGTGGGACTGAGGCCAACAGGGCTGATATAACCCTCGTGCAGCCTAAGGATATCCCTCTTTACCGTAATAGGAACGATCCCGTGGGCTGTGTTAAATTCGCTTTGAATTTTTCTTCTCCGATTGGTTTCTGAGACTGCCAACTTTATCGAATCGGTCATTCTATCGGCATAAAGAATAGCCTTGCCCTTACTGTTTCGCGCTGCTCTGCCGATGGTTTGAATGAGTCCAGTACCGGAGCGCAAAAATCCTTCTTTGTCGGCATCTAAAATAGCAACGAGACTTACCTCGGGTAAATCCAATCCTTCTCGCAAAAGATTAATGCCGACGAGTACATCAAATTCTCCCAATCGGAGAGCTCGGAGAATTTCCGCTCGCTCAATAGTGTCGATGTCGGCGTGGAGATAGCGAGTTTTAATTCCAACATCCATAAGATAGTCACTCAAGTCCTCCGACATTCTTTTAGTGAGCGTCGTAATCAGCACTCTGTCGCCGGCCTCAACCCTTAATTTGGCCTCGTGAACCACGTCATCCACTTGAGTTAACACTGGCCTAATTTCGACTTCCGGATCTACCAGTCCGGTCGGGCGGATTATCTGTTCGACTATCTCGCCGTTGGCGCGATTGATTTCATATTCAGCTGGAGTCGCGGACACATAGATGACCTGATTTATTAGGGCGTCAAACTCATCAAAGCGCAAAGGTCTATTATCGAGCGCAGATAAGAGTCTAAACCCGTGAGAGGTGAGGGTTTCTTTGCGAGCGCGATCGCCGCGGTACATGCCTCGTATCTGAGGAAGAGTTTGATGGGACTCGTCGACAAATAACAAGAAATCTTTCGGGAAATAATCGATTAAAGTCGGCGGAGGATCACCCTCTAGACGTCCCGATAAATGCCTTGAATAATTTTCGATCCCCTTACAGGCTCCGACGGTTTCGAGCATTTCGAGGTCAAATAAAGTTCGTTGCTCTAAGCGCTGAGCTTCTAGGAGCTTTCCTTGTTGACGAAGACTAATTAATTCTAAACACAATTCATCTCGGATGGATTTCAGCGCTAAAGCCATTTTCTCTTTAGTGGTGGCATAGTGACTAGCTGGGAAAATAGTAATTTGCGATAAATCTTCGCTGGTTTTTCCGCGCAATGGATCCACCATGCTTATTCTTTCCACAATGTCGCCAAAGAATTCGATCCTAATGGCCAGCTCCTCCTCGCTCGGAGGAAATATTTCCACCACATCTCCCTTCACGCGAAAAGTTCCTCGAGAAAAATCGATATCATTTCTTAAATATTGACTTTCAATTAATTGACGCAGGAATGAATCTCGTCGGAGGGGTCGATTTTTCTCAACGTAAACGGTCATATTTTCGTAGCTTTCCGTGCTTCCGATACCATAGATGCAGCTTACGGAGGCCACAATAATAACGTCGTCTCTCGTCAACAATGAAGTAGTTGCCCGGTGGCGCATACGATCGATAGTTTCATTTATTTGGCTGTCTTTTTCTATGTAAGTATCAGTCGAGGGAATATATGCTTCTGGTTGATAATAATCATAATAGCTTACGAAATACTCGACTGCATTATTGGGAAAAAAACTCCGAAATTCTTCATATAATTGACCCACCAAAGTTTTGTTATGCGCTAAAACCAGAGTGGGTTTGTTGATACTCGCTATAACATTGGCCATGGTAAAAGTTTTACCCGAACCGGTTACTCCGAGGAGCACTTGGTCGCGCTTTTGCTCCCGCAGACCTTGCGAGAGAGAAGCAATTGCTGAAGGCTGATCTCCCGCCGGTTTGTAGTCACTAATAAGTTCAAAGGGATTATTTATCCGAGGTGTAGTTGTCATCGCTATTTTCCAAAAATGATTGCATTATTCAAGAATGATCTCATGAGTCCGCGGTTTATCGCAAATGTTTGCGGTGCAAACTTGTAGAAAGAAAAGGGCCTTTCCTGGGGCTTCACCGCGCTTGAGTTCTTGAGTGAGTTCAAAATGTTTTTCCAAAGTGGTGCTGGCCCCGAGACCGCTAAGAGTTTTAAGTTTAGCCTCAGGTAGCTTGACTGCTCCAACAGCTTTCCATCCGCCATCTGGTTTGACGACGAGTGACACGGGCTTACCAATCTTCTCTCCAGGTCCGTAGGCATGGAGGCCGTCTTTTAGATCTACTTTTATAAGAAGAAGGTTGCTTTCGCTAATTTTATAAGAAATAGAATAATGGTCTTCAAAGTTGAAGATCTCCGATTTTTGATTGGTATCATTTTTTTTACAACCGAAGAAAAAAACGAGACCAAGCACCAGCAAACCGCTACGCATTGCTAACCCCTTCTTAAAGCAAAGCATGAGAGAATCTGGCAGACCTGGTCTTTAGATGCAATGTCTTTAAGGTGAAGTTATGGGATCGATGAGAGACATGCCTAAGGGCGGAAAATAGCTTATGGCAAGGTGGTCCCAGCGAGCCATTTTAAAGCTCTGGCGCTCATTGGTGGGATTGCCGTCTTGCACCACGATCATCCCTACAGGATAGTTGGGGCTCAGATAATGGCTTGTAATCTCAATACCATCGCAATCTTCAACCATTTTGCCTTGATAGCTAATGTTGAACTTTCCGACATAGGCCCCATTTTCCCGATTATAAATATTAAAGGCATTTTCCCCTTGGCTCGATGCAACCAAATAACCATGTTTCTTTCCGATCCGATAAAGAGCTAAACCTTCAACATCGGAGACTAAATTTCCGCGAGCGCCGGTGCTGTCGATTAAAACGCGAGTTTCTCCCGCACTTGGTTCCGCTCCATAGCGCCAAATTCCCACCTCTTCTTCGCCAATATAAAAGGCCTGAAAATGATCATCGGAAACACAGCCTTCCACTTGGGTGCCAACGTCAAATCGTCGGACTTCTTTTAGCTTAAGTTTTCCTTTCTTATCTCCCGAAACTTCCCACTGGACCACTTCGCCATCCTTACTGTTGACGAAAAAATATAATTTTTTAGAAGCTGGGCTTCTATAGAAACATGAACCATAGATCTGCGTGCCAGCCGCGTGCTCTTTGACCGATAAGCGCTCGACCTTATTAGTCTTTTCGTCGATCAGATAGAAATCCATGGTATTGGTGCTGCGATTTCCCGTTCCGATAAGAGGGGTTTTTTGGTCTTTCCAAACAAAGTCATAGCGAAGATCAACATTGTTTTGGTCGCCATCAGGAAATTCTTGAATTCTCTTCCCTGAGAGATCAAAAACACTCAAACCTGAGTGTTTATCAGTGCCTAATATCAAGCTTTGAGAAGGGTTTTTTCGGTTGACATAAATAGCGCTGTCATCAGCTGCATCGCCCACACTTTTCACATCCTCGGTTTTTCCGATGGCTTCGATACTCACTAAGGCGGGCGGTGCCTCAGCTATGGCTATAGGACTGCTGATAAAAAAAATTAAGGCTTCTAAAACTCTAGGTTTCATAAATCTACCTGGTTTAAATTATCTACTAATAATATTAATTACTTCTTCTTTTTTAGGTAAAAAATCGTTGAAAATACTAGAATTACTAAGCCGATTAGGGAGTAGGCTATGATTGTATATTGATGCCAAAAATTGCTTATTATTTCGAAGTTATAACCAGCCAGATATCCAACCAATAACAAAGCACTATTAAAAAGGAGTGCAGAAACTAATCCCGTGACGAGCACTGGCCAAAACAGCATATTGCTCATGCCCGCTGCGACAAAAAATAATGAGCGAATGCCAGGGAAAAATCGATTTGCCAAAAGCAACCCATAGCCCCATTTTTGGTACCACTGATTGATTTTTAATAGTTTTTCGGGGGATATAATTTTGCCCAACCACGCAGCCGTAATTTTTTTATTGGTGATGAATTTTCCCACATAAAAAGTTAGCCAAATTCCGAGCGCCGTTCCAATGCTGAGAGAAATATAAATTTCCCAAAGCCCCATGTTGCCACGAGCGTTAAAAAAACCCGACGCGATAACAATAGTGTCGCCGGGAAAAACGGGAAATATATATTCAACCAAGGCCGAAATGATCAAAATTCCTGCACGCATGAGGAGAGGTAAGCCATCAACATATCTGATGACGTCAAGCAGGAATTCGGGCATATATATCTCCGATATGGTTAGAGTTTTTCGAGAGCTAATCGATAAGCGTTGATTTTTTCTAAAGCCCAAGTCCGATCAATTTTAGGCTTAAACTCAGTGATGGCGCTGTTGAAACTAGATAAATGGTTCAAGTCACTATAGATTCCCAAGGCCAAGCCTGCCATATAAGCTATACCGAGCGCCGTTTTTTGAGCGCTGAGAGATCGTACACAGTTTACTCCTAGTAAATCCGCTTGCATTTGCATGAGCAAATTATTTTCGGAAGCGCCGCCATCCACTTTTAGTATAATAGGTTTAGAGGCGTCATCGGCCATTGCCAGCATAATATCGGTATTTTGTAGTGCGATGCCCTCCAAGGCGGCGCGCGCGATATGTCCCCGAGTTGTCCCCCGAGAAAGCCCGCTAAACGAGCCTCGAGCATCCGCTTTCCATTGAGGAGCGCCTAGGCCACACAAAGCAGGCACAAACATTACTCCACCGCTATCGCTTACCATGTTCGCCAGGTCTTCTATTTCCGAAGGGCTTTTTACCAAAGAAAATGCATCAATCAAAAATTGTACTGCCGCTCCTGCGATAAAGACTGATCCCTCTAAGCAATAGGTTGGCCGCTCATTTATTTGGTAGGCAACACTGGTTAAGAGGCCGTGCTTGGAGAAAACCAAATCCGATCCAGTATTTAACAAAATGAAGCACCCAGTGCCAAAAGTTGCTTTCACTTCGCCCTTATTAAAACAGGTTTGACCAAAGAGAGCAGCTTGTTGATCGCCAGCAATAGCGGCGATGGGAATATTATCGGGCAAAAAAGACAAGCCTCGAGTTTTACCGAAGGGACCGACGCTGCGATGAATCTGGGGAAGACAGTTTTTGGGGATAGAAAATAAGTCCAAGCATTCATCGCTCCATTGGCATGAGCGGATATCCATCAACATGGTTCTTGAGGCATTAGTGACGTCGGTGATATGAAGTTCTCCGCCTGAAAGCCAGTGACACAAAAATGTGTCAATAGTGCCAAATAAAAGATCTCTATTTTCTAATTTTTTGCGAATGCTTGGATCATTTTGTATGGACCACATCAGTTTGCTGGCGCTAAAATAGGGATCAATATGTAATCCCGTTTTTTGGTGAATGCGCTCTTCCCACTCGAGTTCTTTCATTTTTTCGCAAATCGCCTGACTTCGTCGACATTGCCAAACAATAAAGGGGTAATCACTCTGACCTTGTTGATCAAACAAGCACACCGTTTCTCGCTGATTAGTAATACCAATGCAACTTATTTGAGTCGCTTTTAAGCCCGATCGCTCGATGGCACCTTTAACGCTGTTTTCCACAGATTTTTTAATATCGGAGGCCAAGTGCTCCACGTAGCCGGTTTTTGGATAATGCTGTGGATAATCTGTGGAGCATGAACCAATAATTTGGCCAATATTATCAACTATTAAGGCAGTGGTAGTAGTGGTACCTTGGTCGATAGCAAGAATATAATTCATGATTTTGCACCTATTTAAATGTCTGGCTTCTCAGCCTCTTTTCTTCTTTATATTTTTTCTCCATCATTTTTGGGCATTCACCTGGCATAAAAAGTACGAGAAATACCATGAGTCATTCTATAACTCTTATTTATGGCGATGGCATTGGCCCCGAAGTGGTTCAATCGACGCTTGATATCATTGAAGCCGCGCAGCTAAAAGTTGATTGGGATATCCAGTTGCTTGGTTTATCTGCTCTCGACAAAAAGCAGACTGCGGTCCCGGTGGAAACTCTGGACTCCATCAAAAGAAATCGAGTTGCCCTAAAAGGCCCGACCACCACACCCATTGGCACTGGCCATAATAGTGCCAACGTTGCGCTCAGAAAAGAACTTGATCTCTATGCTTGTGTGCGACCGGTCAAATCCATAGTTGGGGTTGAATCACGATTTAGCGACGTAGATATTGTGGTAGTTCGGGAAAATACCGAAGGGCTTTATGTTGGGCAAGAGTTAGAAGTTCAACCTGGTTGTGTAATTTCTTTGCGTACCATGACTAAAAAAGGCTGCACTCGCATCGCTGAGGCGGCATTTCGTTTTGCTCGCACTTTTAATAGGTCTAAAGTTACCTGTGTGCATAAGGCTAATATTTTAAAAATGGGCGATGGCCTTTTTTTGGCGTGTGTCGACGACATTGCTCGAAAAAATCCTAAAATTACTTATGACCAAGCCATTATCGATGCTCTTTGTATGCGCCTTGTGATGGACCCAAGCGCTTTTGACGTATTGCTGCTGGAAAATATGTTTGGCGACATCGTTTCTGATTTATGCGCAGGCCTTATTGGTGGCTTAGGCCTGGTACCCGGCGCCAATATTGGGGAAGACTGTGCAGTCTTTGAAGCGGTCCATGGCTCTGCCCCTGATATTGCGCAAAAAAACCTGGCTAATCCGAGCGCCATGATCCAAAGCGCGGTCATGATGCTCAGATATCTTGAAGAAAACGAGGCGGCAGGGCGTATTGAGCAGGCCCTTTTTAGTGTCCTAAAACAAAAACACTTAAGAACCAGGGATTTAGGCGGCGAGGCGGGTACCCGAGAATTCACAAGGAGCCTAATTAGCCTGCTTTGAGAGATGCTTAATAATTTGCCTGAGCCGAGCTTTGCAAGTGATTAAAACTGGGCTATACCGGGCCCTGTGCTTTTAGAATCGGCCAGAAACAAGAATGTCCGATATTATAGTATTGCAATAAGAAGCGTTGGGGCTTGGGCCATATTAGGCTTTAGGTTTTGTACAACGCATAAAGTGGAATCAGGAGTGACTAATGAGTAAACGGCATTTAGCGAGAGAAGTTAAGCGTAAGAAACTTATCGATCGATATCAAAAACGTCGCGATGAACTAAGAACCATGCAAGTAGATCCGAATCTTACTGAAGATGATCGTTTGGCTGCTCGCTTAAAGCTTAATGCATTGCCAAGAGATTCATCACCTTCGCGCTTTAACCGACGCTGTGCTGCGACTGGAACTTCCCGTTCGGTGTATCGTAAGTTTGAGCTCAATCGTATTTCTTTCAGAAATATGGCGTTGGCCGGTCTTTTGCCTGGTGTGACTAAGTCCAGCTGGTAGTAGGCATGCGCTTACGTTCAAAAACGAGCCCCCTGTGGTTATCGACCGTGTTGAACGACTTTGATCGTTTTTTGGTCGATCACGCCTTATGCGAGCGTAAGGCGTCCGCGCTCGCCATGTCTTTGGTGGCGCATTATCCTGATAAACCTGAATTGGTTTCTGCCATGATCGAGCTTGCCATCGAGGAGCTTCAGCATTTTCAACAGGTGTGGAGTTTGCTTGTGGAAAGAGGGCTGAGCCTTGGTGCCGACGAGAAAGATGACTATGTCAATCAGTTGCGTCAGCTCATCAGAAAAGCTCCCGAAGAATATTTTTTAGATCGGCTTTTAATCGCGAGCATTATTGAAGGCCGCGGGACTGAGCGTTTTCAGATGGTGGCGAACGGTGTCACTGACCCTCGGCTTAAAGAATTCTACATGGAGTTTTGGCGGGCTGAAGCACGGCATACAGGATTGTTTTTGCGCCTTGCGAAAAAATATTTTGCGGCCGATGTAGTGGAGGAGCGCTATGATTATTTACTCGATCAAGAAGCCCTTATTCTCGAAAAGCTGCCTATGCGGGCAGCGGTCCACTGATCTCCGGCTGCGACCAATCAATCATCAAGAGCGACAATTTCACCAATATTAGCAAAGTTCCTCGCTGAATCAGGTGAGCTCGTTAAGGGACTAATGATATAGCTGGGATTTTGGTAAGCGTGCTTTTTTACCCACTGTTCGAAAGCCGCGAGGTAGTCTTTTAATAAAAGTGGCTTAGAAAGATTTCTTATCGTTACTCTAAAATTCGGACCAAATTTTTCAAATAGCCGCCCTTCACTCATGTGCTTCAAGATAATCTCTTCTTCAGCAGAAAAGACTTTGGCCGAAATGAGTAGGGCGATATATTTTTCAAGACTCAGGTCAGAAGGCGATCTTTTCCCGAGTTTTTGCGCCAGGGCGGCGGTGGCTTTTTCGTCGAACTTGCCCCCGATATAACCAAAAGGTGTGTTTAAATTTTGCCTCGACTCATTAAATATTGTCTGATAAATGGTCAGGTTTTGGAGAGGAAGAGCCCATAAAGTGTATTCAGCGAGATCTCGATAAAATTGCTCGGATAAAAAGTTACGCCAAATAAAATAATAATAAAGCGTGAATAAGAAATCTTTCGGTGTATCCTGGGCTAAATTTAACAAATAGGGAATCGTCTCACTTGCTTTTCTCGGCCACTTGGCGGGAACTATACTCGCTAATTCGCGATTAAAAATAGCCGGAAAGCGCTGCGAAAATTTGTTAAACAGAGGGATAAGAGTTTTGTCTGAAAATTCTTCACCGCCGCCATTATGCGTTGTAATACCCACTGCGATTTTTTTTTGGTCGAGAACAGGCGGAATGAGGTTAAGCTTTTGATTGCCATCAATATAAGCCCAAATTCTTGATCCGCTGTCCCCTGGATCGCATTGGTATTGATAATAATAGAAGTCCTTTTCATAAAAGGAAGTTGAATCAATTGCGGGCCAAAATCCGACGCCCTGTGAGCCGGCAGAAGTGGAATAAATAAAGTGAAAGGCCTTAAGGCTTTTATTCTTATCGGTAGCACTGCCGCTCTCTCGACCATAGCCGGCAATATAGAGGGGAGTGCCGGAAAAAATGCGCCCATTAACGCGATCCTGATAGATGTTTTTCGCGGCGAAATATTCATCGGTGAGGATGTTGTTTAAGCGGGGTATTAATTGCTGGAGGGGCTTTTTTAGCACTATCAGCGCCATATCTGGAGATCTTTCTTGAGGTGTCCAAATCTCTTCGACGGCCTCATCAAGAGGGATGAATGCTCTTTCATTGATGGGAATAGGACTATGGCGATTAAGTAATCCCAAATCGCCTTTATAAGCGAAGAGATGATTCACGTCTTTTGTGGTTTTTTTCTCTTTATTTTCAAGGCTTTCAATGCGTTTTTGAAGAATACTCTTCGCCTGTTCGTGATCTTTTTTCATGCGATGAAAGCGCTCTTCCTCATATTTATGGATTTGATCATAAAGAGATCTTTTGTAGAATACAAAGAGAGGAAATACGATGTATTCAAGCTGATCAATTGGGCGTGGAACGAGGAGTGAATTATCGGAAGTGACAACGTGGGCATTGGTCATGAAAGTTGAATCGGAGAAAAGAAAAATCGATCCGTTCCATCCGCCATTCAAAAAACGAATTTGCCCGTCGCCATAAAAGGCAGGGAGGGTTGCGAGGGCGCGGCGCAAAATTAATTGTTCTTGCTGCCTTGCCAAAAAAATATTTTCCGCGGGTCCATCTTCGTTTTCATTTTGATTAGCCGGTGCCCTGATTAAGCTTGCTGACTCAGGCGATGGGCTTTCAGGACAGCCGTTCAAAACCAATATCGATAAGCAGATAAACGAGGGCATTGCGGCAAGAACATTATCAAACAATTTTTGCATTATGGTCATCAGTAGATTTTCCTCATTTATATTCAAAATATACCATTTAAAAACTAGGCCTAGGCAAAAGTGAAACTGAACAATAGTTTCCCGTGCCATGCCCTTGAAAAAATGAAGGCTTAAAATGACGCGCGCAAGTTCAAAATATTTGGAAAGCTATGCGGATCAACGATTATGGGAAGCAAAGAATATTCTTTGCCCTTGCCATTATGTGCTTGTGATCCCAGCATTCAACGAAGACGAAAAATTTGTTGAGAATCTTCTAGGCTTGAAAAAAAATTTGGACAAACCAACTCTTATTATTGTTGTGATTAACGGGCCTCACGATGCTGAAGTCTCTCAAGTTCACGCTAACTTAAGCTTAATTGACCGATTAAAAACCTTAGGAGAATGCCCATCTACAGCAGGTGAGACCACTTTAGTGGTGGAGGGGAATTTTCATCTGCTTATTGCGGGCCCTTTTACTTTGGAGCGCTCACAGGGTGTGGGGCTTGCCCGTAAGATAGGTGCGGATTTTGCGGCTCACTTAGTTTATGAAGCAATGGTTGAATGTCCGATTATTTTTTGCACTGATGCCGATGCAATTTTGCCTAGCGATTATTTTTCTCGAGGAGAAAAAGCGATCGGATTAGGTGACGCAGCCGCGGTTTTTCCTTTTATCCATGAATGCCCAACAGATGAGCGTCAAGCTCAAGCCATTGCAATGTATGAGCAACGCCTCAATCGCTACGTGGCCGGCCTAAAGTCTGCCGCTTCTCCCTACGCATTCCACACCATAGGAAGTACTATGGCTTTGAGTGCTCGCCATTATGCCAAGGTCCGAGGCTTTCCGAAAATTAGTGCAGGTGAGGATTTTTATGTTCTTAACAAATTACGAAAACTTGGACCCGTGATTTCCCTTTCTGGAGAGCCGATTAAATTATCTGCTCGTGTTTCTGACCGAGTATTATTTGGAACGGGACCGGCTTTGGCCAAAATTTTACAGAATACTGATCCGAAAGATGCTCCGATTTTTTACGATCCAAAGGTGTTTGAATATTTGCGAGTTTTCTTAAGTCATGCTGAGGCACGAATTCAAGCTGGCTTTTGTGATGTGAGCGCGGATTTAGACGCCTTCTCACAAGACGCCTTTTATTCTTTAGATAAGGGACAGCTTGAAAGGAGCTTGGCCTTAAGAACGAGCATTAAAGATCGTATTAAAGCCTTTCATGAATATTTTGATGCTTTTAAAACGCTCAAGTTCATTCATCATTTGAGAGACTCCCATTTTCCCATGCAAACTTTTTATTATTAGTGCCGACTACCGAAGGCCAAGAAGGCCCGCTATAGGACTAAAAAATGGGAGTATCGGGTGAATAAGGCAGGAAAATATATTGCGGTGGCGGGCAATATGGGCGTGGGTAAAAGCACGCTCGTGCAATTCTTGACCGCTCAATTTGGCGGCGAAGCTTTTTATGAACCGGTGGATACTAATCCTTATTTTGCCAAGTTTTTTAAAGACATGAAAAAATGGGCTTTTCACTCACAGATATATTTTTTGACACACAAGTTTTTGATCCATCAAGAAGTAGAAAAGAAGACTGGTTTGGTGGTGGTGGATCGCTCCATTTATGAAGATGCTGAGATATTTGCGCGCGGCTTGTATTTGTCGCGAAAGATGAGCAAAAACGACTTTGAACTCTATTGGAGCCTTTATCAAGCGATGTGCCAAAGCCTCAGGCCACCAGATGTTTTGGTTTATCTCACCTGCGACATCACAACATTGAAAGAGCGCATTGCCAGGCGTGGCCGCAAGGAAGAAAAGACTGTTCCAGATGCGCATTTGCGTTTGCTGCAGCGACGTTACGATGCCTGGGTGAAACGCATAGATTTTTGCGAAGTTATAACGATTAAAACCGACGATCTTGATTTTGTCGGCGATGAAATTCATCGAGGGCATGTTATTGAGCGGTTGGCTAAGTATTTGTGATGCTTTCGAACAGTTGTCATTGGGGCTTGAGAATCTACTAAAAGCTCATCGGATTTATTGTGCTTAAGGCTGTCGTGGATTTTGGATCAAGCGGGCGAGGAGTTGTTGAGCCGAAATGGCTCACAAAGAAAAACTTTCAGCCGGCTTTTAAATAATTTTTTACATCAAACAAATCCCGCGCATCAATAGTAATCCTTCCCCCTTTAGGGAGGGGAATATTAAGCTCGACCGCACAAAGCGCGATAGTCTGTGGCGCACAAGAAGTAGTAGCGCCATAGAGTTTGTCGCCGACAATCGGCAAATTTAAATACTGTAAATGAGTGCGAATTTGATGCATGCGACCAGTGACGGGCATTGCTTCAATGAGCCAATAGAGATCGCTGATTTTTTTTAGGACGCGAAAATGAGTAAGAGCTGATTCACCATGTTCGCTGATAGTTTGATGCGCGACCGGTCCGCTTTTTTTGGCCGGCTCATCAACGCGCTTAAGTTTTTTGTCGACGGAAATTTTGCTAAATTCAGGCTTTCCTTCCACGATGGCCCAATAAGTTTTGTGCACCAAACGTTTTTTGAAAGCGTTATCAAGAGCATGTTTGGCAAATA
Source organism: uncultured Myxococcales bacterium (assembly GCA_964368985.1). Classification (GTDB taxonomy): domain Bacteria; phylum Myxococcota; class UBA727; order UBA727; family JABDBI01. The sequence goes on along the minus strand of CAYJDW010000027.1, from coordinate 7,742 downwards.
CTGAGCGGGCAAATATGGTAATTCCTGAAGTCACTCTATCGAGCCGGTGGACGGGGTAGACGCTCTTGCCAAATTTTTCCCGCACTAAGTCAAGCAAAGTCGGTCGCGGGACACCAGGGCCCCCTATCACTGCCATATTGTGGGGTTTAAACACGGCAATGTGGTGAGGGCCTTGGCTTAAGGTGATTAAATTATTGTGCATGCTTTTTGTTGCCCATCATCATGATGTCTATGAGTGCTACAATTCCCAGTAAGGCTGGATAATACGAATAAGGCAAAATATCGAAACCCGACAATTGGCACAGGCCCCCGGCCAATAAGATTTGCGCTCCGTGAGGAATCACGCCTTGCCAGACGCAGCTAAAGACATCCAAAATGCTCGCGGCGCGGCCACGAGCTATGTGAAATTGGGTTGCCAATTTTTTGGCAACCGGGCCAGAAAATAAAATAGCGACGGTATTATTGGCGATACAGATATCCGCGATGCTAACGCATGCGGCAATCACGAGCTCGGCGCTTCTTTTGCCTTTGGCCCAAGGAGAGAGTTTTTTCAACAAATAATCTAGTCCCCCTTCTTTGGAGGCAATAGCGGCGAGGCCTGCAATTAAAAAGGTTACGAAAAAGACATCGGCCATGGACATAAAACCGTCGTAAACGATTTTTCCTACCGTCAAAATATGAAAACTGTCGGTCATTAAACCGATGATGATGCTGGCAAGAATTCCAATCATCAAAACTACCACCACGTTCACGCCGCGCACAGCGAGCGCGAGCACCAAAGCATAGGGCAAAATGCGAATGAGCGAGAGTTCTCCCTCAATGGCGTGGCCAGTGGGAGTTCCTAAAAAGAACAAAATAATAAAAACTAAAATGGCGGCAGGTACAGCGATCTTAATATTGGCGGCCATTTTTTCTTTCATCCCACAGCCTTGGGTACCGGTGGCAGCGATGGTGGTGTCGGAAATGACGGAGAGGTTATCGCCAAACATGGCGCCGCCGATGACCGTTGCCGCCACCAAGGGCAGGTGGAGATTAGCCGATTCAGACAATCCGATAGCAATGGGGATGATGGTAGAAATAGTGCCCATGGAAGTACCCATGGAAAAAGAAATGAAACACGAAATTAAAAATAGTCCTGGTAAAAGTAATCGATCGGGTAAAAGATAAATACCTAAATTCACCGAGGCGTCCACTGACCCGGTAGCTTTAGTGAGGGCAGAAAAAGCCCCGGCTAAGAGAAAAATAATGCACATGAGAACGACGGTATTATCGCCAATGCCCGACACAAAAGTGGCGATATGAGCATTCAGATCTTTGTAGCCCATGATCATGGCCACACCAAATCCAAAGAGCGCGCAGCTCGGTGCAGGGAATTGGTAAAAGGCCATTGCTTGACCTTCTAGGCTGAACCATAATCCGGCGCCAATATAAACCAAGAGAAAAGCCAATAATGGTGTGAGGGAGAAGCCGCCTAATTTTGGGGGAGTGATGTTATCTAGGTTCACAAATTAATCCTAACTAATGACTGCCAAGAAGACAAAAAAGCCTGGCACTCGATAATGACAATAAAGCTGAGAGATGAAATGAGAGTGTTAGTTTAATATGCGCCCGGTCATGCACTCTGGGGTGTGAACAAAAGTTTCAGATATTGAAGCACTCATGGCTTGATTTTGGCACAGGCATTTACTAGGTCAAGGCCGGTGGTGGCTAAAAACGGCCCTTTGGTGAGTTATAGGTTTAACTTAATAATTATTTGCGGAGTAGAAATGCAAAAATCAGTGGCCTTTATTATTAATCCGGCTTCAGGTTTCGGAAAAACTAGGGGCAAAATTAAATCAATTATCAAAGAAATCAGGCATCAACGAAGCGATGCCAAAATTTTTGAAACTTACCATTCCTTGCATGCCATTTCCCTAGCTAAAGAATCGCTTAAAAGGGGGACTGAGCGCTTGATCGTGGTAGGTGGAGATGGAACCCTCAATGAAGTGGTCAATGGTTTTTTCGATCATAAAGGCCAGCTGCTAAATAAGAACGCCTCGCTTGCCATTGTGCCTAGTGGTTCGGGCTCCGATTTTGTACGTTCTATGACGCCAAAAAATAGTTTAAGGGAGTCAGTCGATTTTGCGCTTAATGGCGAAGCAAAGCTTTCCGATGTGGGCTTAGTGGAAGCTCGTGATGCTAATGGGCAGGAAGTGAGTCGCTATTTCATCAATGTGTCAAGTATCGGGCTGTCGGGTTTAGTGGCGGGATTTATGCGCACCATTAACCGCAAACTGGGCCCCACGGCAGCATATTTTATGGCGACGGTTAAAGCGATTCGGGCCTTAAAAGCTCAAACTATTATCATCACTGATGAACAGGGACGAGAAAAAACTATCGATAATTGTTCTTTGGTAAGTTTTGCTAATGGAAAATATTATGGCAGTGGCATGAAAATAGCGCCGGATGCGATCCTTGATGATGGTTTGATGGACATCGTCGCCATCAGCGATTTGAGCGTCATGTTTTTTTTGGTGAATGGATATCGCGTTTATCAGGGTACTCATTTGGAGATGGATAACGTGAAAACGAGCAGAGCCTCGTCCTGCACCGTGCGCGCGGCGGACAATCAGCCGGTTTATATTGAAACGGATGGTGAATTGTTTGCGGAGCTTCCGGCTCGATATTCAATTATCCATAATGTTTTGCCGATTGTGCGGGATTAATTAGGATCCAGCGACCATGTGACTCTGCCCGCGCGCCTTAGCAAGCTCAATTTGTTTTTGTCGAGACGCGGCGCTTGCCACTTGTTTCTCGCTTCTTTTGCCATTACAGCGGGGGCAGGAAATACCTTTGACATATAGTTCCGAAGCCATGTCATCTGGGCTTAGGGGATTTCTGCACCCATGGCACAAACTATAAACTCCAGGCTTCATGTCGTGATTCACGGTCACCCGATTATCAAAAACGAAACATTCGCCCTGCCATTTGCTTTCACTCTTTGGCGTTTCCTCGAGGTATTTTAGAATGCCGCCCTTAAGGTGGTAAACTTCATTAAATCCTTGCTTCTTCATATAGGAGCTGGCTTTTTCACAACGAATGCCGCCGGTGCACATCATAGCGATTTTTTGATGTTTTTCGGGGTCGAGATTTTTGCTCACGAAATCCGGAAATTCTCGAAAAGATTCAGTCTTCGGATTGATAGCATTAGTGAAAGTGCCGAGGTCAACTTCATAATCATTGCGCACATCAATGACGACGACCTTTGGATCATTCAAGAGCTGATTCCACTCATGTGGATTTACATAGGTGCCAACTATTTCATTGGGGTTAGCTTCAGGACGACCAAGGGTGACGATTTCTTTTTTTAGTTTGACCTTCATGCGAGGAAAAGGATTTTTCTCGGCGAAGGATTCCTTGTATTCAATGCCGTTGAATCGATTATCGGCGAATAAAAATGCTCTAAGCGCATCAATCGCATCTCTTGAGCCGGCCACCGTGCCATTGATACCCTCTTTGGCGAGGAGGAGCGAGCCGCGGATAGCATGAATAGTGCAAAGCTCAAGCAATCGTTCCCGCAGGGCGACAAAATCTGGCAAGTCAGCAAATTTATAGAGAGCGGCGACTACTATCATAACAAATTTTTCCAAAATTTTTTCGGGTGGAAGGCTAGGCTAGCAAAGCGGTGGGCGGCCCGCAAGGCAGCCCGCTCCTAATGATTAAACTGTTTGTTTTCAATGCCTTCTAAGCCGACACTTCGGGCGCAAAGCCCCTTCTCATAGTGTTTTCACTGATAGCTTTAGCATCCACGAAATTTAGCAAATAATGCGGTCCGCCAGCTTTGAGGCCGGTGCCGCTCATTTTAAAGCCGCCAAAGGGTTGGCGGTTCACCATAGCGCCAGTGCATTTTTGATTGATGTAGAGGTTTCCGACCCTAAAAAGTTCTTTGGTTTTAGCGATATTGACGGGGCTGCGGGAGAAAATAGCGCCGGTGAGGGCGTATTTGGAATTATTGGCCACTCTCAGCGCATGAGCCAAATCCGCAGCCGCGTAGAGGGCCAAAATTGGGCCAAAGAGCTCTTCCTGCATGAGCCAATGATTTTCGTCCTTGACCAAAAAAATCGCCGGGGGGACGAAATAACCGCCGGGAACTTCCTCGCCTAAATGAATGGTTTTGAGGCTATTATCTTGTTTTAACAAAGCAATTTTTTCTTGGAGGCGCGAAAAAGCTTCCACATCAATCACTGGCCCCATAAAAGTGCTCGGGTCAATGGCGCTGCCTATTTTAAAGCTGCTGGCCGCTGCTTGCAAACGCTCAATGAAAGGTTCAGCAATGGAGCCAACCAGAATAATTCTGGAGGCTGCGGAGCATTTTTGTCCGGCATAGACAAAAGCACTTTTTAGTACCGCCGAAACTGCTTCGTCTAAATCAGCGTCGTCATCGATAATAATGGCGTTCTTCCCACCCATTTCTACGATAACTTTCTTCATTTGTTTTTGCCGATCCACCACAGTATTAGCCGCGCGGCTAATTTCATGCCCAACCGCCATGCTGCCAGTGAAGCAAATATTGGCGATAGCAGGGTGAGAAACCAAATGACGCCCCACTATTTCACCGCGGCCAGGCAAAAAATGCACCGATGTGGCAGAAAAGCCCGCCCTGATCATGCGTTGATAAAGAAAATAAGCGGTGGCTGAGGACTGCTCAGCTGGTTTTAGAATGATGGGATTGCCCGCAACATAAGCCGCAACACTCATTCCGCATAGAATAGCGAGGGGAAAATTCCATGGAGCGATAATAATGGTGGACCCGCGCGCCTGATAATACATAACATTTTCTTCACCACTCACTTGGCCTAAAGGAGGAGGAGCGAGCTCACTTCTCGCAGCGAGCGCATAATATCGACAAAAATCTATGGCTTCCGCAACATCCGCATCTGCTTCTGCCCAAGTTTTACCCACTTCGTAGACGATCAATGCGGCAAAAATATAGCGATCTTCGCGAAGAATTTTTGCTAAATCCTCTAGATGATTTGCGCGATTCTCCACGCTAACAAGGTCAAGTTCGGAACTAAGACAAATCTCGATTGCTGCTTCAGCCTGTTGTATGCTCCCGAGTTTAACTTGGCTCACGATAAGACTCGTTTCACTGGGACATTTCCTCGGCATGGTATCGAGATTTTTTTGCTCTTGATTACCAATGACAACGGGTACATTAATGGGCAATTGAAGGCGAATTTTTTCTAGTGCATCCTGAAAACAAGTGCGGACTTCCACGCTGGTGAAATCAAGCAAACTCTCGTTCACGAAAGGCGCCTTCGGCTGCGCAGAAATATTTAGATTAGGCATTGGCGCCTCCAATAATTTATCTTCACTTTCTTGGTCATGATGGCTCTTTTTCACAAAGCTCATCTGGGAAGTATTTTCCAATAAGCGTCGCACCAAATATGACATGCCTGGCAGCATGTCGCCAAGCGGCACATAGATGCGAAGGTTATGCCCCCGATTGAGGAGAACTTTGCGCTCCGATTCTGCCATGCCGTAAAGCATTTGAATTTCATAGCGACCTGGATCAATATTTTTTTGTTTGGCATAAGCGATAGCATGTGCCAAGGAGCGAATATTATGACTTCCGAAACAAGGCCGTACAAAATCGATCTCGTCGAGAAGCAACTTGGAAAGTCGTTCGTAGTTTTGATCTGTTAGGGCTTTGTCAAGAAAAACTGGGCACTCATGACCAAGTTGCTCGGCCTTCACCACTTCATAGTCCCAATAAGCGCCTTTCACAAGGCGAATACTAATAGGCGTCCCTCTCTTTTTGGCATTCTCTATGAGGGCCCTTAGGTGCATCAAAGATTCTTTAAGATAAGCTTGAACAACAATGCCCAAATGAGGCCAATCAATAAATTCCTCGCTCAAAATAATTTCGTTGAAGAGCTGTGAAATTATTTCATGACTTTGATAGCTTTCTAAATCGAAATTAATAAAGACGTTTTGCTGCTTGGCGAGGCGCAAGATCGGTAACACGCGTTTTTTTGCCTCATCGATTGAATAGCGAGGATCTTCTTCCCGAAGATTTGGACTAAGAGCTGACACTTTGATGGAAATATTGGGTGGATTGCTTGGACTTTGTTTAAGAAGACTTGGAAGGTTGTTGATTAAGTCGCAATAGCGTTGAAAGTATCCATCGGCTTCCTGATAGCTCAAAGTTTTTTCACCCAACAGATCGATAGTGAAACAAAAACCTTGCTTTTCTAACTTGAGCAGAGCTTTTTCGGCGCTGGAAAGGTTGTCACCAAGAATAAATTTCTGCGCCATGTCGCTGACATTTTTCCGAATGGCCGCAGCCGCCATGCCCCGAGCAAAGGAAAAAGACGCTGCTTTTAACGCAGTACCCATCAGTAATGGAATTTCGCGATCTTTATGAAGAAGGTATTCTTCAATATGTTTGGCCACTTGATCTTTGTCGGATAAAACTGGCAGTACATCGACAAAACGGAAAAGATCGACCTTAAACTTCGGATCCTTCATGACCCACTCCATCATGCGTCCGAGCCAATATTGCTTGTCGAACAAACTCTCCTTTTCATTGCGAATGCCGATAAATAGTTCTTTTCCCTCGAGAACAATCGATTTTTCAAATGGATTATTCATATTGACCCCCCTTAAAATTTTCTAAAGATCTCCCAATTCCGTTCCTTCCGCTACCGGTTTCATAAAATCCTCGACGCCAAAGTAGCGAAAAAATAGGTCAGGATAATTCAGGGCGTTTTCATTGATATAAAAATATGGAATATTCGAAGGTGCTAATTTGTGCATTTCAACACTTTCATAAACGGCAGCTGGAAGCCAAATGTTGATTTTTTTGCCACCAGTTATTATGCCATAATCCTTGGTAAAAAAAAGACAAGAATAAAAGTGTTTGTCGAGGCTGATATTAGAACTGGCTATCTTTCTAAATGTCTGCCTGAGAGGACGTTTTGAGAGAGTCATCCATTGCTTGCATTGAGTACACGCAGCAATTTTTAGGTACAATTTTTTTATTCTCGCATTTTCAATAGCGCTTTCAACGATCTTGTATTTCGAATAGCGAAAGCTAAATAATTCCTCACCGGTGCCGAGCATAAGCGCACAGTCATTTTTATAGAAACAAGCTATTTCAAGGTTGAAGGGGTTATAGAGATGTTCTTCGCGAGGCGCTAGCGTGGACATCGCATCTAGCGCTGACAAGCTAAGCACAAAAATAAGAAATATTCTCATCCGACGTAGCATTAAGATCCTCGAGGCCAAAAACTTCTAAAGATTAACCAATAAGCTCAGACTTTTGGTTCCTTTAAAATTAGGATCTCAAATTAAAAAAGCCGCGATATGATTATCGCGGCTAAAATCTTCTCTAGGCTAAAATTAAAATCGCATGCCATTTTTTGCGCGAAACTGAAACCAGCGCCATCCTAAATATGCCCCACCCGCCATTACAGGAATGCCTAAAACCGGCGAAAGCACTAGGGTGACTAGGAGTCCGGCTGCTTCAACTCCCAAAAAGAGATAGCGTTTATTTCGTTCTTCTTGCTTTTGTTTGGTTATTAGACTTCCCATAATTTGCTCCTCTGGGCTTATTTAAGAATTCCCTGCAGGCAATCTGGCCGTTTTTGACCATAACGAATTTCATATGGCACATAGACCATGCATGACTTATCTTGCTCCATGCATACTTTCTCGCAAGTGGCATAAGATTTTTGGTGAAACATTTTTTCGGTGTGACC
>CAYJDW010000026.1:0-36405 GCA_964368985.1 uncultured Myxococcales bacterium | reverse complement strand
AACGCTCCCTCGCCCGCTTGCGGGAGAGGGCTGGGGGTGAGGGTGGAGAAACGCCTGCGTTAGTTTTGTCATCGACAAAATAGTCGCGTTTATGTTTCTCCACCCTCTCCCTAGCCTCTCCCGCAAGCGGGCGAGGAGTAGTTGAGACTAGCCAAAAGTCAAAGAAATCAGTGGCAGAAGTGCACTCTGGTTAGAGGTCAATTGGCTGATAGCGCGCATTTTCTCGATGTTATGTTGGAGCCATTTTCCCACATCCGCTTTGCTACAAACCTTAAGCAGCCCCTGGTTATCGTCGAGGTCGTCCTTCAGCTGAAAACTTTCCCCAAAAATCCGTCCAAAAGATCGGGCATTTTCCACCGCCCGCTTATCGGCACCAGCGCTTAACGCTCCTAAGACCGCGCATGCTTCAAATAATCGCCCAGTTTTTGCCTGGTTAATGCGCAACCATTGGTCCTTGCTTGTGAGTCCTTTGCTGCCCGCTAAATCTTCAGCTTGCCCACCCACCAACCCGGTGCGGCCGGCGGCGAGGGCAAGTTCTTGGCACTGTAACAATGCATTTATGGGCGCTTTGGTTAACAAGAAAAAAGCATCAGCGAGCAGGGCGTCGCCGGCTAAAATAGCGGTGGCTTCATCGAAACGTCGATGAGTGCTTAAGCGGCCGCGACGATAATCGTCGTTGTCCATGGCAGGGAGATCGTCGTGAATCAGGGAATAGGTGTGAACATATTCCACGGCCAAAGCTGCTGGCAGGGCGGCTTTTTGAGCGTTATTGCGTTCGGTGAATGCGCCAGCGCTAGACAAGACGAGCAGGGGGCGTAAACGCTTGCCGCCTGAGGAAAGCGCGTACTCAATGGCTTCATTGAGTATTTTTGAGCGAGATTTTAAAGAAATATTTTTCTTTAACTCTTGATCAACTTGGCGTTTTTGCTCCACCATTTCAGGCCACATCGGCTGCTCCACTGATGTCACTTATTTCCAAGGTTTTTTTGCTCCCATCAGCCAAAATTTCTTCCATGCGACCTTCCATGCTCGCCAGTTTTTGCTCAGCAGTGCGCACAAGTGTCACGCCCATCTCATAAGCTTTCATGCTTTCTTCGAGGGGAAGATCGCCATTCTCTAGGGTGGTGAGTGTTTTTTTGAGCTCAGCCATAAGCGTCTCAAAATTAGCAGTGTTTAGATCAAGGGTCATTTTTTACTCCTTAGCAATAATTAAGGCCGCTACCAGGCCGTCTTGAAAACGTATATTAATATTTTGTTGGGGAATCGTTTCGCGGGCTTTAGTCAAGCAACGACCGCTATCTCGATCTTCCACCAAAGAAAATCCTCGCGCTAATACTTTTAGCGGCGACAAAGCCTCGAGCTTAATAATGTGCTGCATCATAGTTTGGCGCTTGTTTTTAAACTGCAGTTTCACCGCTTCGGGCAATTTTTGCTCGATCGTGTTTAAGCTTAGGCGAAAAGCCACCAGCTCATGCCGCGGGCTTTTACTCAAGAGTTGATTTTTTAAACCATGCAAATGCTCTTGACGCAAGCGCAATAAACGGTGAGGAGCCAAGTTTTGCAGGCGCTGGCTGTGTTCGTCGAGAAGCTGCCAATGACGAAAGAGAATTACTTTTGGATCTTTAATGAGCTTTTTATGCTCAAACAAAGCCAAGCGACAGCGAGAAAAAAATGCGTTTTGGCGAGAGGTGAGGGCAAAAATTAACTGAACCATCTCAGCTTCGAGCGCGCTTAATAACGGTGTGACTATTTGGGCGGCATGGCTAGGGGTGGCAGCACGCATGTCGGCGACAAAATCGCTAATGGTGGTATCGGTTTCATGCCCGACGGCACTGATTATGGGCGTTTTGGCCGCGAAAATTGCACGTGCCACGATCTCTTCGTTGAAGGCCCACAGATCTTCTAAAGAACCGCCACCACGGCCCACGATCATGACATCGCAAGCGCTTTTATCCAGGCGCTCGATGGCGCGGACGATCTCTTCCTTGGCGCCTGCGCCTTGCACGCGTGCAAAGGCACATAAAATATTGGCGCCCGGCAAGCGGCTTTTAATAATCCGCACCATATCTCGTAAAACCGCACCATGAGACGAAGTGACGATGCCGATAGTGTGATTAATCGTCTTGATAGGTTTTTTGTGCGCCGGCAAAAAGAGCCCAGCAGCGAGCAATTTTTCTTTGAGTTGTTCGAAGGCCAAAGCCAAAGCGCCAGCTCCGAGCGGCTCCATTGCCTCCACTATCATCTGCAAACGTGCATTGGCCTGATAAACGCTGACTTTGCCGCTGAAGATCACTTCCATACCATCGGAGACTTTAAAAGGAACGCGGGCGAAATGGGGCTTAAACATCACCGCCGGAATGAGAGCACCTTCATCTTTGATATCAAAATAGCAATGTCCCGAGCGCCATTCTTTCCATGAGCTAATCTCGCCAATCACGCGCACAAAACGATGTTGCTGCTCGATGTCTCTCTTTAAAATGGCCACCAGTTCGGAAACTTTGAGGGGCCGCGCCACTTCTTGATCAGCATTTAGCATGTCGCTCACCCCTTGGCCGAGCTAAAAAAGTATATAAGAACATTTGATATTGAGAGACGCTAGCAGATAAGCCTCCAAGAACAAGCGGTAATAAAAAATCTATGAGCGATGAACTAATTAAAGGCAAGAAAATCAGGAGTATTTCGGGGCTTATCGTTAAGGCGACCAGAGAAACTCCCGATACCTGGACCCTCGATATTGAGGTAGCTGATCAAGATAAAAACTATTTGGCCGGCCAATTTATCAGCATCAATCCCCATCAGTTCCCAGAGCTACGGGATTTTATCAAGTATTTTGAATATCAAAAAGGGAAAAAAGAGCCCATACGCGCTTATTCTTTGACTTCTGCCCCTCATGAAAAATATGTCTCCATTACCATCAAGCCAGAAAGCTATTTTCCCGAGCCTGACGCATTCCCGCCCTTGCTGTCGCCCTTTTTAGCATCGGATTTTTTGGTAGGCCGACAAATCGAGTTCACCGGCTATGCAGGCGGCTATGTAATGCCCGAAAATTTGCGAGCGGGCACTGATCATGTGATCCATTTGGTGGCAGGTTCAGGCGTGGTGCCGAGTTTTTCCATCATCAAAGACGAATTGCTAGCCCGCCAAAGTTGCATTCGTCATAGCCTCGTGACTGTCAATAAACGTATTGAAGATATTATTTTTCACGAAGAACTTAAAGAACTGTGTGAACGCTTCCCTGAACATCTAAAAGTCTATTATTATTTGACCCAGGAAAAAACCTTGCCAGGGTCAAATTATTTTGCCGGACGTCCAGATAATAGTCATATAGAGAAACTCGTTACAGATAAAGAAAGAACTATAGTATTTGCCTGCGGCCCAGCTATTACCAAATGGCAGAAGAAAGCGGTTCAAAATCCCGAAGAGCTAAAGCCCAGATTTATGGAATGGGTGCAAGAGGTGGTGGATAAATTGGACTTGGATAAGCACCGGTTTAAGCGGGAAATTTATGGGTAGGGTTTAGGAACGTTATCGCAAGCACTGCGGTGCATTATTCGCGTCATGATGATTGAGGCTAAGGAAACCGATCCAAATGCGGCCTTAAGACTAAAGAAACCAAACGCCGATAAGTTTCCTCAATATCCTCAAACGTGGTGCCCGGCGCTAGGGAAAACCGCACGGTGGTTTTTTCTTCCTCGAGATTAAGACCCATTCGTTTTAAAGCAAAGCTGCCCTCCGGGGCCAGACCAGAGCAAGCGGCGCCAAAACCAACGCTGAGGCCAGCTAAATCGCAGGCAATTCTCAGAGCATCGGGATTTTGGCCTTGAAAACTCACTGCCGAGGTGTTGGGCAGACGAGGCAATTCGTTCCCGATAATCCGGCACGCCAATGAATTCAAAAGATGCTCAAAATGGTTACGCAAAGGGGCAAGTTCTTGGTTGAGTCTACGTGTTTCATCAATGACACGGGCGGCTTCGCCGAAGGCTGCGATTAGTAATGCACTTTCGGTGCCAGGTCTAAAGCCCCGCTCTTGCCCCCCGCCCGGCCATGGAGCGGGCAAATTGGCCGCTTGTCCTCGCATCACTAAGGCCCCTGATCCGGCATAGCCACCCATTTTTTGCGCCGAGCACGTCATGACATCCACGCGAGAACTAAGTGGCTCGAGGCGTGCGAGTCCTTGCGAAACATCGCTCATGACGAGCGTTTTTGAGGAAATATGTTTGAGTAGATCATCTATGTTAGGCATGACGCCACTTTCGTTGTGGGCTTGGCAGCAAATTAGCACATCGCAAAGCGCCAAATCCTCATTGAAAATCAGTTGGCCCGAAGAGTTTAGCTCAAAGATCGCCACCTCAAAAAAAGCTTCATCCGCAGCCGCCAAAATCGGCTTTAACAAAGAGGGATGCTCAAAAGGCGTTATGGCCACTTTGAGAGTTTTTTGCTCCCGCTGGGCCTTTAAAATAAGGGCATCAACGAACAAACGATTTGCCTCTGAGGCGCCTGAAGTGAAAATAAGCTCGCGGGGCCGGGCATTTAAGCTTTTTGCAACAAAATCACGGGCATCGTCAATGATGGCCCGCAATGCCCGCCCCTGCTCATGAAAAGAGGAAGGGTTGCCTGCCAAAGGCAACAACTGTGCGATTTTTTCTTGGGATCCGAGCCCAGGCGGGCAGGAGCCATTGGCATCTAAGTAAATGCGCTTCATAAGGTGCCTCTTTAAACTGTGCTTATCTTATCCAAGCAAAATCAGATGGGAAGGCATATAAACAAATGCAATAAAATTAAACAGTTAAGCTAAATCACTTCGAATAATAAATATTTTTATCACCCATTTTTCTTTCACTGTGGTCTGATAGGCTGTAGAGCTGGAGGTTATTGGATGGCCAAGCGAGACAACAACATTGTTCTTCACTGCTCTTTTTGCAAAAAAAGTCAGCATGAAGTGAAAAAATTGGTGGCTGGACCGAGCGTCTATGTTTGCGATGAATGCATCAAGCTATGCAATAAAATCATCGAGGAAGACAAGATTGCCAAGCTACCTCAAGAAATTATTAAACTACCGACTCCTCATGCGATAAAAGAGTTTTTGGACCAATATGTCATCTCTCAAGATGAGGCCAAAAAAGTTCTGGCAGTAGCTATTTATAATCATTACAAGCGCATCAACGCCGTGAGCGAGAAAAACGATGTGCAAATTCAGAAAAGCAATATTTTGCTGATAGGCCCGACTGGAACCGGTAAAACTTTATTAGCCCAAAGCCTCGCGCGTTTATTGCAGGTGCCATTTTGCGTGGTCGACGCTACCTCGCTCACTGAAGCTGGTTATGTCGGTGAGGATTCCGAAAGTATTTTACAAAACTTATTATCGGCTTCCGACAATAATCCTAGCAAAGCCGCCAAAGGTATCGTTTATCTCGATGAAATTGATAAAATTGCTAAAAAAGGCGATGCCTTAAACTCGAGCCGCGATGTATCGGGCGAAGGGGTGCAACAGTCGTTGTTGAAATTGATCGAAGGCAGCGTTGTGGCAGTTTCACCTCGTGGCGCTAAGAAATATGGCCAGCCTGAGCAGGTGGTCCACCTTGATACTAAAGATATATTATTTATTTGCGGTGGTGCTTTTGTCGGCTTGGAAGAAATTCTGCAAAAGAAAAGCGGCACTAAATCCTTGGGCTTTAACTCCGATAGAAGTCAGGCACCAGCGACTAAAAAAGCGGTAGCGAAACTGGCTGATGTGGAACCGAGCGATATTATCAACTACGGCTTCATCCCCGAATTTGTCGGGCGTTTGCCGATTATCGCCACACTTGAAGAAATGACTGAAGATGGTTTGGTAACTATTTTATCCGAGCCCAAAAATGCTTTGGTAAAGCAATATCAAAAACTGTTTGCGCTGGAAGGCGTCGAGCTCATCTTCACCAACGATGCATTAAGAGCTATTGCCAAGACCGCTCTAGAGAGAAAAAGTGGCGCCCGAGGGCTGCGTTCAGTACTCGAGCATTCCATGCTTGATATTATGTACGCGGTCCCATTTCTCGACGACATCGAGAGCTGTACCATAACCAGCGAAGTGATTTTAGGGCAGGCCGAGCCGAAGTTGACCTTTAAGCAAAGGCAGCAGATGGCTTAGCCAAGTTAACTTATCTTTAATACTAAGCAACCAGCGATTCTTAACTGCATTTTGAACAATAACAAAGGCCTCTCAAAGGGGCCTTTGTTATTGTTGCGTTATTGGCAGAGCTTAGGTTTTAAAAACCCGCGGCGGAAATCGTCTGCATCGAACAGATGTTAACAATATTTGTAAGCATCTCTGCTAACTCCCGATCGAATCAAGCTTAGGACACATACAGGCTATTATTGTCATTGGGGGTTCCAAGTGCCCCTATTTACGATTTGCAGCTATGAACTCATATGAAATCCATAAATCAAATAGCTAAGGTAAATAATTTTATGAACAAAACATTTTTTAGTATGCTCATTTGCTGTCTTTTTATGTTTGCTTCCGGGAGTTTTGCTGGCAATATGTTAAATGGTTTGGTTGATAAAACCTACCAAAAATTGGGTTTTGACACACATGAATTATTTGTAGCAATAAACAAGAAAAATCTCGACGCAGTTAAAAAATATCTTGCCGGCCATGACGATGCTTTAACGCTAAGGAACTCTAAGGGATACACCGTTTTACATAGCGCAGTTATCAGCGGAGATGTTGCGCTGGTCAAAGAGTTTTTAGGACATCGCCTTGGACAAATAATTGATGTGCAAGACAACGACGGTTCCACGGCTTTGCTCCATGCGGCTAAATTAGGCTCTGGGTTATGGTCCAGATTTTTTTCTGGAAAGCGAAATGAACAACTTGCCGCGCGACGAGAGATTATTATCCTTCTTCTCAATGCCTACGCGAGCACCCATATTGCCAACAATGCAGGGGATACGGCTCTGCATTATGCCGAGGATGAAACAACAGCAGGCCTTCTTATTGAGCATGGTGCAGATGTTAATGCCCACAATCTAAATGGAATTACAGTACTCCATATGGCGAATGCAACATTAATTCCCTTTTTAATTAAAGCGGGGGCAAATCTTGATTTACCTGATAATAATGGAAATACGCCTTTGCATACTGCGATTTATGAGAGAGCAAAAGCTCTTTTAGAGGGTGGAGCTAAGGTAAATGTGCGCAATAAAAATGGCAAAACTCCTCTTCATTTTGCCTATTTTTCAGACCATATTAAAGCCCTTCTAAAAGCCGGTGTCTACGTTGATAGCGGAGATTGCCGTGAGGAAACCGCCCTGCATCATCAGATAAGAAATGGAAATAGGGAAAATGTTGAGATACTTCTCAACAATGGAGCTTCCCTTATTGCGCAAAACATGTCCGCGCTTATGCCTCTTCATTTAGCTTTATTGGGAAATGCAGATCCGGAAGGGCGAAATGAGGATATAATTAAATTGCTCATAGAGAGTGGAGCAAATTTGGATTTTGAGATGTATGGAGATAGTCCGTTAAACTATATGTTAAAGCTGGTTAACGCTGATAATAAAAAATCTCAAGCAGAAAGAGTGGCCCTAATGCTTATTAATAGCGGCGCAATTATAGATGCCACCTCGTTTGCCATTGTGATGGAGCGTAAACTGCTCGAGATAGAAAAAATCATGAGAAAGATTCAAGTTGAGACGGAATTAAAGCAACCTACTTCTCGTCGTTACGATTTAGGGGTTTAGCTAATATACCTTTGAAGAAAAGCGCTTTCCTTACAGCGCTTTAGATATTTATAGTATTTGCTATGTTTTTTTTGAGAGCAAATTAATGTGGCACAAGTGGCAGTCTTGGCTCCCAAAGGGGCTAGATTGGTCAAGCCCAGGGTGACAAATTGTCCGTTCGAATGCGTCCAAAACCCCGTTGACAGCTATTTCTGGGCAATTATCTTGAGCTCTCGCCCTGGCCTAAAAATTGCCCGCCGGGGTGGGAGTTTTTTAAAGTGATTTCGCATTTCTTAAATATGCGTTCTAAATCAGTCGTTGTGGTCCTGGTGGTGGGCTAGCCCCACACTTATCTTTTTTTCAGCCAAAATCGTTATTTTTTCTTATGAGCCAGCATTAGCTTTGGCGGGGACCCTGTGGATTTTTTAGGATAGTAAAATGAATCGAAAGAATATTATTAGCACCGGATGTGCATTATTTGCCATGCTGTTTGGGGCAGGCAACATTGTTTTCCCTCTTATTATGGGTCGCTCGTTGGGCACCCTTACTCCTTATGCCTTAGTGGGCTTTATTTTAACGGCGGTTTTTATCCCTCTCGTGGGTTTTATTTCAGTGATGCTCGCCTCAGGATCGCAAGCCTTATTTTTAGGCAAACTTGGTCGTTATCCTGGGCTGTTAATCGGCTTATTATGCATGACTTTGCTCGGTCCGGTTGGCGCTATACCGCGCTGCATCGCTATCGCTCACGCGGATTTATCCTGGTATATTCCTGGGCTCAATATTTGGATTTTTAGCGCATGTGCGGCCATAGGTATTTGGCTTTTTACCTATGATAAAAGCCGGGTGATTGAGTTTTTAGGCAAATATTTAGGGCCGCTCAAAATAATTTGCTTGTTGGCCATTGCAGTTTTGGGTCTTTTTTATCCTGGAGCTCCGATGACTCCCGTCGCTATTAGTGAAACTGCGAGCTTCATGAGAGGCTTTTATGAAGGCTATGGCACGATGGATCTTTTGGCCATCATCTTTTTCTCAGGCATGATTTATGCGCGTTTGCATGAGAAAGAGGGGAGTACTCCCGAGCTTATGAAAAAAGCGCTTGGGGTTAGTTTAGTTTGTGGACTTTTGCTCATACTCGTTTACGCAGGCTTTGCGGGTATTGCGGCCATTCACGGACCGCGTTTGGTGGGGATTGCCGATGACACTTTATTAAGCGCCTTAGCATCGATTATTTTAGGTTCCAAAGCTGGGGTTTTTGCCAATATCACCATCGCCTTGACCTGCTTCGTTACCGCCATCGCGTTGAGCGCTACTTTTGCGGAGTTTATTTCGCGAGATATTTTTCACGGACGCATTTCTTATCGATTAGCCTTAGCGATAACCATTTTCCTATCAGCATTAATGGCTACCTTGCGCTTTACCGGTATAATGACGGCAATCATGCCGTGGATCAGCCTGTGCTATCCGGCCTTGATGGTTTTTGCGCTCTTTCATATTGGCATGGCGCTTGGGTGGGTGAAGGTCTCACATTCTCGCGCGGCTTTTGGCATCACGGTAGTATTGACGGCGGGCTGGTCGTGGATTTTTTAAAAGCTTAGGGCCAATAATTTGGCGCTTAATTTCTTGAGTGTTATAATTTGCCTGATTTAATCATTCGTCGACCCGGGGGGGCCTAGATGAAGAAATTAGTGATGGCATTTTTGTTTTTGGCGAGCGCTGTTCAAGCAATTGATTATCGAGACAGTTTTCCAGATGGACGTTATTTGGGCAGGGGCGACTGGAGCAATAATTACGGCGAAGAAGGGGACTATGTTTCCTACGTGAATATTGACGCCAACGATGTGCATACCGATTATGTTTGGAAGGTCGGACACCGTTCGATCAATGTTTCGTTTTGGTTTTATGGCCAAGGTTGGTTTAGCGTCGTGTATCAGGGCAATATTGTAGGCGAGGGTTTTTGCATGGAACGCCAATGCCAATACGATATGCAAATTGGTGATGCCCGCTACACCGAAACTTTTGGTTTTGACGGCGACCATTTCCATAAAATCGGCCATCGGAAATCCGGTGATCGCATAACCCGCTGGGAAGATCTTCTCTATAAACTTGATGATACAAATAGCGATGTTTCCGATTCTTTGCCCCCAGCAAATCCCGAAGAACAAAGCGATGTTTCAGCTGGTCCACTCCAATAAATAACACAGTTAAACGTGTTAATAAGGCCGCTTATAGCGGCCATTTTTGCGCCTACTAGTTTAATGACTCATTGCCAGCTTTCATAAAAAAGTTCATAAAATTAACAGGTTAAATTAAAAGGAGTTATTCATGTCAGTGAACACTTGGGACTTGATGAAGACAATTGCTAAAGAATTTGCACTCAAAGAACAAGGGCATTTTATAGGTGGTGAATGGTGTATTTCTAAAGGCAAAACTTTCGACGTTTTTGATCCCGCAACGGGCAAGACTTTTACCAAAGTTGCGCTGGCGGGCAAAACTGAAGTTGATAGCGCGGTAATGGCGGCCCGACGAGCCTTTGAATCAAACGAGTGGTCAGGCATGATTCCTTCGGAGCGGGCGCGAATCATGTGGCGCCTTGCTGATTTGATCGAAGAGCATGGCGATATTTTGGCCGAACTTGAATCCCTCGATAACGGCAAGCCTGTGACGGTTGCTCGCGTGGCGGACGTCTCTTTGGCGGCGGAACATTTTCGTTATTATGCAGGCTGGGTGGGCAAGTTTGGTGGTCACACCATTGAGATGTCAGTTCCCTTTTTAAAGAAAACTCTCTTTCATGCCTATACCGAGCGTGAACCCGTGGGCGTAGTGGCTCAGATTATTCCATGGAATTTTCCCCTCTTGATGGCAGCCTGGAAACTGGCTCCTGCACTCGCTGCTGGCTGCACGGTGATATTAAAACCAGCAGAACAAACACCACTGAGCGCGACCTATTTGGCCACGCTCATGAAAAAAGCCGGCATTCCGAACGGTGTCGTAAATATCGTGAATGGCGACGGAAGCACCGGTGCTCTTCTTTCGGCACATGATGGTGTCGATAAAGTAGCATTTACCGGTTCCACTGAAGTGGGCAAACTTATTTTGCAGGCAGCAAGCGGCAATCTTAAAAAAGTTTCTCTTGAGCTTGGCGGAAAATCTCCGAACATTATCTTCGATGACTGCGATATCGATCGTGCCATTGCTGGAGCCGCTGACGGAATATTTTTTAACCACGGCCAATGCTGCTGCGCGGGATCTCGCCTGTTTATCCATGAAAAAATTTATGACCAAGTACTCGAAGGCCTGAAAAAGTGCGCTGAAAAAATCACTTTGGGCGTGGGTATGAACAAAGAAACCATGATGGGCCCCTTGGTGTCTAAAGAACAGTTTGATCGCGTGACGGGCTTTATTAAGAGCGGCATTAACGAAGGCGCTCAGGCGATTTGCGGCGCTAAGGGTCGAGCTGAAGGCTATTTTGTTGAGCCTACGGTTCTTTCAAAAACCACTAAAAATATGTCGGTAGTCAAAGAAGAAATCTTTGGGCCGGTGGTATGCACCTTGCCCTTTAAGTCGGAAGAAGAAGTGATCACCGAAGCCAACGATTCGATTTATGGTTTGGCCGCGGGCGTCTGGACCAAAGATATTTCCAAGGCGCATCGCGTTACCAAGAAATTGCGAGCCGGTACGGTATGGGTAAACTGCTATAACGTATTTGATGCGGCTTTACCTTTTGGCGGTTACAAGCAATCAGGCTGGGGACGAGAAATGGGGCAAGAGGCTTTGGAGCTTTATACTGAGACTAAAGCGGTTTGTATTGATTTAGGGAAGCGTTAGAATTAGCATTTGGTCAAAACGACAAATCGAAACTCTTAAGGTCGAGGTAATAGCGGGCCGGCACAGAGGCCGGCCCCTACAGATGTAGTATATTGCCCGATCTTCCTCAATGATTTGTAGGGGCCGGCTTCTGTGCCGGCCCTCGGATTGGCACACAGATGCGCCCATCTTCATCACCGATTTGGCTCTTCATGGCGATGACTATGCAACATAAATAAATATCTCTAGTTAATGCTCAACACTTAAATAGCGAGGATATTTATGAATTTCTCCAATTTTTTTTCCAATTCTCTGAAGCTTCTAAAAAGTGAAGGCGCGTACCGCAACTTTGCACATCTTGCGCGGATCGCTGGAAGTTTTCCCAATGCGCGGCTTCATCAAGCCCGCGAAAGTCGTAAAATAAGCATTTGGTGTGGCAATGATTATCTGGGTATGGGCCAGCATCCTGAAGTATTAAAAGCTATGCATGAAGCTTTAGATAGCTATGGTGCGGGTTCAGGTGGCACGCGAAATATCTCGGGGACGACGCTTGCTCATGTGGAGCTTGAGGCTGCACTTGCCGATTTGCATCATAAAGAAGCGGCTTTGGTTTTTAGTTCGGGATATGTCGCCAATCAAACAGTGCTGCAAACTTTAGGGTCCAAAATCCCTGGCGTTATTATTTTCTCCGATGAACACAATCATGCATCCATGATTCAAGGTATTAGAAATTCCCAGGCACAGCGTCATATTTTCAAGCATAATGACGTCGCAGATTTGGAGCGTTTATTAAAAGCCGCGGACCCAGAAGCTGCGAAGATCATTGCTTTTGAATCGGTCTATTCCATGAGCGGAAGTATTTCGCCGGTGCGGGAAATTTGTCGTTTGGCGAAGAGATATCAAGCTTTTAGCTATCTCGATGAAGTTCATGCGGTTGGGCTTTATGGCTATCAAGGGGGCGGTATCGCGCAGGAGGCAGGAGTTGCTGATCAAGTGCATTTAATTCAAGGAACTTTAGGCAAGGCTTTTGGCTTGATGGGTGGCTATATCGCGGGCAGTGCCGAAATGGTTGATTTTATTCGCAGCTTTGCCAGCGGATTTATTTTCACGACGTCACTTCCGCCAGCTATTGCGGCGGGCGCTACTAAATCGATTGAGATAGTCAAAGAACAGGCAACAACCTTAAGAGAAAAACACCAAGCAAGCGTTGCCTTTTTTCGCCATTGTTTGAGAGAGCGTGGCATTCCTTTTATTGATAATCCTAGCCACATCGTGCCAGTGATTGTGGGCGATGCGGTGAAATGTAAAATCCTTACCGATCGCCTTCTCAAAGAATTTAATATTTATGTACAGCCTATAAATTTTCCCACCGTGAAAAAAGGCACTGAGCGGATGCGTTTTACGCCGTCGCCACTGCATACATCCGCAATGATTGAAGAATGCACAGCGGCTTTAGCCCAGGTGTGGTCTGAGTTAAAGCTTCCTCTTTCGCTTCTTAGGGCACAGAAAAAGCCTGTCATAGCCGACTCCCAACAACTAGTTATTTAATTTAAGCTGCTTAATCATACTTAAGAAAATTGGTGTGTGGATAGCGTCGTTGCCCCGTTTGATCAAATAAGCGAAATTTTTAGCTGATACGTCGTCCATACGACGGAAGTGGCGAGAGATATCGATGTTGAGGCGAAAATAGCGCTGCTCGCCGCTATTATTCAAAAGTTTGTGTAGCATGTCGTTATCGCCTTCCATGTCGCCGATTTGAATGTGGCTTATAATCGGAGAGATCCAGTGCAAGAGGCCGCGGCCTTTAAGTTGTATGCCAATCTCTTCTGCACTGATTTTGCCGGCACCAAGCGAATAAACTTCGATATCTCGATCGGGATACATTCTTTTGGCGTCGATATAGGCCAGTAAAGCCGGATTATTCCGATAGAGACCACCATCGGCCACCGCTCTTAAAGTTCCCCAGGGAAACTCAATGTCGGCGAGATCAAAATATACTGGTGCGGCAGTGGTAGCGAGGGCTACATCGCGCATGAAACAGTCTTTGTCCGCAGGAAATTCGCGGGCATCGACGGAAGAAAATTGAATGCCGGTTTCGCCGTCGACATGATAGCCGGTGATCATAATCGGAAGGATGGCTTCACTCATTCTGGTATCGCCAAAAATCTGGTAGACATTTTTCATTATCCCATCAGTTTCATATTTTGGGCCCCACAAGCCAAAAGCGGTGGAGATTTTATGCCTTAGTGAGGCGTGAAAAATTTCCTTTCCTCGCTCTAAATAAAGCGGCAACAAATCTCGCGCTCTAAAACGCGGATGATGGTCCTGATCGCCGACACTGAGGGCGAGAGCGATAAGTGCCCCCGTGGAACTACCTGCTATTAAGTCAAAAATTTGACTGGCTGGCGCATCAAGCTCCCTTTCGATTTCGGCAAGCACAATGGCCTCAATGACGCCGCGTACGCCTCCACCATCGAGGCTGAGCACGCGAATCGGGCGTTCGGCCCAGCTGCTTTGCCCAATGAATCCGATAAAAAAGAAGATGGAAAGAAAATTTTTAAACAAGCACATATCGCCCCCCCGGGTGAAATATGGCTGTTTTAGTCTAGGAGGAGCGATTTTGTTCAGAGATTTGTGGAATTTATAAATGCCCTCATCGTCATTGCCGCGCTACGCTCGCAATGACGACGAAAGAGAATATGGAGCCGACAAGCGGAGTTGAACCGCTGACCTACTGATTACGAATCAGTTGCTCTACCAACTGAGCTATGCCGGCATGGGGGCAAAGAATGGTCAGCCAGGTAGAATTTGTCAAGGCAAGATGGCTTTAAGCAAATACTTATTAACTGCCTGATGTTAAAAGAAAAGTTGATAAACAAGCCTTTTGCCCAAGGAGTGCCTTATGATCTCTCAAAGACCCCATTTATTTACCAGCGAATCCGTAACAGAGGGCCATCCCGACAAAATGGCGGACCAAATTTCGGATGCGGTGCTTGACGCTATTTTGACTCATGATCCAAAAGCGCGAGTAGCGGTGGAATGCTTGCTTAAAAGTAATCTGTGTCTCATTGCTGGTGAAATCACGGCCGATGCTCAGATTAATTTTAGTGCTATCGCAAGGGCAACTATTGAGAGCATTGGTTATAAGGCGCAAGAAAACGGTTTCGATGCTCATTCTTGCTCCGTCCTTACTGCCATCGATGAGCAATCGCGAGATATCGCTTTAGGTGTTGATGCCACTGATGCTAAAGAACAAGGTGCCGGGGATCAGGGCATGATGTTTGGTTTTGCCTGTGATGAAACCCAAGAATTTATGCCCCTGCCAATTACCTATGCCCATGGACTGGCCGCAAAACTTGCTTCGGTACGAAAAAATTCCATCGTGCCTTTTTTAGGTCCTGACGGTAAAACTCAAGTGACGGTTTTATATGAACAAGGCCGCCCAGTGGGGATAACTGAAATTGTCGTTTCCTCGCAGCATAACGCCGGTATTTCGCAACAAACTATCAAAGAAGCCATCGTTGAAGAAGTAATTAAGAAGGTCATCCGAAAAGAGCATTTATTGCCGCAGGTAAAATTTCATATCAATCCCACCGGTGCTTTTGTAATCGGCGGACCGAAAGGTGACACCGGTCTTACGGGGCGAAAGATTATCGTCGATACCTATGGCGGCATGGGCCGTCACGGCGGCGGTGCTTTCTCGGGCAAGGATCCCTCAAAGGTCGATCGATCGGCCGCCTACATGGCACGTTATGTGGCCAAAAACGTAGTGGCGGCGGGACTTGCTCGGCAATGCGAAGTACAGCTTGCCTATGCAATCGGAGAGAGCGATCCAGTGAGCGTGATGGTCAATACTTTTGGCACAGCGGTGATGGATGAAGAGAAAATTGAAAACGCGATAAAACAGATCGTGCCCTTAAAACCAGCCCAACTGATCGAGCATTTGAAACTCCGTCGACCGATATACCAAAAAACTGCAAGCTATGGCCACTTTGGTCGGTCGGATGCAGAATTTAGTTGGGAGCGATTGGACCTGGTGGACGAGTTGAAAAGGATGGTGCTGTAGGGTTCTTAGCTTACCCCTTTTCCAAGGCGTTGTTACATAAATGCGGCCCAATTTCCCTCAACAACTCCTCGCCCGCTTGCGGGAGAGGCTAGGGAGAGGGTGGAGAAACATAAACCTTATTTTTTATCGACGATGGATCCCTATGTTTTTGTTGCTCCACCCTCTCCCGCAAGCGGGCGAGGGAGTGTGGTGCTGGGCCTTAGCCTCAAAACCATTTATGCAACAACGCCCTTGTTCAAAGGGGGAGCTCAAGGAACGTCGTGGTGGCTAATCCACGATTAGTTTCCCTTAAGTTTCCCAATAGCCTCACCATATTCCCCCGCCTTAAAAATAAAGGACCCAGCCACCAACATCGAGGCCCCTGCTTTCACGGTCAGCGCCGCTGTCTGCTCATTAATCCCACCATCCACCGAAATAAGGCAATGGTTGCCGCTTCTTTCAATCATCGTTTTAAGCGCACTGATTTTCGGCAAGACCACCGGCAAAAATGACTGTGCCGCAAAGCCCGGATTCACCGACATCACGAGCACGAGGTCAAGCTGGTCAATGACATATTCAAGGCTTTTTTCCGAAGTACTCGGATTAAGCGCGACGCCCGCCTTAACTTTTCTTGACTTGATGTGACTGATTACTCTCTCAAGGTGCGGACAGTTTTCCTGATGCACCG
This sequence comes from uncultured Myxococcales bacterium, assembly GCA_964368985.1. Taxonomy (GTDB): domain Bacteria; phylum Myxococcota; class UBA727; order UBA727; family JABDBI01. The sequence goes on along the minus strand of CAYJDW010000026.1, from coordinate 20,167 downwards.
TTAAAAAATCGGCCCCTGCGTCGATAAAGGCATCAATATGGCGTTCAGGATTGTCGATCATTAAATGGACATCGAGGGGAAGTTTCGTGGCCTTTTTAGACGCGCTGACGACGAGAGGGCCCATCGTGATATTGGGCACGAAACGGCCATCCATAACATCAATGTGAATAAAATCAGCGCCAGCTTTGGTAATGGCGACTAGTTCTTGACCTAAATTTAAAAAATCTGCCGATAAAATCGACGCTGCCACCTTAGTCATGACTTAAAATCCGGGGATTTGTTGGTTAAGAAAATGATAAACATCCGCACCTAAGAGATCTCGATCAAAATCGAGACTCACAATGTGTTTAGATTGGCTATAGAATTTACTGAATAAACCTTGCTTAGTTTGTTGGATAAAAATTTGCCACGAAGCCCGAGCATCGATGGCTTGATCCTGGTCGCCAAAGGCCAAAAAAGTTGGCATGGGCAAGTCAGCAATACTATCGAGCGCCATCGTTCGCAGAATATCCAATTGCATCATTCCGAAGAGCGACATTTCAGGATACGAAGGGCATTTTCTTTTTGCCTCCGGGTCAAGAATGTCACTTCCGCCCGAGAGTTTTTTAAAATGGATTTCTTTTGGAATAAGGCCGAGATTGGCGAGTGAAATGCTAAGTTCAGCAGTGATATCAAGCTTGAGCGCAGGGGAAATTAAGAGCAGAGCATTAACCCGTTTTGCTTCGTGGGCGAGAACAATAGCGATGAGCGCACCCATGGATAAGCCACCCAGGATGATAGGCCGATCTTGATCGCATTTTTTAAGTAATGAGCGCCCTTGGTCAAGCCAATTCTGTGCGCTGACGGCGCGCAGATCTTCGATTTTTGTGCCATGGCCCTTCAACAAAGGTACCTGCACCGAAGCCCCCCGTGCATGTAAAGAATTGGCCAGTGGTCTTAGATCGTAGGGCGATCCGGTCAGACCGTGAAAGAGTAAAACTTGAGGCCCCGTGCCTTTTAAGTGGTAAGCAGATTTGCTGACACGAGGTAAGCGCGAGGGCATTTCAATGCACCATATCGGGTATGATTCGGTCTGGCAGTATCGTTTGGCGAATGGCTACATTTTCATCAGGATAATGCCAATGTAAAATTTCCTCATCGCCACCATGCCAGCACAAAAAGACGAGATTGCCGTTTTCGAGTGAAGGAAAATCAATGTGGGGAGGAAATAAAGCCCGCACGACGGCGCCTAAGCGCCATATATGACGAATTTCTGTTTCGATGAGCTGATGGCTTTGTTTGATTTTTTTCTTATTTTTGGTTTTTTTCTTTTGCTCGTTGACTTTGGTCAATTGTAAAAGTTCGCATTTTTTATCAAAGCTCATGCGCGTTGGCGCGGGTTTATGCTCGGATTCCTGATGCAGATCATTGAGCAAAACATGAATTTTAATAAAATGCTCCCGCACCAATGGCAAAAGTCCGTTTGCTTCTTGTAGTGTGACGGTTTTCAGTATCATAGTTTTGCTTATAACCGTTGATTAGTATGTGGCAAGTGTAAGCGGGATCTCAGGCAAGTGCTATGAAATTTGGTCCATCTCAGGAGCGAAAGCGTTCAAGCCCACAACAAAATATTCCAAGCCCCAAAAAAGAAGTGAGATAGAAGCCAGCCCTTAGATCTAAATTGCCGCCTTGCTGCGAGAAATAGATGAGATGAAAAATGGCACTCAGGGTCGACAACAGACCCACTAATAAATAGCTCAACGAAATTCTTTTAAGTCGCATGGGAAGAAAGCCGTCATCGGTCAGGTCAAGCTGGTAATGGGCAGCTTTTAGCGCTCTATGAAGGGTATAAATGGCGAGCAGAAGGTGAACAATCCCGCCGCCCATCAAACCCGTGATGGTGAATGAGTCGGCTTTAGAAACCCAAGGCAAAAACATTGTCACAAAGATGAGGAGGGAAAAAACCAAGGCCAAAAAATCCGCTTTGCTTAAAAGGCTCAATAAATAGCGAATTTCGTAAATGCTCAGAGTGATTTCTTGGGCCAATCGATCGAGGAGAGTTTTTTCCATCGAAAATTAAGGCGCGCGAGCCTTCAAAGATTCCCGTTTTTTTAGCAACTTTTTTAGCGAGCAAGCGAAGATTGATCAGCACTACTTAATTTTGATGAGCAAGGGGGTTCACCAATGTCCAATACCATTAGCAATAGTCCTGCGAGTGGTTCTTTGCGAATTCATACTAAGGCGTCGCAGCCAAGAACTTCATCTAATCAATCCTTTCAAGATAAGTTTCGCTCAGGGCTCCGCTCCGGTATCGATCTTACCAATAGCGCCGTGCGACAAGTAGTGAGACCGATTCCTGGCTCGGCGGCATTATCGGCGTCGCTCTCGGATGCCGCAAGTAACCTCGATGGTTCGAGTCGACTGAGCAGTGTCGCAAGTACAAGTGCAAGCTCATCTTCTCTTGATGGCGACGTCAACTCGCTTCAAGATGAAATGGTAAAAAAGAACCATGACATGCTTGAGCAACAGATGCGTGTCTCTCAAATTACTACATTATACAATATGGAGTCTAACCTTATAAAAGCCATGTTTGATGTGCTAAAAACTATTGGGTCAAATATTCGTTAAGCGGTATTGATAGAGGCTATTTCCTTAGATACCTATAAAAAATGGAGGTAGTTATGCTCGTATCAAATCACCCATCAATACCTGCCGACATTAAATCGTTGGATAAAAAAAATCTGATTAAGAATGGCTCAACCGCTGCTTTTAATCTTAAACAGGGCTCAATAGGCAAAACTGCTGCGGCCAAGTCAGCAATAATTTCTCGCGATGACCTCGTTGCTTTAGCATCCGACTTTAAAAATGGCGTTATTGATCGAGAAGAAGCAAATAAGCGTTTCGTTGCAGCCGTGATTGACAACTCTCTTAAAAATAAACTCGGAGAGCAGGATCGCGAAAAGTTAATGGAAGATATTCAAGAATTTTTTGCTAATGACCAAGATTTTGTGCAAGAACTCGCCAAGAATTTGCACGACTTTGCCTAATAAAAAGTTTTTTTTTAAGTTTTTAGGAACATTGAGGCCCAAGAGAGCGTTTTTGCCAGGTGCGGTGAAAACGCGAGGCTTTACTCGCGTAAAGTTTTGAGCGGGCTCCTAATGAACGTGGCGCAAAATCAAAGACAGCTAGTCGAGCAATATTCTGAATATGTGGTTCGCATAGCTAAGCAAGTTAAACGTACCTTGTCTCCCAATATCGAGACCGATGATCTGATCGGCTATGGGATGACCGGTTTGATCGAGGCGGCTGATCGTTTTAATCCGTCCATGGGAGCAAATTTTTCGACCTTTAGCTATTACCGGATTCGAGGAGCTATCTACGATGGCCTCAGGGTAATGGGCTCTTTGAGCAGAACCGAGTATAAGCGTCAACGCTTTGACGAAAAAGCCACCGCGTATATGGAAGCTGAATCCACGCGGCCGCAGTCGGGAACGAAAACCCCCGAAGAAGAACTCGGCTCCATGGCGCAAAAAGTTCAGCGCATGGTTACCATTTATGTGACGTCTTTAAGCGATAAAGACATTCATGGCATTGCCGATCAAGATGCTGAAAAAGCTGATGATCGTCTCGCCCGCTTACAGCTTTATGAAAAAATGCGAACAGCGATTGGTAAACTCTCAAAAAGCGATCGAGAGATCATTACCGCTTATTATTTTGAGGATAAAAGCCTTGAAGAAGTGGGGAAGGGTTTAGGCCTCTCCAAATCCTGGACTTGCCGCAAACATGCGCGGGCCATGGAAAAACTGAGCGATGCTTTTTTTGCGATGATCAAAGACCCGGAATGAAAAGCAACGAAGCAAATCGTTGGTCGAAGTATTCTCTATATCGTCGCTATTCTCGTAAACTGCGGGTTGTATGAACAGTTGCCCGTGCTCAATCTGCGCAACCACTCCCGTTTGTGTCGCTCCACCCTCTCCCTAGCCTCTCCCGCAAGCGGGCGAGGAGTGCTGGTGCTGAAGCGAACTTTTTTGCGAGACCTTGGCCTTTTTAAGAGGTGTTTTATGGTCATGGCCGTCGGCCCCGCGCTTGTGAGCAAGATGGGAAATTCCCCAGCTGCTTTAGAAAAGGGTGCAAGTTTCAAACAAATTATGGCCAATAAGCAGGAGCTAAGCCCCCTAAAAGTTGATGTGCCCTTAGCTGAACCAAAAATAACTTCCCTGGGCCACATTTTTAAAGAGGCAGTTTCCAACCATGAAAAGGCCGCCAAAGCCATTAAAACCTCAATGGTGCGCACCGACTATCGCCCAGAAAACTTGCTAAGTTTCCAATATGAAACAGGAATTTCTCTTTTACGGCTCCAGATGTTTTGTAAAACTGCCGAACAATTAGGTAATGCGCTCAAAAATTTTACGCAGCTGCAAGTTTAGCCCTATAATTCACCCTGTTATGCATGAAAACTCATGAGTTAAAATAATGTGGGTCCACAAGATTTTTTTATTCCCTAGATTAAAAAAACAATGTGATTATAATCCTCGGACCATGTTTTTTTTACATGGATGGGGTTAGGACCAAGCTTATTTTTAGCCTCATATTTATTAGGGAAAAAGCATCCATATGGATTCAGAGTTATCTTTCTTTCTTTTTTTGATCGTGTGCTTATTTGTTTCAGCATTTTTCTCAGCCCTGGAAACGGCGCTCACCACATTGTCAGCTGCACGTACGAAGCGGCTCATGGAAGAAAAGCCTTATTCAGCGCGCGCGCTCGGTTTATGGCTGAAACATCCCAATCATGTGCTGACCTCGATCTTAATCGGCAATAACATTGTCAACACTTTGGCTGCCTCCATGGCGACCGTCATAGCGCAAAAGATGTTTGCCAATTACGCAATTAGTTTGGCCACCTTTGTTATTACGGTGTTGCTGCTCATTTTCGGTGAAATTACTCCGAAAACTTTTTCTCGCCACAATGCCGAAAAGTTTGCCCCCGTGGGCATGGTAGTCCTGGTACCTTTTTATATTCTTATTATGCCGCTTACTTTAGCGATGAGTCTTTTTGCTGCGCGCTTGGTAAAGCTGGTGGGCGCGAAAACTGGCACTTTTGGTCCGCTGGCCACTGAGGAAGATATTGCCTACATGATTCGTCTCGGCCATGAAGAAGGCGTGCTGAAGCGAGGAGAAGGGCAGCTTTTGCAAAGCGTGATTGAGTTTAAAGAAACCGTGGCGAAAGAAGCTATGGTGACACGTACGCAAATCTGTTCCTTTGAAGTGGATACTTCTTACCATGAAGTGATGGAGCGCGTTATTAACGAGGGCCATACGAGATGGCCGGTATACCAAAAAAATATTGACAACATCGTCGGTATTTTCCATGCCAAAGATCTTTTGCATTGCCGTAATCCGGATGCGATAGACAAACTTTTTTCTTTGCGTGATTTTTTAAGGCCCGCAAAGTTCGTGCCTGACATGATGAAGATCGGCGGTTTGCTCAAAGAGTTTCAAGCTGGTAAGGCACATCTTGCCATTGTGGTGGATGAATATGGCGGTACCGCCGGCATTATTTCATTGGAAGACGTGCTTGAAGAGATCGTGGGTGAAATCCGCGATGAATATGATGACGAAGAGCGCGAAGTCACGCAAATCGACGCGAATAATTATCTTGCCAACGGCAGAGCCAATCTTTTCGAGCTCGGTAAAATTCTCGAAGTCAACTTCCCTGAATCGGAAGCCTACGATTCCTTGGGCGGTTTTTTAATTGCCACTTATGGTCGCATGCCCCGTGTAGGCGCCAAAATTAATTTTGGTGAGCTCACTTTCTTGATCAAAGCGGCAGATGAGAAGAAGATTATCCAGGTGCATATATTGCAGGCAAATAACCGACCTAAATTAGTCAGCCATAGCGATGATTCATCAGAAGGTGAACGAGCAGCTGCCTAAGGGCTTGTTGCTATGGAAAAAAAGATCGATCCGTCGCTCTTATTTGAAAAATTAAAGTTGAGTTGGCGAAAAGCTATCACGAGGCTTATCCCGCTCGGAGGATTTTCCTCCGGCAATTGCGTGAAAATCCTTCACAATGGCGATGAGGCCTTCTTGGCCATCTATAATGCATTCTCAAACGCTCGTGAGTCTATTTTTGTCGAGACCTATATTTTTGCCCCCGATCGAGTTGGGCTTTGGTTGCGGGATGCCCTCATAGAAGCAGCTCATCGAGGAGTAAAAATAACCGTCCTTTATGATTATGTTGGCTCTTCGCGATTAAATCACGGTTTTTTAGCTCCCATGACCACCGCTGGCATCAAGGTTTTGTCATTCAATCCTGTATGGCCATGGCGACGGCGGGGACCGCTTTTATTTCGCGATCATCGAAAGATTATGGTGATTGATGAGCAAAGAGCTTTTTGCGGTAGCATGAATATTAGCTGTGATTATGCAGGCCCAGTTTATGGCAATGATCGTTACCGGGACAGTTTGGCCTATGTTGAAGGCCCCGCGGTGAAGGATTTATTGGCTATTACTAAAGAGAGCATCATTGAAAGCCAGTTTAACCAAACAGATACTCAATTTGCTGAATTGAGCTCAAAGTCAGTTTCGGTATTTGATTTATTTTTCGAACGCATTACTCAGCTTAAAAATCCAGACCTTTCGTGTCGCGGTGCCGACAAAAAAGATACCTTGGTCCAGGTTTTGCGCTCCAATTCGCGTCGAAATCTCATGCACATTCAAAATTCCATGGAAGAAAGTACCAACCGAGCAGTGAGTTATTGTTATTTTACGACACCCTATTTTTTGCCTTATGGCAATTTGAAGAAAGCCATTATAAATGCTTCAAAAAGGGGAGTGGACGTGCGCATTTTGACCGCGGGCCTTTCTGATGCGCCCTTGAGCCGCTTGGCTAGTCATCATATTTATCAGAGTTTTCTTGAGCAGGGCGTGCGTATTTTTGAGATGCACAAAAAAACCTTGCATGCAAAAATGGCCACCATCGACGGCATTTTCTCTTCCATCGGCTCCTATAATCTGGATCATTGGTCAGCAAGACGAAATTTAGAAGTGAATATGTCAATCATAGATTCCGCTATCGCGCGAGAACTAAAAGCGCAATTTGAAAAGGATTTGACGCTGTCGTTGGAAGTGGAAGGTCCTGTTTTTGCTACACGTTCTTGGATAAAAAAAGCCATTTGCTGGCTGAGTTATTGGTTAATGAGGCTTTAAATTATCCAATTATTTGGTACGATATTGACAGTTTAATTTCTGCAGTTAAGCTGCCCAGTTATGAGTAAGCAATTTAATCAACCATCTATCAATCAAAATCTCTGGTGCTGGCGCCGCTTTTTACCTGAGGTGGGCCCAATTGCACCTAAAATTTGAAAAAAAATGATACCAAGCGCAACATGAAAAGGCCCACCATAACTGGTGGGTTTTTTTTTAACCAAGGAGACAAAAAACATGATCATTATTTTGAAACAGCATGCAACTAAAGAAGACGCAGATAATATTTTAGAAGAAATCGAAAAGAGCGGTCTTAAACCATTATTTTTGCCAGGAGTGGAACGTATTGTCATCGGTGCGATCGGAGATGAGCGTTTACTCAATGAAAAACATTTTGAAAGTTTTCCTCAAGTAGATCAGGTTAAGCCCGTATTATCGCCTTATAAACTTGTTAGTAAAGAATTTGTGTCTACCGCTACCGTAGTAAAAATTGGGGACGTCGCTATTGGCGGCACTAATTTTATTGCCATTGCCGGTCCTTGTGCCGTGGAAAATACGCTGCAGATGAGTAAAACTGCAGAAGCGGTGAAGCTCGGCGGCGCTCGCATATTGCGAGGGGGCGCTTTTAAGCCACGTACCAGCCCCTACAGTTTTCAGGGTTTGGGCGTTGAGGGCTTAAAAATCCTTGCGTCCATTGCCAAAGCCAATGGTCTGCCATCGGTAACCGAAGTAGTTGAAGCTGCCGATATTGATGCGGTGGAAGAATACGCCGATGCCTTTCAAGTAGGCGCCCGCAACATGCAAAATTTTGCGCTCTTAAAAGAGCTTGGGCAGCGCAAAAAACCTGTGATTCTTAAACGTGGTTTTGCGGCCAAGGTTGAGGATCTTTTGCTGGCTGCGGAATATATTGTGGCCGAAGGAAATCCAAACGTTATTTTATGCGAGCGCGGTATTCGTACTTTTGAAACCTGCACCCGTAACACTCTCGATCTCAATGCGATTCCCTATTTGAAAGCCACCACCCATTTGCCGGTCATTGTCGATCCATCTCATGGCACGGGAGTACGAGAATTGGTGGCGCCGATGGCTTATGCCTCAGCGGCTTGTGGTGCTGATGGCGTCATTATTGAGGTGCATCATGATCCGAAAACTGCATTGTCTGATGGTAAACAATCATTATTTCCTGAACAATTCGCTACTATGATGATTGAGCTTAGAAAATTTGTTGAAGCTAGCGGTAGGACCATGAAGTGAGTAAAGAGGTGAGAACATCAGTGTCAGGCACGGTGGCCAAAAGCCAACTGCCCGGAATCTTTGATCCAGTCGATCTTATAAAGTTGCGGGCCATGAACGAAGTCGTGCTCCTCGAATCAGCTGATATCGTGACCAAGCTGGGCGAAAAAAGTATGCTCCTCATGGATCTTGCGCTTAAGATCGAGGCCAAAAGTGGGCAGGTTTTGCTCACTGCTCTTAGTGATGAGGGGGAAATCCTCCTCTGGTCACTGAAAGAAGAGCTGGCGTCTTGGTTGGTGGATGCGAAGAAGACCAGTTTGACCTTAAGATTCACGCCACTTTTTAATGAGCTCGATATGCTCGTCAAAATGCACTTGCCATCGAAGCTTGAGGTTTTGCGAGCGATTTTCCGCGCCATTAAGGTGAAAGAGGAAAATAAAGAGACACTGATGCTCGGAGGCGTTTTCGCCTATGATTTTCTTGACCATTTTGAAGAACTCCCCGAAGCACGAAAAGATGAACTGGACTTTCCTGACTACCTTTTCTATTTGCCTTTGACAGCGGTGGTGATCGAGCATGAAGCGAAAACGTGTTCGCTTCATTCTTGGTCTTTTCATGAACACGAGCCTAATAAAAAAGCCGAAGCGCGTCTTATGCAGTTGGAAAACCAAGTTAGCAGCGCGATAAAAAATTATGTCGATTATCATCAAGCGGCGCCATTTATCAGCGAGCTAGATGGGAAGGGCTTTAAAACTGATATTCAAGATGAGGATTTCCGAAAGTTGGTGGAGCAATGTAAAGCTCATATCAACGCTGGAGATGTCTATCAAATTGTGCCATCGCGGACTTTTTCGCGGTCGGTCAAGGATCCGCTCGCGTGTTATCAAGCATTAAGAAAACTAAATCCCAGCCCCTATATGTTTTATGTCAAGACTAAGGATTGGACTTTGCTCGGAGCCTCTCCTGAAACCTTTATTAAAGTTGATAAAGGCGGACGGCGTGTGTCGGTGCGGCCGATTGCGGGGACACGAAGACGAGGCTTAGATGCGCGCGGGCATATCGATGAAGAACTGGATGCGAGAGAGCAGGTTTCTTTATGTCTCGATGAAAAAGAACTCGCTGAACACATGATGTTGGTGGATTTGGCCCGTAACGATATTGCAAGTGTTGCCAAAACTGGTTCTCGCCGCATTAAAAGGCTTCTAGGCGTTGATCGGTTTTCTCATGTTATGCATTTGGTGTCCGAAGTTGAGGGCCTTTTAAAAGACGATTATGATGCCCTCTCGGCCTATCAAGCTTCCATGAACATGGGGACCTTGATGGGTGCACCGAAAGTCCGTGCAGCTCAATTATTACGAGAATTGGAGCGCAGTAAACGCGGTTTTTACGGCGGTGCGGTGGGCTATATCAATCAGGCCGGCGATATGGATACTGCCATTATTATTCGGTCGGCCTTAGTGAAAAACGGTACCGCTTATGTGAGAGCCGGGTGCGGCGTGGTTTATGATTCCAATGTTGAGTTTGAAACCTTAGAAACCCTCAATAAAGCCGAGGCAGTTTTAAAAGCTTTGGAGCTGGCTGATAAATCATGAACATTTGCATCATCGATAATTTTGATTCTTTTACTTTTAATCTTCTCGAAGAGTTTCAAGGCCCCGGGCATGCGCTTCATGTATGGCGCAACTCAATGAGCTTTGAAGAAGTAGAAAAACGCCTCTTTGCCCTAAGCACGCCTCGTCTGTTGGTTTTTTCGCCGGGACCTGGACATCCAGATAGCGCCGGGTGCATGAACCAAGCTATCAAGAGCCTGGCGGGTCGAGTGCCTATGTTTGGGGTGTGTTTAGGAATGCAGGCCATGGTGAGTGCTCTTGGTGGAGTGGTAAGTCGGGCACCAAGTATTGTTCATGGCAAGGCGCGCACTCTTGAGCACGATGGGACTTTGATCTTTAAGGGATTAAAAAACCGCATTGCGGTGGGGCGTTATCATAGTTTGACGGCGAGCGTCTTACCTGAATCTTTGCGGGTCTTTGGACAGTGCGAGGGCTTGGTGATGGCGGTGTCGCACCGAAATTATCCAATGATGGGAATTCAGTTTCATCCGGAATCAATTTTGAGTACCGAAGGCAGTCGTATGATTAAAAACGTCATTGACTGGGCCAGGGAGCATGCATGAGCCAAGAGAATTTTCTAAAAGATCTAGTGAGCTTAAAGGATCTGACGCCTGAGCAAATTACTTATTTGTTTGAGGGCATCCTCGAGGGACGAATTCCTCAATCTCAGGTTGCAGCCGTGTTGGCTTTGATGAGTGCGAAGGGCGAAAGTGGCGAAGAGATTGCCATTGCTGCTCAAACAGTAATGAAGCGAAGCTTGCCTATTGAATATCCCACCTATTTATTTGGCGATATTGTCGGAACCGGGGGCGATGGGTTTAACACCATCAATGTTTCCACTCTCGCTTCCCTGGTAGCGGCTGCTGCAGGTTTTCCGGTCGCGAAACATGGAAGTATATCGGTGTCCTCCCAGTGCGGGTCGGCCGATATTTTGCGTGCGCTCGATATTGATATTATGCGAGGCCCAAAAGAAGCTCGCCAAAGCTTAGATAGGAATTCGTGGTGCTTTTTGTTTGCACCTAATTATCATCCGAGCTTCAAAGCGGTGAAGGATCTTCGTCGTGAACTTGGCATAAAAACTATTTTTAATATTCTTGGCCCTTTGGTGAATCCGCTTTTGCCTCCCCTTATGGTGATCGGTGTCTACGATCCAAAATTTCTCATGCCCTTTGCTGTAGCTTTAAAAGGGCTTGGGCGCAAAAAAGCTTTGATTGTGCATGGGTCAGGCCTTGATGAAATCACGGTTCATGGCACCACTCAGGCGATTTTGTTGGAAGGTGAAAGTATCGAGAGGCTCACCTTAAGTCCGAGCGATTTAGGACTTAAAACTTTTGCTCTTGCTGACCTCGCTGGGGGCACGGTTGAGCAAAATATTGGTCTTAGTATCGATTTGTTAAGCGGGCGTGGCCATGATGCTAAAAATTCTATAGTGGCGGCGAGCGCAGGAGCTCTGCTCTGGCTTGCCGGGGAGGCTTCTTCGCTAAAGAAAGGTGTCGACATGGCCATGGGCATCATAAAATCGGGTGATGCCATGAAACTAGTAGAAAAATTACGGGAGCAGGGCAGTGGTACTTAAAAATATCGTTGTTTATAAAAATCGGCTAATCACGGAAAAGTTGAGCGAGATTAAGAGCTATAAAGATTCCTTAAACCCGAGTTCCAAAGACTTCTTGCAAGCCTTAAAAAAAAATCAGGTAGCCTTTATTTGCGAGATAAAACTTGCTTCGCCATCACAGGGATTGATTCGCCTCGACGTGGATATTGGCGATGTCGCCCGCATTTATGCGCCTTTTGCGAATGCCATTTCGGTTCTTGCTGACGAAAAGTTTTTTAAAGGCTCTTTAGAAAATGTGCGACGTATAAGCCAAGAGCAAAGTATCCCGGTCTTATGCAAAGATATCGTGGTTTCGCCTTGGCAGATTTATGAAGCACGTTTTTATGGCGCTGATGCGGTCTTGTTAATGCTGTCGGTGCTGGATGACGAGACTTATTATCAATGCGAGGCCATTGCGCAAAAACTTAATATGGCGGTGGTGTGTGAAGTGCATAGCGAAGAAGAGATGCTTCGCGCTCAAAAATTAAAGCCCGCAATAATCGGAATCAATAATCGCAACTTAAAAACTTTAGAAATTGATCTGGAGACCACTGAGCGATTAGTCCCACTAGCTCCGAAAAATTCCTACCTCATCTCCGAATCGGGTTTTGTTAATCACGAGCAGATTCACCGCTATAAAGACTCGGTCAATGCCTTTTTGGTAGGCACTTCGTTAATGCGCCAGGAACGTATTGATTTGGCCTTGAGAGAATTGATTTTTGGACGCGTGAAGATTTGCGGTCTTAGCAATGCACAGGATGCTCGCCTTGCTTATGATGCGGGTGCTTATTATGGTGGTCTCAATTTTTCACAAGGCTCGCCTCGACAAGTGAGTGTGGAGGAGGCTCGCACCATTATGACCGGGGCGCCTTTATCCTATGGTGGTGTCTTTGTTAATCAGCCGGTGGATGATGTCATTAAAATCGCGAGGAGTTTGGCGCTTGATTTTGTTCAGCTGCATGGCGATGAAGAGAAAGATTATATCAATCAGCTGCGCCCGGATTTGCCGGTTGATTGCGCCATTTGGCAGGCGGTGCGTGTCAAAGATCAGGTCTCTATAAAACCTAATTTAAAAGTTGACCTCCTGGTTTTCGATAAACGTAGTGAGCAACAATACGGCGGCACGGGTCAGGTTTTTGATTGGAATCTCTTGAAAGATATTGGCATTAAATTTGCGCTTGCGGGCGGCATTAAGCCCGGCAATGTGAGCCGCGCCGAGAGCCTTGCGCCTTTTGTGCTGGATATTGCTTCAGGCGTGGAAGAAGTTAATGAGCCTCGCAAAAAATCGGCCCGCTTAATGCATGAGCTTTTTAATAATTTAAGAAATGAAAAGGAGTTTTATGAAAAATAACGGACGCTTTGGGCGCTTTGGTGGCTGCTATGTACCAGAGATTTTAGTGCCCGCGTTGGAGCAGCTGGAAACTCATTTTTTGCGAGCCATAGAAGACCCAAGCTTTCAAAATGAGCTCAGTGATTTATTGAAAAACTATGCTGGTCGTCCGACGCCATTATTTGAATGTCGCAATTTATGTGCCGACACCAAGACACGCATTTTTTTGAAAAGAGAAGATTTGCTGCACGGCGGTGCTCATAAAACCAATCAGGTGCTTGCTCAAGGATTGCTTGCGCAAAGAATGGGCAAAAAATATATCATTGCCGAGACCGGGGCGGGGCAGCATGGCGTTGCGAGTGCCTTGATGGGTGCTTTATTTTCCTTAAAAACTCGCGTCTACATGGGCGCGAAAGATGTGGAGCGTCAACAGCTTAATGTTTTTCGGATGCAGCTTCTTGGGGCTGAAGTCATTGCGGTGGAATCCGGCGAGAAAACGCTCAAAGATGCCGTAAATGAAGCGCTCAAAGATTGGGCTGAGAACTTTGCTGATACTCATTATGTGATTGGGAGCGTAGTGGGACCTCATCCTTTTCCAACTTTAGTGCGAGAATTTCAAAAAATTATTGGCGAAGAAGCGAAGGACCAAATTCTTGCCGCCACGGGCCGCATGCCGGAAGCCGTGCTTGCCTGTGTGGGTGGTGGCTCAAATGCGATGGGTATTTTTACCGATTTTATCAAAGAAAAAAAGGTTCGTTTGATTGGGGTTGAGGGCGGTGGTGAGGGTATCTTCACCAAGCATCACGCCGCAACTTTGCACGGTGGCACCGAGGGCATTCTTCATGGCTCCCTCACGAAGCTGATGCAGAATGATGAAGGACAAATCATCGAATCCCACAGTATTTCTGCTGGCCTTGATTATCCTGGTGTGGGCCCTGAACACGCATTTTTGCAGGATTCAGGCCGTGCTGAATATGTTTCCGCCACCGACCAAGAAGCTCTCGATGCCTTTTTATTGCTCTCCCAGAAAGAAGGAATTATTCCCGCCTTTGAATCAGCTCATGCCTTGGCCCATGCGATTAAAATGGCCGAGGCTTGTGATGAGGAACAGACTTTGGTGGTGAATATTTCAGGCCGTGGCGACAAAGATATGGCACAAGCGAGCACTTTGTTGGTGGATAAAGTGAGTGAAGTGCGAAGAATCGGAGTTAAAAAATGAATCGCTATGAAGCTACTTTTCAAAAACTGAAAAAAAATAACCAAGGCGCTTTTATCCCCTTCGTCATGCTCTATGACCCAGATCGGGCGCAGTCCAAAGCGATTATTCAAACGCTCGTTGAATCGGGTGCGGATGCCTTGGAGCTCGGAATCGCTTTTAGCGATCCTTTGGCCGATGGACCAACTATTCAAAAGGCAGGCCTGCGGGCCTTAAAAAACCATGCCACGGTGAATGATTCTTTGGAGTTGGTGAGGGAAATTCGTGCCCAATATCCTGACATTGCCATCGGCATTTTGACTTATGCCAACCTCATTTTTAGAAATAGCCTCGCGTGGTTTTATTCTCGTGCCCTTGCCTGCGGCGTTGATTCCGTGCTGGTTGCCGATGTTCCCATTCTTGAAATCCAACCCTACTTTGATGCGGCAGTGAAACACGGAATCGATCCGGTGCTGATTGCCCCCTCAAATCTGCCGCAAGCTCGGTTGAGTGAAATCGCTCACTATTGTCGTGGCTATACCTACGTCGTGACGCGTACCGGCGTTACGGGCGCGAACGAAGAAGTGAAGTTCCACCACAAAGAGTTTTTAGAGGCCCTGAAAGATGCCAAAGCGCCGCCCGCGGTTTTTGGCTTTGGGATTTCAACGCCCGCCCATGTGAGAGCGGCTTTAAAAGAGGGCGCGGTGGGGGTGATTAGTGGGTCGAAGGTGGTGTCGATTATTGAGGAGAATTTAGGGAAGCCTAAAGAGATGCTCAGTGAGCTTTCGGCCTTTGTGAAAGTGATGAAAGCGGCGACTCATCTTTGAATATTTTTTCATTCCGAGTAAAGCCGGCGTTGTTGCGTAAATGTGGCCTGTTTTTCCTCAACAACTCCTCTCCCGCTTGCGGGAGAGGCCAGGGAGAGGGTGGAGAGACATAAACGTGAATGGTATTCGAAGAAAAATCCTTCGTATTTGTTTCTCCACCCTCTCCCCCAGCCCTCTCCCGCAAGCGGGCGAGGGAGCGTAGGTGCACGGCCTTAACCTCAAAATTTATTTATGCAACAACCCCGGTCGTTAATGCCGATAAAAATCAGCCGAATGCCGTTTTACATAGTCAACGACCGCTTCACTAAGAGTAGCGGCATAGGTTTTTATCCATTCCGATTCCTCTCCCTCGACAACCTGTTCTTTTACCCACTTCATATCCGGAAAAGGCACCACTACCGCTTGGGCAAAAATTCCATTGTGCACCAAATTTCTCGTGCCTATACCGTTGTAGTTTCCTTTGTGCTGTACAAGCTGGTTAACGTCATCAATGCGAACCGAGCATGAAAGCGGTCGAACATTGCCTTCAAAACTAGCTTTTGGCCATGATAAAGCTTCGACTTTTAATTTTTCTTGGCAGTGACCCGTAATGCATGCTCCCAAGGCTGCAGAACTAATATGCTTGCCCGTCAATGCCGCTTGGATGAAACGAGCGCGCATTTTCTCGTGGCGAAGTTCTGGGGCAAGTATATTACCGCCACAAAAAGTGAGCATGGCATTTTGTTGATCTGCATTGAATTGAGGAGAAATCACGAGGTGGGGAGGATTTTCATTGAGAGCATCTGCATTAATATTATTTTTAGGACGCAAAAGAGAAATTTCTCCTCCTGCCTCTGCTAGAAAGGTCGCTAAAGTAGTTTGAAGCTCTGCAACAAATTTTGGGTAAGAATAGCTTCCAATCAATATTTCATCAAAATAGCTACACGATGGGACAGCATCCAGGGCAATACGAATGCCGTTTAAATCCTGTCTTGGCGGTATGTCAGTTGCAATGAAATCTTTGTTGAAAAAGAACTCAAATTCCGAAGCCTCATCACCAGGATTTTTAAAACTCTTAATAGAATCCGGGCCAACGACGATATAACCACCAGCAATAACCACGCTCTCCCCTTTTTCAATGATATTCTCGGGGGCTGCGAGCAGTGAAATATGCTCCAGGACCTGGTCATGGCCGAGGAGGCTATTCGATTGTGCAAGGGATCTTTCCACCTGTTCCCAAATAGTGCAAAAAACCAATCGGGGCGTGGCTATTGCCAACAGGGAGAAACTTAAAGCCAAAAGACATTTTCTAATACTCATAAAATACCTCTAAGAATGACAATGTCTTTTGTTTATAAATTTGGATTGGCAAAACAATACCCTGGCGGCATTAATTTAGGTCAATAGTGGCGATGTAAGTTTTGATGACATTATTATTTGCGCAATCTAATTACATAGAATTTACGCCACGGGAGGGATAGTCCTTCGACCCTAATGAACAGATGTGGTACTTATTAAAGCGTAGGACGCCAGACGTTTATAGATTTTATTAATATAAGAATCAACTGTTAGTAACTTGCTGTTGAGAAGAGAAGAATATAAGGAAAAAACTTCTTAAATTGCTGATATTAGTGGGTGATTAGAAATAGAATATAGCATTGGTGTGCGTGCTGTATTGATTTTTTTCAATAAATTGAATGACTTAGGTTGACAACTAAAGTGGAAAAAGTTGTTTACATAGTGCTTAAAATTATATATGTTGTTTTTTTATAAATTATAAATACTGTTTAATATGCTTAAATTATCGGTTACGAGCTCAAGAAATGATTAAAAAAATTTCAATGTTTACTTTTTTAAGTTTTATGTATTTTAATGCTTCAATGTCAATGAATAACTTTTTAAACCTTAACGATACGCAAGTTAACGATACGCAAGAGAGGGTATTTTCCCCCCTATCCAGGCGACAATGGCAATCTCAGGTCGAGGAACCAAGTCCTTTAGACCCCCCGACACCAATAGACCCCCCAATACCAATACCAATAAGAAGAAGCCCAATTGGATTATCCCTTCAAATGCCTTTAAAGCCTGTTGGCTTAATCCAAAGTTTGGGAGGGCAAACAAACTCAACCTACGGATTTTATGATTCTTCTATTAAAAATGGGATCAGTAAGATAGTTATGAAGAGCTGGGATAATTACCATCTGGCTGTTAATGAACTATTGGCTTTTGAGTTATTTTCTACTTGCAACTTAATAAAATCTGCTCCTTATGATGTATTTTTTTATAAAGATCTGCCACCGGCCCTCCAAAAGCATTGTTCATCTAGCCACCCTTTAAGTCTTGTACGAATAACCAAATTTATTGATGAGAAATGGCCGAGAGAAAGTGACCTAAAAGAGTTAGAACCTTTTAGCAACTTTTTAAGTTTTTCAGACCTCCACGAGAGAAATTTTAAGCTTGTGAGTGGTAGACTCTGCCTAATAGATAGTGGCGGTTCACTTCTTTATTGGCCAATGGGTTCTAAAAAAGAAGATTTTTTTAATGTAGAGCTTCGTAAGGGAAGGCATATTAATCATTTTATACGTTTTTTACATCAAAATAGTGAGGAATATACATCTTTATTGATGGAAAAAAAAGCAATCTTACATACAGCAGAATGTTTTCTAAATGAGCTTAAGTACCCTCTCAAGCGAGAAATTATCTCTTATTTAGAAAAAAGATTTGTACGTTTGGAATATTTAGCGGAGCAATCTGAGAACAAAGATAAAATATTTTTCGATTCTTATGAAAGAGGTAATATTTTTACAAATGTGGAAGTTATTTTTTCCTCACCTAAGGAATGTATTTTGTTGGAGTTGATAAATTCTGAATTTAATAATCCTTTTAAAGCTGACTGTAAAAGAGGAGAATATATTTGGCAAACAGCGCTTAGAATTGTGGAAAAGGCAACGCAGACAATCATCCCTGATGGTTTTTTAAAAATTATGAGTTGCCTTTCTTATGACGAGGTTAAGACGGTTAATGGAATGCTCAGAAAAAAGAGGTATTATTTTTTACCACTATCGAATGAAATGATTGATTTAATTTGTAAAAATTCTCAAATAAACTGTAATTTTTTACCGTTAAATAATGGCGAAAAATCTTTTACTCCTATTTTAATGAATTTCGGTGTTTCTAGCGCTCAGTTAAGCACTTCTAAGCCTGGTATTAATTACAAGAATATCCTTTCTAGCGCATCGAATCTTACGATCTTAGATAGTAAAATTGGTCAAGCCATTATAAAAATTTTAAGCCAAGAACGTTTGAAGCTTGTACAAGGCGATGATAAATTATTATCAAAATTTAATGAAAATCAGTTTGTTGCTCATGTTTTAACGGTTTTAAAAAATGTTTTGCGTGAGAGAAGTATTGAAGATTTCGAAAGCTCATTGGATAAGTTAAATTTCTCTAAACCATGGGAATTCCTCAGTACTCAGTTTTTTGAAATTGGTTTGAAAAATGATGATGTCGAATATCTGATTAACAATTTAAAGAACATGTATAATAAAATGCACGATAAACAAGTGTATTTGAGCGTGTTAAATAATTCTATTTATGAAGTATTGAACTCTCGATTTTATGAATTTTTAGAGGCATTAATTTACAGCAAAAATTTCTTCAAAGATGTTGATGAACCTGAAATAATCAAAGAGATTTCAAAAAATATCGAACATCAACCATTTGAAAAAATCAATCGTCATCCATTAGTTATTGACACTATTCAATCTGCCTATGAAAACCTTGACATATCTTTTCTTCATACATATTTGAAAAATGATACGAGTGCATTATCAAATATAGAGATTGATTATTTATCTCCTCGGGTAAAACACATTTCGTGTAATAGGTTGAAAGCCTCCTCATCAGGGCTTAGAAAGAATGAATTTTTAGAGCAAACCTGGGTTAAGTATCTAGATCCAAATAAGATAAATTATATAGGTCTACAAAACGTAGAAGCCCTTATAAAGGGATTAAGCGATATTAAGTTAGAGGGTATTGATAAAATCCGCATGGTGGAAAGACTCATTTCTGTTCCAGATATTACGCCCAAATTTATTAGCGATGTTATTGATATACTTAATCTGTTAAAGATGGCGGACCTATTGAGAGAGGAAATAATAGATTCTGCTCTGTTAATAGCAAGCAAAATTCCTCCTGATTTTCACAATTTATTCCGTGATAATGCATTAAAAGACACGTCATTATTTAAAGTATTAAGTAATTTAATTGCGAACGAAGAAAATGTAAATGTTGCTTTTGATATTATAAGATACATACCAGATACAGATTTTATTAAGTTTTTACTAAAAAATATTGCGGATATTTACAGTAAAAACAATTTTGATTACAATTTGATTGTAAAAAAATATTTAAAGAAATTTTATAAGAAAAATCGCAAAAATATCAAACCTTTTTTAGAATTTCTTGGAAATTCTGATTGGGTAGATGCGTTATCTATAATAGAATGGGTAGACGTTATACAGAAACATCTTAGGGAAGAATTAACTGTCCCTAGGGTTATAGAATTGCTTAAAGAGGCTCCTAAAGAAAAGTTTGAAGATTTAAAAAATTTGTTTATAAAAATCGATGGAATCTTTCCTTATAGCAAAGAAAATTTCTTTATCTTTAAATCATTTTTTGATTTATTTTGCGATAAAGATTTTGCATTAAAAAATGTAATTTATTTCATTAAAAACTATCAGATTTGCCGTTATCTAGATGAATTAATAACTAGCTTAGAAATAAATACGCCTAAAAATGTTAGTGATGTTATCGCTATGATAAAAGAAAACTTTCACCTTATCGAAGATAAAGACTTTAATAATTTTTATAAATTTTCTATTATACTGCTGGATGGAATCTTTGAAAGTGAAGATACGGCTGATAAATTTATTAAAGTTATTAAATTTGCTTCCAGCAAAATTAATATGAACACGATCATTCACCCATCTAAACTTAATGTCTACTTATCGTTGTTTGAGGGGGATGATTTGGTGGATATTGATCTTGAATATGTGGAAAAAGTGGTAAATTGTATAGACAAAAAATATAAAGATTTTTCTTCTTCTGAAACATATGAGGATTTTGAAGAGGAAATAAAAGGAATCCATATAATGTTATTGGGTAATCCTCCCAAAAATTAAGTGTCTTCAAAAGTAGAATTTTCCCCCTAGA
>CAYJDW010000025.1:33561-36510 GCA_964368985.1 uncultured Myxococcales bacterium | reverse complement strand
TGGGGATGAGTTTGTCTTCATGCGGCGTGGATAACCTATTTTGTTTGAAGGTAAAGGTATGGATATTTCAATGATTGATAAGGCTATTGAATATGCTGATAGAGGTTGGAAAGTATTTCCTCTTCACACAACAAAAAATGCAGCATGTTCCTGTGGAAACCCAAAATGCACGAGTGCGGCCAAGCATCCGCGTATTAAAGAATGGCAAAAAGATTGCTCTAGCCAATCAGGCGCTATCAAGGATTGGTGGGGTAAATGGCCCGACGCTAATATCGGTCTTGCTACTGGCAGTGCGTCGGGATTTTTTGTGCTCGATATCGATCCTCGCCACGGGGGTAAAGAGTCGCTGCAGGAATTGGTAAAGAAGAATGGCATGTTTCCAAAGACTCTCGTTTCAAACACGGGTGGCGGTGGATATCATCTGCTTTTTAAAGAGCCAAATATAAAAGTGACCAATCGTGCCAATGTGCTTCCAGGCATTGATGTTCGTGGTGAGGGTGGCTACATTGTTGCGCCGCCAAGTTTTCACCAATCAGGAATGCAATATTCTTGGTCGAAGGACTTTCATCAATGTGAGATTAATGATGCGCCCGGCTGGCTTCTTGAACTTTTTATGAGAACATCGAAGGCATATTCTTATTCACAATTTCAGAGTTCAGGCACTATTCAGGAAGGCGGACGCAATAATTTTCTCACTAAGGAGGCGGGGAAGTTACGACGTTTAGGCCTCGATCAAATGCAACTCTTGACCAAGCTGCGGGAAATTAATTTATCTCGTTGTGTTCCACCATTAGATGATAATGAGCTGGCTGCTATTTGTGCTAGCGTAGCAAGATATCCAAGCCTCGATGAAGTTCGTCCTCTTCAGATAATCAACAACTGGCCTGAAGAACCTGTGGGTTTGGTTTCCGCTATAGCCAGTGCGCCATCGCTCTCGTCAGATTTATTACCCGAGTGTTTTAAGCCTTGGATAATGGATGTGTCCGATCGCATGCAGGTTACACCTGAATTTGTAATGGCGCCTGCTTTGGTGAGTTTATCTTCATTGGTGGGAAGAAAGATTGGCATATTTCCCAAACAGCATGATGATTGGCTGACGGTGCCCAATCTCTGGGGCCTTATTGTTGCTCGCCCTGGTTATTTTAAATCTCCCACCATTGCTGAAGCCATGAAGCCCTTGGAGAAGCTTAGTGAGGCAGCGCGCAAAGAAAATGAAGCCTGTCAGCATCAGGCGAGAGCTGATCAGATGTATGTAAGCATGCAGCTTGAGGCTATTCGCGACATGGTAAAAAAGGCGCTCAAGGAAGGGGCCTACGACAAAAGTGAAGAATTAAAGATTCAAATAGCTGAACTTGAGCTCAAAGCCGAGAATTCAAAGCTGATAGAGCGTCGCTACAAGACCAACGATGCGACAGTAGAAAAAGTTGCTCGCCTCTTAAACGAAAACCCGAATGGTCTGCTTCTGATCAGAGATGAGCTCAATGGTTGGTTGCAGCTTCTGAGCAAAGCTGGTCGAGAGGGAGATCGAGAATTCTTTTTGGAGTCATGGAATGGTTATGGTTCTTATACGGTAGACCGTGTGGGTTCTGGAACTTTGCATGTGCCGGCTCTTTGTTTGTCGATCTTTGGCGGAATCCAGCCAGGGAAGCTTCAAAGCTATGTGGAAAGGACTATTCAAGGAAATGCGGAAGACGATGGTTTGTTGCAAAGATTCCAGGTCCTGATTTATCCCGATCTTTCTCCCGACTGGAATAATATCGACCGATGCCCTAATCTCTTGGCCCAGGAAAAGGTTTTTGATGTTTTCCAAAAGTTGGATAATGTCGCTGTCCTAAAATCCGGGTCTATTCCAGGGGTGCATTTTAGCCCGAGCGCTCAAGATATTTTCAATACGTGGCGCTTAGAACTTGAAAAGAGACTGCGCTCCAACGAGATAGGCTGCCCTGCATTTGAATCTCACTTGGCAAAATATCGCTCTCTCATGCCTTCTTTGGCCTTGTTGTTCTGGATTTTAGAAGATCCCGATAACATTCATGGGAAGGGGGAGGTGTCATTGCAGTCAACGATCCAAGCGATCCAATGGTGCGCATTTTTGGAGAAGCATGCCCTTAAAGCCTATGCCATTGGCCAAAATGCTCAGGCCGGTGCTGCTAAAAGATTGTCTGAATACATTGAGCGAGGGCTTTTGGAGCAGAACTCCCCTGTGCGCAGTATCTATCGAAAGCAATGGGCACAGCTCAGAACACCCGAGCTGGTGGATCAGGCTTTGGAAACCTTGGAAGAGCTTCACTGGCTACGCGTGGTTCATGCCACTGTTCAGGGTGGCCGAACTAAAAAGATAATTTTGCATCCAAAATTTAGCCGACAACCAAAAGGGGAGGGCTTCTATGAACGCTAAATCAAGACCGGTAATAGAGGCGCTCTTAAAGATTATTCAATTGCTAATCGAGGAAAAGTTCTGGGGACAAATCACTATCAAGTTCAAAGATGGTGAGCCCATTCTTATACAAAGAGAGCAGCAAATTAAACTGCAATAGTTATCGATAATGCGCTGAGTAGGACGACCACCGCGCGAAAAACAAAGGAGTAATCGTGGTGGTCATCGAAAATTTGAAAACATGCCTAGAGTGCAATAAAAACCTGGACCTCAGTATTTTCCACCGCAAGGGTATGTACTGGGATTCGCGCTGTAAGCCTTGTGTTTCACAGCATAAAAAAACTCAATATTCAATCAAGAAGCGTCGTAAACCAAGTTGTTATAATAATATAGTGATTAGGTCATATCCTAATGAAATAAATATGAAAATAAATGACTTGGTTTCGTTGATGGAATCTTTCCTGATTGAGGAGTGCGTAAGTGAGCAAAGAATCAATGCCTAAAAAAGAACTGGTAGGATGGGCTTACATTCGAGTTTCCACGGTTGAGCAAAGCAATGTTCTTCATGGCTC
>CAYJDW010000025.1:0-33461 GCA_964368985.1 uncultured Myxococcales bacterium | reverse complement strand
CCCAAAGTCGAAAAAGGTAGGAAAGTGCAGCCAAAATTAGTTGGTGGCTTGCCTTATGATCGTAAAAATCTTCGAGCCCTCTTGGTAAGCAGAAAAATTGCCGGCTTTGGTTATTTTAAAGATGACTGGAACCAATTTCCCCATCTCCAAGACGAAAATGCCATGGTGATGTGGAAATTTCGCCATGGCCCCGTGATAGAGCAAGATTTATTCGAGACAGCTCAAACTATATTGAGAAAGAACGCCAAGTTTAATCATCGTATTTATAAAAATCAGCGAACTTATTTCTTAAGCGGCATCTTATTCGACAAGGAAGGCAATCGACTTCATGGTGAGGCAGCCAAAAATAAAAAAAACTTTTATTATGTAAACACCAAGAAAAATTATCGCATCAGAGCTGAACGAATCGAGCAAGAAGTGGTAAAATATATAGGATCACTGCTGAAGGAAAATGGCATTTTGGAGAAGGCTTTGAATCATGTTTTTAAGGGTGAAAACAATAAATTTAAGGAACTCGATCGTGAGATTGCTCAAAAAGAAAAAGAGAACTGGCAATGTCAAAAATTTTTAGCAGTGATGTCATCTCAAGAACGTACGCAGATCATGGCGAATCCACATCTGATGAGCGACATTTTGCTTGAGGGGCTGCGTCTAAGAAGGGAAAGTGAATTCCGCATGAATGAGTTGGTTCAAGAATTAGAACTGCTCTATGAGCAAAAAACAGAGATGGAAAAATTCTCTAAGCCCGATGATGTTTGTGCAAAACTTAAACAGGCCTTGCAGGTTTTTAAGAATTCGTCGTCGCTACGAAAGAAACAATTGATTCAAGTTATGGTTCCAAAGCTCGTGATTGATGACAAAAAGGACGAATTAAACTTTTTCATCAACCCACTTTTAGATAAATCCTTTAAAAACAAGGACTTATCAAACGAGCGAATTAATCCAATTTTAACTTTGAAGCCGAATTTTCTTGATCGCGAAAAAAAAGAAAGGATCCCGGAGGACCCTGAAAACTCTACTAAAAATGAGTGTCACATTGAGGAAAAAAGTTCGTGTAGCGGACTAATGGCGGGGCGGACGGGACTCGAACCCGCGGCCTCCGGCGTGACAGGCCGGCGTTATAACCAACTTAACT
This sequence comes from uncultured Myxococcales bacterium, assembly GCA_964368985.1. GTDB lineage: Bacteria > Myxococcota > UBA727 > UBA727 > JABDBI01. Next base: position 32,326 of record CAYJDW010000025.1, on the reverse strand, counting down.
ACCACCCCAAAATATACAGTGCTAAGTCATGAGCGAAACTAGTAGCGGATTTTTAAAAAGGGTGCAAGCCTAAATTTAAATCCACCGTGCTTTTTATTGAAAAATTTATCACGCATCGGGAATTTTAACCATCAGTGCCATGGAAAAAATTTCTATCGAGCGTCGCTTCGGTTGCGCCTAGCTCGAAGATTGCTACTTCTCGTTTGCCTTTTTCGCCCATGCGGATGGGCATTACGGCCGCGCCAATACCGGCTGAAACGTAGACTGCGCCGTGGGGGTGGTTTTCGGTGAGGTGGCCGTAGAAGCCGTGGATGTAGCGGTGGCCTATTACTTTTTTAAGGATCAGTTCGTGGATGCCGGCTACCGTGATTTGGCCGGCATGGGTGTGGCCGGAAAGGACGAGGGGCACGTGTTTGAGCCATAAATGATCGGCTTGCTCAGCAATGTGGCTAAGGCCTAGAGTGGCGATGTTTTTTTTCATGCCAGTGGTGGCTTTATCTATGTCGGCGTGGTTGGTGTAGGCGTCATCGAGTCCGATTAGTTGCAGTTGCTGATTTCCAACTTTAACAATGGTGTTGGCGTTGTCGAGAACTTCCGCGCCGCCTTTTATGAGTGCGTTTCTTACTTGCTCAGCATTAGTCCAATGATCGTGATTCCCTAAGACTGCGAAGCACGGACGATTTATGCGTTTTATGATTTCGGTGAGATCATTCAGATAAAGTTCGCTATGGCACACGAAATCGCCGGTTAAAACAACAATATCGGGGTTTTGCGCAAGGGCTAGGTTAATCGCTTCGATTTGTACCTTCATAGGGGTGACGCGGCCCACGTGCTGATCAGTGAGGTGTGCCACCCGAATGGGGCTAGTTAAATGTTCCTGATAGCTTTCGTGACCCGCAAAAAAACGCAGACGGATGCGGGAAAACCATTGATTTGCATCATTAAATTTTCTTCGATGATCTTTTAGGTGGGTCAACATGCGCTTATGCCAACGGGTGGGAAGTTTGCTCATTTTTTCACCATGCGTTTATGGGGACTGTTTTCTTTGAATCTGGTGTCTATTCTAATATCAAGGTACTAGTTCCTTGTTGTTCAGTCGTTACTTTTAGCTATGGTGTACAGTGGAAATTAGTGCCACCAAGCGGAGATTAGTCAATGCAAACATCAGTAACATTTCGCCATATGAATGCCAGTGACGCCCTGAAAGCCCATGCAGTGGAGAAGGTTGAGCGCCTGGGGAAATATTTAGATGACAAAGCGGATGCTCATGTAGTGCTCTGCACGGAGCGTTATCTGCATAAAGCGGAAGTAAATATCAATGCTCACGGCCTTATCATCTGCAGTAAAGAGGTATCCAGTGACATGTATAACTCCATCGATCGTGCGATGGAGAAGATTGAAAAGCAAGTAAAACGCTATCGCACTAAGCTTTTGAAGGCACGGCCTCAGGATGGGTCGAGGCTAAAAATGCAATTCAAGCTTCTTGAAGCCAGTGGCGATACTGAGCAAGACCATGTTTCGGATTTGCCTCCTACCATTATTGAAACCAAGGAATTTCAAGCCCGGCCCATGATGCTTGATGAGGCCGTGATGCAAATGGATTTATTGCACAATGAGATTTTGGTCTTTCTGAACGCAAAGACTGATCAAATCAACGTGCTTTATCGCAAGAAAGGCAACAAATATGGCCTCATAGAGACCAGCGGCAATGGTCGATAAAGGATGCAGCAGCTATTGATCATTTCTGGTCGTTCGGGTGCGGGTAAAACCACGGTTGCCCACGCCCTGGAGGATTTGGGCTATTTTGTGGTCGATAACCTTCCGCCACAGCTGCTCGACGACCTTTTATTGTTAACCAATAAATCTAAAGAAAAAATTGAGCGAGTTGCTATCATTGCCGACGTGCGTGAGACTGAGTTTTTACGCGCACTGCCTAAAAAATGGCACGAGATTGATGAAACTAAATATATAAAATCCTTGATCTATCTTGAAGCTTGTGACCAAAAGCTCATTGATCGTTATCAAGAGACCAAGAGACGCCACCCTTTGGATGAAGGTGTCGGCATTCGAGCGGCCTTGGCGGAAGAAACTATATTGCTTGAGCCCATTCGGGCCCTCGCTACGAAGGTGATTTCCACTGATCAATTAAACTCTCATGAACTGAGAAATCTTATTAAACAAGAAGTGGGCGAAAAAAATGGTCATCTCAACCTCACCCTTTTGAGTTTTGGATTTAAATATGGCGTTCCCTCGGAGCTTGATCTTTGTTTTGATGTGAGGTTTTTAAAAAATCCCTATTATCAGCTGCCATTACGAGCCAAATCTGGACTTGATTGCGAGGTTTCGGACTATGTTTTGTCCTTGCCGGATGCGCGGGTTTTCCTCGACAAACTCGTTGATATGGTGGAATTTTTATATCCCCATTATCAGGAAGAAGGGAAATCGAATTTGACTATTGCCATCGGCTGTACCGGTGGACGCCACCGCTCTGTTACGCTGGTGGAAGCACTTTTTGGTCGTATCAAAGATAAAATCGACCATATACGGGTTGAACATCGGGATCTCGCCCGCCACACTTAGCACTAATCTAAGATTTGGTAGGTGTCTCATGCGAGTATCAGCTGCGGAACTCTCTAAAATAGCCAGCGCTTTGCGCATTCAAGTGCTCAAGATGATCACTAAGGCCCAAAATGGTCATCCAGGCGGATCCCTGAGTGCTATTGATATTATTTTAGAGCTTTATTTAAATGAAATGCGTCACGATCCGAAAAACCCTCGCTGGCAAGAGCGGGATCGTTTTGTTTTATCGAAGGGGCATGGCGTGCCTGCCCTCTATGCCGTCCTTGCCCATTGCGGTTATTTTTCCTCCACCATGCTGCCCACTTTGAGAGAGCTTGGATCAGTGTTGCAAGGCCATCCCGCCAATCGCTTGCTTGATTCGGTTGAAGCATCCACGGGCTCCTTGGGGCAGGGATTGTCGGTAGCGCTTGGAATGGCCTTGGCTGCTCGTATTGGCCACTCGAAACCTCAATTTAATGTTTATGCCGTGCTTGGCGATGGTGAGTGTCAAGAAGGTCAAGTGTGGGAAGCAGCCATGTGTGCCTCGCATTATGGTGTGAATAATTTGATAGGCTTCGTCGATCGCAATCAGGGCCAGATTGATGGCTTGGTGAATGACGTGATGACTATCGAGCCCCTCGCGGATCGTTTCAGCAGTTTTGGTTGGCATGTGTTGACCATCGATGGCCACGATTATTCAGCCATTCATGAGGCGATTAATAGAGCTCATGCCGAGACAGAACGCCCCACGATGATTATTGCGAATACGGTTAAAGGCAAAGGCGTATCATTTCTTGAATCCGACACGGTGGCTTGGCACGGACGAGCATTGACCACCGAAGAACTTGAGCGCGCCATCAGCGAATTAGGAGCTTCCTCATGCAAATAGTAAAAATGGCCACTAGAAAAGCTTTTGGTAACAGTTTACTCACCATCGCTAGCAATCCGAAAGTGGTGGTTCTCGATGCCGATTTGTCGAAAAGTACCAACAGTTATGCATTTGGGCAAAAATATCCTGAGCGATTTTTTCAGATGGGTATCGCTGAAGCAAATATGATCGGCGTGGCATCAGGCCTAGCTTTGAGCGGCTACATTCCCTTTGCCTGTTCATTTGCCTGTTTCATTACGGGTCGTTTTGATCAGATTAAAATGAGCGTGGCTTATTCAGGTGCTGCGGTTCGTATTATCGGTACTCACGCAGGCGTGGGGATCGGAGAAGATGGCTATTCTCAGCAAGGCCTCGAAGATATTGCCTTGATGCGCTCATTACCCAGCATGGAAGTTTTTCAGCCTGCGGACGATGTGGAAACCGCCTCCCTGATGACCTATTTAGTGCAATCAAAGAATCCGGCTTATGTACGCCTCACCCGACAAGATCTGGTGCGGGTGCACGAAGAAAATTATCAATTTTCCCCGGGCCATTTTCCAAAGCTGAAATCAGGGAAAGATATTGCGGTTTTTGCCACTGGCGGCACGGTCTACAACTCTTTGGCGGCGGCTCGCAGCTTGCAAGCGCAAGGTATTGATGTGGCTGTTTATAATGCCAGCTCGCTAAAACCGGTGGATGAAGAATCGGTTTTTCGCGCCGGCAAAGAGTCGAAGCTCATCGTGTCGGCCGAAGATCACTCGATTATCGGCGGTTTAGGTGGCGCAATTGCTGAAAGCTTGTCGGGTCACGCCCATATGCCGGCGCTGGTGAGAATCGGTATCAATGATGAATTTGGTGAATCCGGCACGCCTGAGAGCCTCTATGAAAAGCATGGGTTGTCAGAGGCCAAGATTGCCGAAAGATTAGCTAAGGAATGGCAAAGGCTTAAATAGGCCTTTTCTGCCATCATAGGTAGGGCCTTCATGTGCTCTTCAATCGTCATTGCGAGCGTAGCGCGGCAATGACGATATTCTATATTCGCTGGTAAACGACTAATTGATCTTTTATTCCATCTTTTAACCTGCATTCGTCTGCCGGTACTATTAAATACAATTGACCCTCTAATTACAAAAGGGTCTTAATGTTGAAAAATAAATACATTGCGGAGGCTTAAATGTTTCGTAAAACTATGGTTGCAGCGGTAATCGTTTCACTAATTTCGGGTGTTAGCGCTAGTGCTAACGTGGATCAGGATATCGTACTCTCGGAATCAAGTGATCAATTCCTGCCTCTTTTGGCCATTGGCGGCCTGCTCGGTTTGGGTGGTCTGCTTTCGAAAGGTGAAGAGCCAGCTGCAGCGGTTAAGAAAGTTGTTGAAAAAACTAGTTCAGACTTGGAAGCGGCGGCGGCTGCCAATAGCGATAATAATACTGATATGAATTTGGCAGAAGAAAACGCCAACTACATGGATGCACGGTCAATGAAAGATAAATTGATGGACAGTAAAATTATTGCCGGATCCGTAGGAAAAGTTGAGACCTTTTTGAAGAAAGCAGCTCCTGTTATGCAAGGCTTTCTAAAGAAGGGTTGGTCAGTTGAAAAAGCCAGTGAAGAAACCACCAAACTATTGGAAAAGGATATTGTTGATGCAACGGTGGAAGAAGCTGCTCAGGCTCAATTACACGGTGAAATGGAAAAGAAGTAATGAAAAATAGTTGGTAAAACATTGTTAAAAAATTGGTAAAAACCTAAGCAAAGGCTTAGGTTTTTTTAATGCCTACACTTTGGTTTTTTATCTAAAATTATAGATCTTTAAAGTGAATTAATTTTTTTTCTTGTTAGGTTAAGTCAGGTGTGAGTCTTTTATGAATAAATAAAGGAAATCACCTGAATCAAACTAGTAAATGGAGAATACAAATGAATAAGTTATTTATTGCACTATTTGGAGCACTTGCTTTGATGGTAAGCGCGAGCGGGCAAGCTACGCAAAATGAAGAAATTTTCAATCGCTTGGATAATGACGCCAACTATCAGAATATGAATGCTGATGAGCAAGAAGCCTTTGAAGCTGTGCTAGATAAATCGCTGAACATTATGGAAGAAAGGGGGCTGAATTTTACCGACGCTAATGCCCAAATGTTCATCATTGATTCTATCACTAAGTTCTTGGGTTTGAGCAAAGCTAAAGAAGAAGCCAAAAAAGCTGAGGCAATGCCTCCTGAAGGCGCTGTAGCTAGCAATAATTTGGATCATACTTTGGTCTTGACGGATGCTAGTGGCCAATATTTTATCCTTGATACCGTGACAGGTATTATTGGTAAAGTTGTTAACACTGTCTCAGGCATTTTTGGCGGTGGCAAAGATAAAGCTGCGCCCGCGCCCGCTCCGGCAACAATTTTTAACAGCCTTGAAGACAGCTTGAGCCTAGAAGCCAATGTTCAATATGGGGCGACTTGGGATGCAATCAAGGATGCAGCTAGAGCCATTGGCAGTGCTGTTGGTGACGCCGCTGGTGCCATAAAAGACAAGGCTCAGACTTTGATTGGTAAGGCTGCTGGAGCTGTTGCTGCTGGAGCTGGAAAGCTCTCGGAAAAGCTTGCTCCGGGGACTAAAGCTACCCTTACTGTTGAAGCAGCTGAATAATAAAACGAGAATAGATTAAAAAAGACCCCGATTTAATCGGGGTTTTTTTGTGTTTAAAATGGATCAGTAAACATGCCATAATATGTTATTTTTATTAGATTAAACTATCTAAAATATAAAGTTATAATTTTTAACTTTATTGTTTAAAATGGAGTAAAATAAATGATTAAAAAAATAATCGGCTTAAGCGGCCTATGTTTGTTGTTATTCGGTTTTAGTGTGTCGGCTTCTGAATCTATAAATTTAACTACTGAAAATATTACTAATAAACTCTTCGAAGATATGCGCGCTCAAGGCACCCTCTCGAATCTTGATCAAGATGAACTCAGTGATGTTCGTCAAAATTTGATGAGTGAAGTTGAGCAACGTTTGGATCTGTTTAAAAGCGGCGAACTAAGCCTCGATCCTAACGCTCCTAACTATTTTATTCTTGATACCATCAAAAATATCGGTTCTAGCATCCTGAACCTAGCGAAAGGTGTTGTCAAAACGGTGGTAAATGTTGGTAAGAATGCATTTAATGCTGTGAAAGGTGTTTTGGGTACGGTCGTGGATGCTGGTTTGGGTTTCTTAGGCATGGTGGACAATGACTTCGTGAAGACTATTATTAGCGGAGCCGCAACAGCATTTAGTAAATTTGCTCCCATCGTGGGCGATTTTATCAGTTTTATCCCCCTTGTGGGCCCTGCCGTCAGTTTGGCAATCGATGCTGTAGCACCTTTTGTTGATGTTGTGATAAATCCTACAACTCTTGATCTCGTTACCGGTGGTATTTCTGCTGCTGCCAATGCTATTGGTATAACTAAAGACGCTATTGGCGCCTTGGCAAGCTCGTCTGCCTTAGCTCCTAACCCTTCGATTCTTTTTGCACCAAAGAACTTAGATTCTATGTCAGCTGCTCCCCAAGCAAGCAATGCTGATAAATCCAAAGCTATTAGTAGCCTCGGTAAAGCTTGCGAGAAAACTATGAAATATCTATCGGGCTTAACAGCTGATGCGTACAATAAGTTGAGTGAAAAAGTTAAGTTAGCTGCAGCTCAATGTAACCAACTTGCTAAAGAAGCAAACGCCAAAGTTGAGGTCAAATAAACCTTCACTTTGCTTTTTTCGAAAGCCACCTTCGGGTGGCTTTTTTATTGCAAAAAACTAAAAGTGAGCTCTCGATAATGCGTTAACAAATCATCAATAAGAAAAGGCAAAGAAAAGAACAACATCATTAATCCACCGATAATTTTGGCTGGTAGCGATAAAAAATAAGCATTTATTTGGGGGGCTACTCGGTTCATCAGTCCAAAAGCTAAATCGATTAAAAAACAAATAAATATCACGGGTAAAGCAAAACCCACGGCCATGCTAAATAACTGGGCGAGGATCTTAGTGGCCAAAGCAAGCGGATTAATATCCCCGGTCTCAATGAATAAAGAAAAAACGGGAAATCGTTCAAAGCTCATAAAAAGTTTAGCGATAAGTTCTCGATGAAGGCCTGAAGCAAGAAAAATTACCAAAGCCAGCTGGAAAAATAGCGTGCCCAGGGGGGAGGATTGGATTTTAAGTTCCGGCACTAACATTTTTGCCATGTTGGCGCCCCGCGCAATATCTATGAGCTGGCCTGTAAGTTCATAAGCAAAGAAAATCAGACTCACCAAAAAACCAATGATAAAACCAATAAATGCTTCTTTGACAAATAAAATGGCGACGAGAAATATGCTGATATCCGCTATAAAATCTGTTCTAGGCGCGAGCATGACGACACTTATCAGGCTCATGACCCCCGCCAATGCAATGCGGACAATGGCCGGCAAGAGGAGTGCGCCAAAGATGGGGATCATGATGGTGAAGGCGAGCCATCGGGTAAAAATTAACATGAAAAGCAACAAAATATTCAGAGGATTAAGGCCTTGAATAAGGCCTGTTACTAAGTCTTCGATGTGGTTCATGGGCTTAAGGAAAAGTTAGTGAAGCAGGTTTTGGTGAACTCGATTATCAGACCGCCTAAAGGGGCACCAAAGGCCAAAAGAGCGAGATATACTCCGATCATCTTCGGCGCGAAACTCAAAGTTTGTTCTTGGATTTGAGTGGTGGCGCTAAATAAAGCCACGGCAAGACCGATTATCAGGCTTGCTAAAATGGCGGGCATTGACGCCATAATCGTGACAAAAATAGCTTCTTTGGTGAGGACTAATAATTGGTCGGAGAGCATAGTTACACCTTGGTTAATCCTTCTGCGAGGAGGCGCCAGCCGTCCACCAAGACAAATAAGAGAATTTTAAAGGGCAGGCTGATGGTCGTGGGCGATAGCATTTGCATGCCGAGCGCCATCAACAAATTGGCCACGGTCATGTCGATCACTAAAAAAGGCAAATATACCAAAAAACCAATTTGAAAGGCGTGGCTTAGTTCGGAGATCAAAAAAGCTGGCGCCAGCACAATGAAATCGGTATCCTGCACGGGCTGCGTGCTTTTGGGATTATTCTTGCTAAGGATATTCAAAAAAAGCTCTCGATCCTTAACCTGCGCGCGCTCGCTCATAAACTCCCGAATCGGTTCCTTGCTGGTACTAATAAGCAGGTCTAAAGACTGCTGGTTGGTCATTTTTTGGGTTGCCTGATTTTCCCATTGGGCATGGATTTTTGTGAATACCGGATACATCGAGAACAAGGTTAAAATCATACTCAAGCTAACAATCACAATATTGGGCGGAGCTTGGGCTGTGCCTATGGCTTGGCGAGCAATGGAGAGCACCACGACGATCTTGGCAAAACTGGTCACCATAATGGCAATAAAAGGCAGGAGGCTAATGCCAATGAGGAAAAATAGTAGATAGAAGGGGTCGCTTAAAAAGTTGCTACTTAAATCCGGGGAGTTTTTGGCGAATAGCGATGTACTTAAGAAAAAAGAGGTGAGAGCCAGCAATGCTCGCGCTCGAGGGATCTCGCAATAAGAAAATATGCCATAAGCCATGAGCTTAGATAACAAATAAGGGTAGGGATTTTATTCCCCCCATGCTGTTTTCGAAGTAGGCAATGCTTCCGGGCCGGCCCGCGGACCATTGATTCGTCATGCGAGCATTCAGTTCATTCCGCGACGCGGGGAAGTTTTTTGAGCGAAATAGCCATGCCATTAGATGCGAGCAAAAATTCACATTTATCAACTTCAATCAACGCAAGAGAAGTCTTTTGATCCACCCGGCAAAAACTCTTCATTTTAATCCGCTGTTCACTCCCGCCATATTTGAAAAACGTCCGTTTTTTCACGACGATAAATCCCAGGTAAAGGAGCCCCAACACAGAGGCGAGGATAGCGAGGGTTTTGGTTAGTAATAATGAATCCATAGTTTTCTTATTAGGAGTTTTGGTTGCTTAGACTCCCATCAATGCTCAAAACTTTAATACCTAAACGTCCATCTATTTGCACCGGAACACAAAAACCGATCACTTTGTTCTCGATGACAATTTCCAATGAGTCGCCAATTTTACGATGCAAATCAATCACCTGCCCTGGCCGCAAGTCACTAATTTCTTTAAGACTCATGGGTAAGCGAGACAGCTCAATACTCATGGGCACGCGAATATTTTCGGTTAGTTCTCGAAGAGGATTATTGGAGTCACGCTCCGATGGTGAAAAATCATCCGAGATTATTTCCAGGGCTTTCATTGATGTCGTCTCTCTTTTTTCTTGCTGAATGTATTGAAAACAATAATTGGGCCCAGGACTAAAAAGAGTTCCTGAAAGGTGGCAATCGCCCCAAAAAGCACTCATGGGACCGGCGAGTTTTTGATTTGACCAAGATAAAAAGTTGCGGTCGAACATAATCATATCGCCGCAGCCAATTTTTTGAAGAATGCGATGAGTCACGCTTAAACGGTAAACAATGAAAGATAATTCGCGAGCAATGTGACCACAGCGCAATAATAATGAAGACGCATTAAAAGTTTCATTAGAAGTGGTCGACATACTTTGGTGCGAAGTCAAAAGAGTAACGGGGTGTCGGTTAGCGAGAAAATTGAGAATAAAATGGTGAGCGACATAATCTTTTAAACTGCAATCCTTGATCACCTCTTCGTGAGAATGAAAAATTCCCAGGATTTTCAATGACGGCATTTTGTCGCCAAGGGTTTTCGTCATCTCGACAATCAAGCGAGCAATGATGAAAGAAAAAATTCCTTTTTCAGTCGACGAAAATAATAAACCCGGCACATCTTCAATCAGCGAGGAGGCAATCAAGCGAGTGAGCAAACTTCGCGCTAACCCCGCATCAACAATAATAAAAAAAACTCGCCCACTGTTTAGATGAAGCAATTTTATGCAAATGTCGTCGAATTGTATGGCTTCGAAAATGGTCCTTCCCACCGGAAGTGTGGTTGAGCAAAAATCAATTTTTGCCGGACTTTTATAGGAAACTTCGATATTGTTCGCAATCATTTCTAGGATGGGCGAAAGCAAATTTTTCAGTGGCTCAGTATCTATGCTGAAGTTAATGAAGCGGACTTGTTCTTCGCTGAGTTCTTCAGCGAACTGGGATATCATCAGTGGGACCACAAGCGTCATAATAGGCGGCTACCCCTAAGCTTAGGCCATTGAACTTAGCGCATTAAGCAAACACGAGCTTGCGCAAATTTATTTCCTTTTTGGCTAATTTAGTAGCTAAATAATCCTGATGCCGATTTATTAAGTCGATAGCTTCTGGTTTAGCGTGGGCGAGCACTAAATCCAAATTTTTATCCTGACAATATAGATTGAAACGAGCATTTTTAAAAATGCCATCTTTAATAAAGAAACAGCTCTCCGATTTTTTAGCGCTAAAACTCAGGGTCAATTTTTTTACCAAGTGGTTAATTTCATCAATATATTTGGAAGAAAGAGCAGCTTTTTCTATGACTATTCCGTCGATATTCGTGGTATTTTTTATGTGCGATTCAAGATTGATTATTTCTGGTGTTCTTGCTGAATCGCTTAAAACAATAATTTTATTATCTTGGTCGCTAGTGCTTAGTTTATCCGGTTGGGGCAAAGGCTTGGCCTTTTTAGACAGAATATCCTTCGGAACAATATTTTTATCGAGACGATATTTCATAAGAAAAATGCGAAAATTATTTTTTTGGACAGCATTGGTTTTGATAATTAACTGAGGACGGGCATCGCTTAGGGGGGTTTTAGTATCATTAGATAATCGAGGATTAGCCACGCTTGAGCCTTAGACCAAAACGAACGCCGTTTTGATCGTCGTTTTCGTATTCGTTCTTTAGTTCTTCGCGTTTGTGGCTTTGGCGTTGCCACACGGCGTGATGTTTATCAATTATTTTTAAATCACGATGAGCTTCCATAGCGCTTTTGGTGGCAAGGTGCTTTATTTTCTGAGCTTCGTTCACCAGTTGCGCCTGATGATAGAGAGATTTTTTTAGGGCTAATTCGGAGGCCACTTTTTTCTGCGATAAAAGCGCTACCAAGAGCGCATCGCGCTGATTAATAGGTTGGCTTTTTGCCCGTATAAAGAAATTATCCTGCAGGACAGTTCTTCCTTCAATGGTCTTTAGAAGGTGGGTTTGAATTTGAACGAGTTTTTTTTCTTCCGATTCAAGGCGATTGTGAGCCTCCCGCAATTTTTGCTCAGCGGTAGCTTTGTTGTGCTCTCGAACTTTCAGTAAGGTCACTAATGAATAAGTCATATCTTAAACAAGGTTAAGCAGTTCTTTCTTTGTTTGGTGATAGTCGGTGTAATCGGTAATTGGCTGCTGCAAAAATGAGTTTATTTTTGGCAACTTTCTTATAGCAGTATCAACCTCTGCATCGGAGCCGGGTTTATAGGCGCCAAGCAAAATCAAATCGCGATTTTTTTCATAAACCGAGAGCCAAGATCTGAGTTTTGTGGCAGCTTCCTTTTGTTTGGAATCGACGATATTATTCATGACGCGGCTGAGGGAGGGAAGTATATCAATGGCTGGCCAATGTCCTCGTTCGGCTAAGGCACGGTTGAGCACAATATGCCCATCAAGAATACCGCGCACTTCATCGGCGATGGGTTCATCGAAATCACTTCCTTGAACGAGCACCGTATAGATAGCGGTAATAGAACCTAGGTGATTGGTACCGGTGCGCTCCATCAATTTCGGAATCTCGGCAAACACACTGGGAGGATATCCTTGGCGCGCGGGAGGCTCACCTAAGGCTAGACCAATTTCTCTTTGAGCACGTGCAAAACGGGTGGCGCTATCCATCAAAAATAAGACGTCTTCACCCTGATCGCGAAACCATTCAGCAATCGCGGTGGCAACATAGCAGCTGAGATAACGCACGAGGCTTGGTTGATCGGAAGTGGCTACGATCACGACGCATTTATTAAGAGATCCTTTGAGAGTATCGTTAATAAATTCCATAACTTCCCGACCACGCTCGCCTACTAAACACACGACGACAATCTTTGCTTCGGTGTTCGATACCATCTGCCCCATCAAGGAAGATTTGCCCACGCCAGATCCCGCAAACAGTCCGACGCGTTGACCTTTGCCGATGGTTAATAAGCTATCGATGGCTCTTATTCCTAAAGAGAGAGGCTCGTTGATGGATTTTCTTGTATAGGGGTTCGGAGCCTGACGATTTAGAGGCCAATCTTTGAGCTCAGATAAATCATTAAGACTACCCTGCCCATCAATGGGATTGCCGAGCCCATTTAATACTCGACCTAACAATTGATAACCAACTTTGAGCATAAATGGTTTGGTGCTCGGAATGACTTGAGAGTTTGGACTTAAGCCGGCGGTATCATGAAGAGGCATCAAAAACACATCATTTTCGCGAAAACCCACTACCTGAGCCGGCAATAAATCTGAGGAATTTGATCGAGTAATATGGACCATTTCGCCTACGCTTACCAAGGGAACGGAGGCGCGAATTATCAATGAAGTGAATTCCAGCACGCGCCCACGCAAGCGAAAAAGCGGCCATTGATCTAAGCTTTGCGCCAAATCAGATTCATGTTTAGCAAAAAAGGGGTCGGTGAAAGCTTTAAGTTTTTCATAGGTATGGCGCATTAATTGATTATCACGGTTAAAGGATGCGCACATAAAACAATCAGCGAAAGCACGATGTTTCACGATTGGCAAAAATATTCGCCATTTTTCGTCCTCAATCGATAGAACAAAGGCCCGCATTCTGACCCCTTCTCGGATGAAGTTTTACATGTAATCGTGACTTTTATTTTTGCTATTACCTAATGGATTGGTGATGAACTCTTTCGATGAATCTCTTACAAAAAAAGTGATCCGCTACTTAAAAGAAGAGCCTGATGAGGCCCTGCGATCCGAGATCATCGCGTTGCAAAATAATCCCCTCGTCCAGGATGAATTGCGCGATCGAATGAATAATTATTTATGTTTTGGCACGGCAGGTTTGCGAGGGCAAATGCAAGCCGGCTATAACCGTATGAATATTGTTTCGGTGTATCGTTTTGCTTTCGCTCTTGCGTCACAACTGGAAAATAATCCCAATAAACGGGTTGTGGTTGGTTATGATGCTCGCATTAATAGCATTCTATTTGCCGAAGAAGTGGTTGCTATTTTATCCCGATTCTCTTTGACTCCCTATTTGTTTGGCAGAAGTGTTCCGACGCCATTATGTGCTTTTGCTACCAAATATTTATCAGCAAGTTTCGGGGTAATGATAACCGCGAGTCATAATCCTGGCTTTGATAATGGCATCAAAGTGTTTGCTATGACGAGCGCTCAGCTCCACGGAGATATTCTTAAACGCATTGAGAAAGCCATGGATGATGCGCCCATAAGAACTGAATTTCTGAGTAAGCATGGTGCTCCCGAAAAAGAATTTCTTCCCATTGGCGATGAAGTTATTGATGCCTATTTTTCCCAAATACGTGCCACGAGTCTCTGCGAAAAGGCTGAATTGGATGCGCAGGTAGCGATAGTTTATACGCCTCTTCACGGGGTGGGCCGAGATTATTTTTTGCGGGCATTAAATGAAGAGGGCTTTAGCAACATTCACGTTTTAGAAGAGCAAGGTGAACCAGATGGCCATTTTCCCACGGTGTCATTTCCCAATCCAGAAGAAGAAAATACGCTTGATTTAGCTCACCAAAAAGCCAAAGACATAGGCTGCACTTGGGTTTTTGCCAACGATCCAGATGCTGATAGGGTGCAAGTTTCTTGCCTCGACGACAAAGGCGGATTTAAAAAACTCACTGGCAATGAAATGGGCAGTATTTTGGGCTATTTTGTCATAGAAAAAGCTCTCAAAAAAGGACTTAAACCTTTGGTAGTAAGCTCAATTGTTTCATCGAGAATGTTGAGCGCCATAGCTTCGCAACTTGGTGCTAATTATGTCGATGCTTTGACCGGATTTAGCAATATTGCCAATGCAGCCCTCCAGGCTGAAAAAGAATTTGGCAGTACTTTTGTTTTTGGTTATGAGGAAGCCATTGGTTTTCTCGTCGGAAAAATTGTATTAGATAAAGATGGTATCAATAGTGCCGCAAGATTTATGGAAATTGCTGCTTACCTGAAAAAACAACATCTATCCGTGTGGGATTTTCTCGATCAGCTTTATATTCGTTTTGGTGTTTTTTCGAGTTGCCAATGGTCGCAGAGATTTGCAGGCCTGCAATCAGCAGTTGACATGGCTATTGTCATGGAAAAAATCAGGCTCATATCGGAGCAGGGCATAGCTTCATTATTAGGGGGGACTGAATGGAGAAAATACGATCTTATTATTCCTAGTGATGCGGGTCCCTATCGTGGCATCAGGGCCAATGTAATTATTTTTGAAATAAAAAATCGCTGTCGACTCATTGTGCGCCCGAGTGGCACGGAACCGAAAATTAAATTCTATTTGGAATTGGTAGATCGTGCAGGCGATGTATCATCGCTTAAAGCTAAGAAAGCTAGTCTTAGTAATGAGCTTTATGATTACCGAAAAAAAATCGAAAATATCTTGGCTCAGGTGGGCTAAAAATGAAAACTCTAGGACCTCTTCGTTCATGCCTTTTATTATTTGCCGCGATGTTTTTGGCAGGACAAATTTTGGCCGAAGAAGCTTTGGTTGCTGAAGAACAAACACCAAAGCTTAGGTTCTCCGGCATACCTGCGCTTGGTTTCGGTTCCGACAATGGTTTTGGTGGCGGTGTAATTGGCAACATGTATGTCGATGAAGAAGGCTATAGTCCTTACCAAACCAGTCTGGGACTTAAGGTTTATTTAACCACCCGAATGGTTCATTCCCATGCTCTCTCGCTGGACCGAGTCCGTGCCTTTAACCTGCCATGGCGTTTGATGGGACGCGTGGGTTTTTATTCGACTCCCACTCAAAATTATTGTGGCCAGGGGAGCGAGGCTAATTGCGATGAGGAACGTGCTAAAATCGAAGCTGATAAATTGTTTGCCGCAGGTGGCGAGCGCGATGAGTTTATTCGACGATATTATCAAAATCGCTACATGTTTTTCTTCGGAGAACTTTATTCAAGATGGCTCTTATGGCAGGGAAGTGCCAAGCTGGAATTCATGACGAGTTATCGAGGACATTATTATCTCAATCGCGATTTCAGTGCTGCAGGTCCCTATGCTAATTCTCTCTATGATCGCGACTATAAAAATACCAAAATAGACGGCTATCTTAGCACTTTAGAATTAGGGCTAATGCTTGATGCGCGCGATAACGAACCAGCTCCGACTGAAGGGTATTGGTTGGAATCGAGCGTACGTGGTGGTGCATCTTTTATCGGAAGTTCTTGGGATTATGTAGCCGCCAATATTGCAGCGCGTTTTTATTTCCCTCTCGACGACAATCATCGTTTAGTTATTGCGTCGCAAACTATTGTTGATTCAATATTTGGTGATTTACCTTTCGATGCCATGTCGAGAATCGGTGGGAGTCAGGCAAAAGACGACTTCAATGCTATTGGCGGACAATATATTGGCAGAGGTATTAGAGAACAACTTTATGTTGGGAAATTCAAAGCCATTGAGCAGTTAGAGTTTCGCTATACTTTTTGGTCCTTTAATCTTTGGAAGCAGAATTTTGATATGACCGCAGCGGTCCTAGCGGATGCGGCCATGACGGCGCGAGATTTCACGCGATTTAGTAAAGATATGCAGTCTGTTCAACTGGGATTTGGCACAGGCTTGCGATTGCACTGGAATAAAACTTTTATTATTCGAGCGGATTTAGGGTCGAGCCCTTCGGAAAATTTTACGCCAAGGCTCTATCTGCTGGTCGGCAATGTATTTTAAAAAAAATTGAACATTTTTAGCCAAAGCATAGTTGTGCTTCCTATAAGAGGGACAACCACGGACAAAGGGTTCAATTACCATGCAAAGAGATATCTGTATCGATCGACTCAGTCGACGCGCCCACCATCACAACGAAGATGCGGCCTATTTCTCAAAGGACCAAAATGCCTGGTCTGGGATAAGTTGGGGCGCCTACCATGAGCGCGTGCGACAATTTGCGAAATCTCTTTTATGGGCCAATGTTGCAGCCGACGGCAAAGTTGCAATTTTAGGATTTAATCGATTGGAATGGTTGATCGGAACCATGGCTGCTCAATACATTGGTGCGGTTTCTGTTGGTGTCTACACTTCCAGTTCCATGGAAGAAGTTTTTTATGTGGTTGATCATTCCGACGCTGAAATTTTGGTAGTGGAAAATTTAGCGCGCTATAACAAACAAGTTAAGCCTAAAGTTGCTGAACTGACAAAAATCAAACACATTGTTTTAATGTCAGAGGAAGATTGTAGCGAAGATAAAGTATTAAAATTTAGTGAATTTTTGGCACGGGGAAAATCGATTGAGGATCCTCTTTTAGAAAAGAGATTTCAATCGGTGAAACCAAATGCTGTGGCCACCATGATTTACACCTCGGGCACCACGGGCAATCCTAAATCCGTGATGTTGTCGCACGAATCCGTTGCCTGGACGGTGCGAACGGTGGTGCAAGCTTGGCGTTGTGCTCCTACGGACAAAGGCATTTCTTATTTGCCTCTCGCGCACGTTGCTGAACAAATGCTTACTATTTATGCTCCCATCGATTGCGGCATGACCTGCTATTTTGTGGAATCGCCAGAAAAATTTAAAAACAATCTAAAAGAAATCGAACCCACCGTATTTTTTGGGGTGCCACGCGTATTCGAAAAAATCTATGAAGGGATAAAACTAGCGCTTTCCGAAAAAGACGCTTTGACCCAAAAAATAATTAATCATTTTTCTAAAATAAGCTTCAACTATTACCAAGCTCGTCACGCCGGAAAAATGCCGTCATTGTGGAACAATATCCAATACATGATTGCCCATAGGAAAATTTTCCCCACCATAAAGGAACGTATTGGCTTTGGAAAAACGCGCCTTTGCATGGTAGGGGCGGCACCCATCTCCAAAGATATTATGAATTTTTTCTTGGGCATCGATATGCCGATTTATGAAGTTTATGGCCAATCGGAAAATAGCGGACCCACTACCTTAAGCCTGCCCGGTCAAACCAAGATTGGTTCGGTGGGTAAAGCCATGCCAGGAGCTGAGATCGTTATTGCTGCTGATGGCGAAATTCTCATTAAGGGCCCTCATATTTTCTTGGGCTATTATAAAAATGCCGAGGCTACACGGGAAACCTTGAAGGATGGTTGGTTAGCATCAGGAGACATTGGCACCCTTGATAATGATGGATTCTTAATCATCACTGATCGAAAGAAAGATATTTTGATTACGGCCGGAGGAAAAAATATTTCGCCACAAAATCTTGAATCAATGTTGAAGCAGTTACCCTACGTTCAATCGGCAGTAGTGGTGGGTGATAATAAAAAATATCTTGCCGCACTCTTTGCTCCAGATATTGAGAGCATTGACAAAAAAGCCAAGGAAATGGGCCTACCTTCTGAGCGAATTCTATCAGCGAATAGCCTCGAGTCGATTCACCAGGAAATCAGCGCGGAGCTTTTAAAAATCAATCAAAAATTAGCGCCCGTTGAGCAAATAAAAAAGTATAAACTATTATCCCAAGAGTTCACTATTGATTCCGGCGAACTTACGCCTACCTTAAAAGTGAAAAGAAAATTTATTAATCAAAAATATCAACGCGAAATAGCTGAAATGTATCAATAGAAGTTTTTTTTCAGCTTGAGGTCTGGATTAATCCGATTCTTTCCAATAAAAATAAATGAGGTCTCTTGGGCATCTTTGGTGCCTTTTTTGACGTTTTATTAGAAGTTGTTGGTAAAACCTTCAAATTTATTCTAGGTTTTAGCTGAAAGCATTTTCATTTTCAGGCAAAGTGTATAGAGAGCAAGTTGAGATTTTTTAAAGAAAGATAAAATCACAGTGATTGGTTAAGATAGGGTTCTTGTCGCTGCAGGGAGTTCGGTGGTGAATTGGCTTTTTCGCCGACATTTTTGGATCATGCATTTGGTGTTTTTGAGCATCATGTCAGTTATTGCGGCCAAAACCTTTAATACCTTGGCCGGATACTGGTTGTCAAAGTCCATACCAGACAAGCCATCATCGAAGAATTTTGGTGTTGAAAGTGATGAGCCGGTAGCTAAAAATTTTTCTGCTGCCAACGAGAGAAATCTTTTTGCTGCTCGTAGAGAGCAAATTAGTTTTGTTGATTTGGAAGATATGGATCAAGTTGATCCAGGGCGTTGGCAAGATGCTGGGCCCACGACCTTGCCTCTGAAGCTGATTAGTACGATGGTATTTTTTGATCCATTTGATTCGCGTGCTGTTATCCAGGATCAATCATCGGGCAGGGCCTTAGTATTTTCTCTTGGCGAGTGCGAACCTTACATGAAAAAGAATAGTAAGGAAATCGAGACGGTAATCGCAAGCCAAAAATGGGAACCTGATCGAGCTTGTAACTCAATCTTTGGTTTAGCGAGACTTGAACGCATTGAAGAATATCGTGTTTATATTTTTAACGAGAGAGAGCACAAGTATGAGTTCATTTCTCTGTTGGAAAATGATAAGGGCCCAGTACGCCTTCGCCCCAAAGCTGAGTTAGTTGGGGAAGATGAGGGAACTGGCGTTAGAAAGAAAGGCGCGACTTCCTATGATATTGATCAAAGTGAATTTGATAAAGCATTATCAAATGTTTCGCGATTGATGACAGAGGCGAGAGCGGTTCCAGAGCTTGATGGTAGTGGTGCTAATATTGGTTTCAAGCTTGTTTATCTTAAAGAAGGGTCTTTGTTTGAAAAAATAGGTATTGAGAAGATGGACGTGTTAACCAGAATTAATGGTTTTGAACTCAATACTCCGGAAAAAGCTTTGCAATTGTTTAGCAAGCTTAGGTCAGCCAGTAAGTTTACGATTGATTTGAAAAGGGGTGACCAATCTATAACGTTGGATTACTCCGTGGTTAGATAACCAGGAACGAAGGTGAAAAGTCACCATGCGAGTTTTGAATATTAAAAGAAGTGGCCTAGTTGCCCATTTGTCTGTAGTCGGCTTGGCTGTGCTGCTTGCTACCTCTTTGTCTGCAGCGGAAGGATTAGCTCCTCCTCGCCTAGTTCCTGGAGGCGCGAGACCGACGGGAGCGAAGTTGGGTGTTCCACCCGGCGGAGTCAGGAAAGCAACTCCTCCCCGTGCGCCAGCAGCTGTGGATCCGGAGATTCGCAGAGTAGTTCCTCAGACTTGCGTGCCTGCTAAGGGCCAATTTATTTGGAATTTTGAAGAAGAAGAGCTGATCAAAATTTTGACTCAAGTGAGCGAGCTGCTTTGTAAAACCTTCGTGGTCCATGATTCCATTAATAAAGCCATGAAGTTGACTATTATTGGAAAGTCTCTCCTTACTCCGAAAGATGCCTGGGATGTCTTGATGGCATCTTTGACGCAAAAAGGTTTGGCCCTTGTCGAGCAAGGAAAAACCTGGACTGTAATCAAGCGTCCCGACGCTAAATTTTATTCGACACCCTTCTACGCTAAAGGGGAAAATGCCAAAAATAATGAAGAGATTGGTACGCTCTTCTATAAAGCTGAGCATGCCTCGCAGGACGCGCTTAAAAATATCGGCCGTTTGTTGATTTCTAAAGATGGCATGGTTGAGAGCATTGGCGATCAATTTATTATTGTGATCGATAGCAATAGTAATATTCGCCGATTGGGCAGCATTTTTGCTCAAGTTGACCTCGAAGATGCGCAAAATAAAATTCATGTTTTGAAACTGGTTAATGCTGAAGCCAAAACTATTGAAAAGCAGTTGAAAGATCTGTTTGATGTTTCTAGTGCCGCTTCCCGTCCTCGGCGAAGATCTTCGGCTGAGGGGGCCAGTAAAACTAGTTTGAACATCGATAAAATCATTGCTGATGACCGCACCAACAGCCTGATCATTGTTTCCGATCAAGATACCTTTGAAAAAACCCAGCAAGTGGTTGCGATGTTGGATGTTAAAGATACCGACACCAACAAGGGAACGATTCACGTAAAAAGGCTTCGCCATGCTGATGCCAAGAAAATAGCGGAAACTATCAATGGTGTTGTTCAGCAAGGAAGCCGTTCCAAGAATCGTTTTTCTCGACCCCGGGATGAAGGGACCAATGAGTTATTTGAAGGTGAAGTAAAAGTTACGGCTCACGAAGATACCAATACCTTGGTTACTGTGGCCACTGCGAATGACTATCGTTCTCTTTTGGCTACCATTAATAAGCTGGATATTAGAAAAGAGCAGGTTTATATCGAAGCCGTTATTATGGATATTAAAATTGATGCAACCAACAAGTTTGGCATCAATCTATTCAGCGGTGTTGAGGGTGGCATGTTGGGCTTAAACGGCGCCATAGGCATGGTAGGTAATCCTGGTGGTAATAATATTGCATCGGGGATAAAAACTACTCTGGCGACTGCTGGATCAGCAGCAAGCGATATCGGTGGTTTAGGTAATCAAAGTATTGGCGCTCTTGCGGTATTGGGTAATTTCCTCCAAGGCGGTGTTGCCGGTATTGTAGGACCAACGATTGGCAATAAT
The DNA here is from genome assembly GCA_964368985.1 of uncultured Myxococcales bacterium. Classification (GTDB taxonomy): domain Bacteria; phylum Myxococcota; class UBA727; order UBA727; family JABDBI01. Next base: position 11,300 of record CAYJDW010000025.1, on the reverse strand, counting down.
ACGAAAATACCTAGTTTTGGTGCCGTATTGCAGGCGATTGCTACTGACTCAAGCATAGATGTACTCTCGACGCCTTATCTTCTCACTTCAGATAATATTGAAGCAGTCATGACTGTTGGTGAGAAAATACCAGTCATCAAGGGTGCGTCTTCGGTCGGCGGCAGCGCGGGCCTAGGCGGAGTGCCGTTGCAAAATATTTCCTATGAGGATGTCAAGCTTTCCTTCAAAATTACGCCGCACGTAGGGGCCGAGAATAATGTTCGCTTGGATATCGATCAGGAAGTCAACGAACTGGGTAATGAAGTGCAATTGTTAGGTGCTAATCAATATAAAATTAACACTAAAACGGCTAAAACTACTATTGTCTTGAAAGATCAGCAGACCGGTGTGATTGGCGGATTGATCCACAATAGATCAAAAACTACGGACAATAAGATTCCCTTCTTGGGCGACATTCCAATACTTGGATGGTTGTTTAAGAATCGGGATAGCGAAGTTGGACGTAGGAGTTTGGCGCTGATTATCACGCCCTATATCATCAGGACCGACGATGATTATAAGAAGATCTTGGATAGAAAGATGAAAGAGCGTGAGGAGTTCGCTAACCTTTATTACGGTGGCAAAATCCAAAACTACAACAAGAACATTGATTATGAGAAAAAAGCGGGACCGCTCTCAAGCATGCTTCTCTCTATCGATGCTGAGATGAAAAAGGCTGAAAATGGTGGTCCTGGTGATGGGAATGAGACTATTATTTCACCTAGTGAAGCGAGTTCGTCGAGCAGTAGCGATATGCCAAGCATCGTGGTGGGCGATTCCATGAGAAATGATTCTTCCACTGCATTTTTAGGTGAAGAAAGCGCGCCAGAAGATGAGTTTGGTCTTGGTGCTAATGAAGGTGCAGGTGTCGAGTTTGATGCACCAGAGGCGAGCTCAGAAAATGATTTTGGAATGGATGAGTAGCTTAGAAGTTAACACCTTGAGTGTTGGTAAGGCATCAAATGGCTGAAATTAGTCAAAAAAGAGCGCCAATCAAGATGCGCGAAGACCTGATGGGTAAGCCGTTGGCTTTGATTGCAAACGAGCTATTTGGTGTATCGGCCACCGCTGTTGCTGAGGCGGTTGCCGAATCGAGAGAGAAATCCCTCAGTATTGGCGAAGTGTTAATCGAAAAGAAAATTCTGAATAGTGTTCAGGTAGCCTATTTGCTTGCCTCTCATCTCGGATTGGAAGTTCTTGAGTCGATTAATGTCGATGAAATTCCCGATGATTTGTTGGTGGCAATTCCTATTTCCTTTGCCAAGCATAGCCGTTTGATGCCGATTTCCATCACCGAGGATGATCGGGTGATGGTGGTTTGCTGTAACCCGCTTTTGCTCGAAACCGAAGAGGAGCTTCGTATCTCCTTTGGCAGAGATGTTAAGTTCGTTGTGGCATCTTATGAGGCGGTGCTTACCGCTATCAATAGCGCCTATGATCGTTCGATGCGGCAGGCTGAGCATGCTGTTGCAGAGCTGGAAGGCGAAGAAGGAAGCGATTTACGAGGCGGTCTTGAGGATGAAGTTGTCGATTTGCTCGATTTGGAGAGCGACGACGAAGCGCCGATTATTCGTTTGGTCAACTCACTCCTCAGTCAGGCAGTGAAAGACGGGGCCAGCGATATTCACATTGAGCCCTATGAGCGAGAATTGCTCGTGCGTTTTCGAGTGGATGGTGTTTTATATGAAATTATTCGACCACCAAAGCGTTTTCAAAACTCAATAATAAGTCGCGTTAAAATTATGGGCGGTCTTAATATTGCTGAAAAGCGTTTGCCGCAAGATGGTCGTATTAGATTAAAAGTGGCCGGAAAAGATTTTGATATTCGGGTATCGAGTGTTCCTACTACCTATGGTGAGCGCATTGTTATGCGTTTGCTCGATCGATCCTCAGTGATGAGAGATTTGGCTGATATTGGGTTTTCGCCTTATAATTTGAAAAAAATGGACGTGTTGATTCAGGCTGCACACGGAATTCTGTTGGTGACGGGGCCTACCGGCTCTGGTAAAACTTCTACTTTGTATGCTTGTTTGGCCAAAATTAATCGTCCTGATTTGAATATTCTCACCATTGAAGATCCGGTGGAATACCAGCTCAAAGGCGTGGGCCAAGTTCAGGTTAATGCCAAGATCAATCTGTCTTTCGCTGCTGGTTTGCGTTCTTTCTTGCGACAAGATCCGGATGTGATCATGGTTGGGGAAATTCGCGATCGAGAAACCGCTGAAATTGCGATCCAGGCATCGCTTACTGGACACTTGGTTTTTTCAACGATCCACACCAATGATGCACCCGGAGCCGTGACGCGCTTGGTCGATATGCAAGTAGAGCCATTTTTGGTGGCGAGTTCCTTGCTGGCAGTGCTCGCACAACGCCTGGTCCGGACTATTTGTCCGAACTGCCGAGAGGCATATCCAGCGAACGAAGAAGAACTTTCGGAGATTGGTCTTACTATTCATGATGTGAAAGAACTTTATCGTGGGCGTGGATGTGAAGCATGCCAACATACTGGTTATCGTGGTCGGTTAGGTATTTTTGAGCTAATGGTTATCAACGATGAAGTTCGTGCATCCATCATGAATAATAGTGATGCCTCTACCATTAAATCCATCGCGCGAGAAAATGGTATGAAGACCTTGCGAGAAGATGGAGCGCTAAAAGTTATTGCCGGCCTGACCACCGTGGCTGAAGTTACCCGAGTTACTCGTGAAGATGAGTCCTCAATGGATGCGATTAGTGCAGCATAAGGTGGGCGGATGGCGATTTACGAATATGCGGGAATTGATAAAAACGGCAAGGCTGTAAAAGGTATCAAGGAAGCTGACAGTATCAAAGCTTTGAGGATGTCGCTACGGGGCAGTGGAATTTTCGTCACCAAGACAAAAGAGTCTAATGCAGGCGGTTCTGGTGGCTCGATCAAGGGCAATATAGGCCTTAAAAGTGAAATAAATTTCAAGCAGTATTTTGAAAGAGTTAATGTTGAAACCATTGCTTTAGCGACGAGACAGTTGGCTACTTTGTTGCAATCGGGTGTCCCGATGCTCGAGTCGCTTAAAGCCCTCGTAGAACAAGTTGATAATCAAACACTCAAACGAGTTTTGTCCCAGGTTCGCGGTGATGTGAATGAAGGCTCATCCCTTGCTGACGCCATGGCGAAGCATAAATGTTTTTCTAATGTCTATGTTAATATGGTGAGAGCTGGGGAAACTTCGGGCGCCTTGGAATTAGTGCTTGAGAGACTGGCAGATTTTACCGAAGGGCAATCGCGACTGCAATCAAAAGTTGTGGGTGCATTGACTTACCCGATTGTAATGATGGTTGTAGCAATCTTAGTAGTTCTCATTTTGATGACGACCGTTGTACCTAAGATTACTTCCATGTTTGCCAGCGCCAAGGTTCAATTGCCGTTTATGACGCGCGCTTTAATTGCGACCAGTTCAGTAATAAGTTCTTATTGGTGGCTTTTATTGATATTGATGGGCTTTATGGCTTACGGTTTGATGAGAGTTTTAAAAACCCCCAAGGGAAGAGCATATTGGGATCGGGCTAAGTTACGGATGCCTGTGTTTGGGCCCATCATGCAAATGGTATCTATTGCTCGGTTTTCACGAACTTTGGCAACTTTGTTGTCTGGTGGGGTTCCGTTGTTGACCACCTTGCAGATCGTGCGCAACGTTGTATCAAACGACGCTTTGGAGAAAGCGATTGATAGTGTGCGTGAAGCCGTTCGTGAGGGCGAAGATATTGCTGGCCCTTTGCGCAGGAGCGGACAGTTTCCGCCGATGGTTACCCACATGATAGCGGTGGGCGAAAAATCGGGGCAATTGGAAGCGATGTTGTCTCGTATTGCGAGCGCCTACGAAGCACGGGTAGAAACCAGAGTTTCTATGCTAACAAGTTTGCTGGAACCATTAATGATATTGTTTATGGGTGTTACTATTGGCGGTATAGTTGGTGCTGTCATGGTGCCAATTATGCAGATGTCGACTTTGGTTAAATAGGAGAGTTTATTATGTTAATAACTAGTGCGCGCGTTTCACGCGGCCAAAGAGCCATGAAAAATGCATGGCGAGGCTTTTCGCTCATCGAACTCATGGTGGTTGTCACCCTGATGGCGATGTTGGTTACGGTAGGTACAGTGTTCGTGATGGGTCGTTTAGCTGAGGGGAAAATTTCCACAGCTCGGACGCAAGCTTATGAAATTGCTAAAGCTTTGGATCTTTATAAGCTTCAAACTGGTTCTTATCCGAGTGTAAGTGAAGGGCTGGACGTGTTGGCTAAACCCGCGCGGGGCGAGCCTTTGATGGAGACGGTACCCATGGATCCGTGGGGAAGAGCGTATAATTATGCGATCCCAGGAACACATAATCCAAAAACTTTTGATGTGTGGTCTGATGGCCCTGACGGTACTGATGGTGCCGAGTCTGACATTGGGAATTGGCGACCAGAGTGATTTTTGACCACTATGAAAAAAACCAACCTTAACTTCACCAGATTTTTACCCGGCTTTACTTTGCTTGAGCTGATGGTGGTGATTGTTTTGGTTGGTTTTTTAATAGCGATAGCCATTCCAACTTTGCGCTCATTGAGCGGAGCAAGCATTAAGAATGAAGTGATTCGGATCTCTGGTCTTGCGAGCGAAGTATATGCTCATGCGGCCATTTCGGGGATAACTCACCGCGTAAATTTCGACCTTGATGAACAGAATTATTGGGTCGAAAAGAAAGTGGAAGATGCCGGTACGGTAGCGCCTGAGCTTGGTTATGAAGAGTTAATGAAGGAACGAATTAGCAAGATTACTTCTGATGAAGAAAAAGAAAAAGTGCAACGTTTTTTGCCCAATTTCAAAGCTGCCGAAGGGGAATTGGGAGAAAAGCATCAGCTTGATACCGATTTAGTTCTTTATGGTGCTTGGACCGAGCATATGGAAGAGGTTTCTCGCACTGGTATTGTGTCGGTCTATTTTTTCTCAGGTGGCTATACTCAATCGGCCTTTATTTCCATTGCAAAAAAGGGTGAAGAAGCCGATAGCTCGATGTATGTGGCCTTAAGCCCCTTAACCGGCGCCGTTGAAATTGATTTGGGTGAGCCAGATATAAATCAACTGCTTGAAAGTGAAAAAGAAAAGTAGGCTTTGATGCGAGCAACAGTCCAAAAAAATGGTTTTAGTCTGATGGAGGTGATGGTTGCGCTCGCTTTGTTAGCCTTTTCATTTACTTCATTGGTGCTGGTGCAAAGCCGTGCAACCAGTTTGGCGATTCAAGCTCGTTCTATTTCCATTGGCACCCAGTTGGCGCGTTATCAATTGATGGAGTGTAAACGAGAAGCACAAAAAATTATTTCTTCTGCTTCCGACTTTAAGCTCGAAGGCGATTTTACTGAGGCTGGTTTCGAAAAATATACTTGGGAATGCCACGCCCCTCGTTTCAATATGAGAACACCTTCGGCCAGCGCACTTGAAAGTCAAGCCAAGGCTAAGGCTCCTGAGGGAGCGAAGGATAGTTTTGGCACGACGTCGTCGGCTGTGTCGCCCATGATGTCTTTGATTACTGATTCTTTGGGAAATTCAGTGCGTGAATTGGTGGTGATTGTTAGGTGGAAGGACAATAGTGTCGATGATGAAATAAGAGTGGTTACTCATATTGTAGATTTAGCTGCAATGAGCGCCTTATCAAAAATGCTTAAGCAAGGTGCCGACAGTCTCGCTAAGCCGGCTGCGCCTAAATCTGACCAAGCTTCTCCACCGCCTGGCCCGGGGGGAGTTGCACCTCCGCGAGGTCCACCACCAGTTGGAGGAGGGTTTCCACCAAATGCTCCATAAAACCGGACCGAAATCAATCCCGGGCATTAAGTTGTCATCCTCGGACTTGATCCGAGGATCTCTTCACGTGGCCATTGCGCTGGATCTTCGGGTCAAGCCCGAAGATGACAAGGGGATAAAAAAAGCTCATTTCCGAGGTTTCACTTTGATTGAAATCATGGTGGCCACTGTTTTGATGGGGATGATGGGTCTCTTGCTGATGCAGTCTATCAATTCATCGGTACGTGCTAAAGATAGTGTTGAGCATATTTCTCAGCGTTTTCACGAGGTGCGGCAGGCCATGTCGCGCATGTCGCGAGAAATTTCTATGGCTTATTTAAGTAAGCATATGAATTTAAATGAGACTGCTTATGTAACACAATTTAAAGGCGAAAAAAATAAGTTATTTTTTAGTGCATTTGGCCATGTTGTTAGGCAAAAAGATGCTAAAGAAAGCGATCAACAAGTTTTAGGGTTTTATTTAGCCACCGACAAAAATGGACAAAAGTCTTTAATGCGCCGTATTTTTCCGCATCTGAATTTGGATGTCACTAAAGGGGGGCACTCCCAGATTTTATGTCCCAATGTGAGCAAGCTTGAATTTCTTTATTTCGACAGTCGCTTTGAAAAATGGCAGGAATCATGGAGTTCGGATCCGGCAGCAATGGTCATCTTAGGGCAAAATAGCGGCAATGTAGAAAAGGGTAAAAATGGGGAAGAGCCTGATAATACCCCAAAACCCTGGCAATTGCCGGGCTTTGTAAAAATTTCTATGACGGTGGATATGGGTGATGGGATCACTATGACTTGGTTGAGTCAGACTGAAATTCCTGTTCAGGATCCATTGGAGCTCGACTGAGCGAGGTTGCTATGAATTTATTAAAAAAAAGCCGTCATTCTCGCGGCGTAGCAATCCTGACAGTGCTGGTTTCGCTGGCTTTGATGATGGCCTTGGTCACTGAGCTGAGTAGTAAGGAAACGGTGCGCTATAAACTTGCTCTTAACGAGCGGGATGCTCTGCAAGCAGAGGCGTTGGCTGAAAGTGGTGTCAATTTCTCGAAGATTATTCTGACCGTTCAAGAGCCTTTGCAGGTTTACCTCGCTAACTTTGCCAAAATGGGGATGCAGTTGCCTGCCTTTACCGTATGGGAATTAATGCCTATCGACAGTGATTTATTAAAAGGCATTACTGATGGCAGTTTTATGCCAGATTTTGGCCTGGGGGGGGCTAAGACAGCTAGCAGTAAGTCCGAAGCTCCTCCTAAAGTGGCCAACGAAACCGTTGCCAAAGAAGTGCCTCTCTTTGGTCCTTATGAGGCTCCGGAAGGGGGCTATGGTGCTTTTCGAGGACGATTTTCTAGCGAAATTGAAGATGAAGAAAAAAAGATTTCGCTTAGACGATGGTCAAAATTGGATCCTCCGCGACGAAAGATTGTCGCTGATCAACTGTTTCGCATTTTATCTAAAACAGAAAATGCAGTTCTTTTTGATGGGACTTTAGGAAATAAAAGAAATATTAGCCCGAGCCAATTGATAGGCAATATCTACGACTATCTTTCTGAAGATGATTTAGCGGTGGATGTTAGTGCGCCGGCTAAAGACTGGGGCAGAAATTTGTCGGGCGATAAAAAGTCGGCCTATATAGACAGCCCAGGTATTATTCCTAAACGCGCTCCGATGGATTCTCCCGCTGAACTTCGTTTAGTTCCGGGCATGACGGATGCTATTTATCAGGTATTAACCAAGCACATAACTATTTATGGTGAAAGCGATAAAATTAATATTTTATCCGCTTCAGATGAAGTTTTAGGAACAGTATTTTATATGTGCGCTAAGAACCGTGAAACTAGTCCATTGCAAAGACTAGGCTTTGAACAAGGTTTGCTTACCGAATGGCATCGGAAAAAAAATGATGGGAAGCTTGAGATCAGCGCAGAAGGTATTATTGCCCATTTAGAAGAGAATGGAGTGGAGGTTGATAAGGAAGAGTGCGCTAAAAATATTGGCACTGAATCAAAAACCTTCACCGTTAAGAGCACGGCTACAGTAGGTAATGTAACGAAGACCGTATTGATGCGGCTGAGGTCTGCTGGAGGAATCACTACCATTTATCAGCATCAGTATTTGTAGGATATTCTCATTGATGTATCATTAACATTGGATAAATCCATTTATAAATCAATTTTATGGATAAGCGAATAGAGCATGGTACCAAGGGCCGTTAACGACAGGAGTGCATGAATATGGCAAAGCGAATAATCGGATTGGACCTTGGCGCGTACAGCGTGAAGTTGCTGCGCATTGAAACTGGCAAGCAGTTTCCTAAGTTTGAGGTTATCAATGTTAGAGAAGAAATTGTAGCGCCCGAAGAGGAAGAAGACGGCTTAAGCTTTTTTGACCGACAAAAAGATGCATTATCGAAATTGTATAATGCTGGAATTTTGGAAGCAGAAGCTTATTCTTCCGGCTTTTTTGCCGGCGATGGTCAAATAAGAAGAATGGAAGTTCCTTTTGTTGAGGCCAGAAAAATTGAGGCGATATTGCCGGGGCTCCTTGAATCAGAAGTCCCTTTTGATGTCAGCGACATGATTATTTCGTGGCATCGGCAAGAGATTTTAGCACCAGTTGAAAAAATTTCCGATCAGCCTGAAATCACGCGCATCCGCGTTGGCTTTGGCAAAAAACCGAGCATTGCCGCGACGCTGCAGCTCTTGCAAGCCTTCAATATTGATCCTAGGCAAATGCATTTGTCGTCGGTCGGTCTTTTTGAAATCATTCGTGAATATGGTCTCGGTGCCTTCATTCCAAAAAGCGAAGGCGAGGAAATAGCTGCGAATTATAGCGGCGCTATTATTGATTTTGGACACCGTACGACGAATTTATGTGTCTTCGACAAGAATGGGTTGGTCTCGATTCACTCGTTTTATCGAGGTGGAAAGAAGCTTACTGAGGAAATCGCCAAAAAGCTGGAAATCAGCTTTCAGGAAGCGGAAATTCTGAAGCATGAAAAGTTAAGTTTTTCTAATAACATTGCTCTTGATGATATTTCCAATCAACTAAGAGAAATCGCACGAGCGCATTATCTAGAGCTTTCAAGTCAAATATTGAGAATTTTTATTACGAACCAATCGAGCGACCTTGGTGCTGTAAAAGGGGTGGCATTTGCAGGCGGCGGATCCAAAACTCCCGGGCTAGAAAATGAATTTCATTCGCTAAGGGATGCGGGGAGTGAAATCATTGATTTGTCGTCGATTTTTCCGGTTCAAGTTGATCCAAGTTCCATGACGACTGCTTTTTCATATGCGCTTGGGCTTCTCCACATTCCGAGCAAGGATAGCCGATTTAATTTTCGTAAAGATGAATTTGTATGGCGCGGCGAGCTTGATTTCTTGCGAACCAAGTCTGTCCCCTTGGTTTTGTGGGGATTAACTATTATATGTTCCCTCACAATAATGTGGTCAGCCATGTCATTGGTTTTGGAAAAAGAAAACAAGAATTTGGAAGCGCAGCTAAAGCAAATTTGTTCAGCTATTTTGGGAAAACCCAATATTCCAGCTAAAAAATGTTTAGCCCTCATGAAAGAGCAAATCACTTCTCATGTAGATATGGGAATTCCAGAATTTTCGGCCTCAGATGTTTATATAAAAGTAGCGGAAGCGCTGCCGCCGGGATTGAACATAACGGTAAGTGAAATGGATATTTTAGAAAAACGTGTGAGAATAGCGGCTCAGTCGCCTAGTTATGAAGATATCGACAAAGTTACGGCGATTCTTAGAAAAATCCCCTGCTTTATCAAATTAGAAACCGGACGTACCGAGAAAACTGAAAAGGGCGTAAAATATAATCTATCATTCGATATAGATTGTTCCACGATCGCTCCAACGAAGGCGGGATAAGAATGGCCAGAATTGTCGACAAGATAAGCGAAGCGTGGTCTTCGTGGTTTGATGGTCTTAGTGCTAGAGAAAAACGCATGCTTGGCATGTTGTTTTCCGGGTTAATGGTAGTTTTGACCATAGCAACTTTTTATATAGCGACCAGCAAAATTAATACCAAAAAAACCGACTTAGCCAGAAACCAGAGCCAGCTTAATGAAATAAAAGATCTGGAAGGCGAATATTTAATAACTAAGGAAAAAAACGAGCGTATTGTCGAGAGTATTCGGCAAAATGATGTGTCATTGTTAAGTTTGATTCCGAGTGTTGCTTCGCGTTTAGGTTTAACGGTAAAAGAGCTTACTGAGCAACGAAAACCTTTGGGGAAATCGTCGAATGTTGAAGTCTCAGTGAAGCTGAGTTTGAGCAAGCTGTCGATGGATAAAGTTACTGCCCTCATCGAAGCCATTGAGACGGGCGAAAATGAAGGACGAGTAAAAATTACTCGCTTAAAAATTAATACAAGGTTTGATGAACCTGATCTACTTGACGTGCAAATGACGATTTCCACCTGGAAATCCGCATAGGGGAGTTTTTATGGAATTCTTGCGTAAACTCCGCTGGGTTCTTTATCCAAGCGTTTTTATTTTGGTTTTTATATTTGGTTCATATTGCAGCTTCCCTGAGGAAGTAGTGCGAAAATTAGTTGATGGCGTGGTGCTAAATGCTGCTATGGCCATCGGACCAAAGGAACGGGGTCTGCCCAACATTAACATGAATAAAGTATCGTTGTGGCGGGGAACGGGAATTAGTATTGATGGTTTGAAAATTATTTGGCCGCCCAGCATTAAATCCACGGCATTGAACTTGAATTTCGATTCTCTAAAAGGACGAGTGGGAATTTTTTCTCTGCTCACGAATACCAAAACTATTTCAAGCAAGGGCGATTTTTATGGCGGCTATATGGACTCGGAAATAAGAATCCGCATGCCCAATAATCTCGCGAGCCTCAATGTTTCATTGGAAAAAATTGATTTAGCCAAAATGGATTTTATTGAGACCCTTATTGGCGCGCCTCTGAAGGGCATTCTTGATTTGATGGTGGATGTCGACGCCAACTCTCAGCTGAGCAAGGACGGGACGGGAACCATAAAAGTCAATTTGGAAAATGGTGTCTTTGGTCCTGGAAATCTCAACCTGCCCGCTGGTGGTTTTGTTTCGTCGCTCGCCGTGCCTTTGCTGAATTTGGGGAAACTAACGGTTGACTTGTCATTGGACAAAGGACAAGTCACTTCCAAAACCTTCACGCTCACCGGTGGCGATTTAGAAGCAGAGATGCAGCTCTTAGTTAGTCTTGGGCGCGTACCTCAAGTTTCTCGCCTTGATGGGACTGGTTGGTTTAGCCTGAAGAAAGAATTTTTGGCCGCTAATGAAACCTTCAAAATGTTGTTTGACCTAATTCCTGAACTGCGTGCTGCGCAACAAGGTGATGGCAAGGTTGGCTTTTCAGTGCGAGGCTCGGTGAGCAGGCCACAATTTAAGCTTGAGAGCTCTGTGGGGCTATTAAAGCCTAAGGCCGTTCAGCCGCC
>CAYJDW010000024.1:0-36827 GCA_964368985.1 uncultured Myxococcales bacterium | reverse complement strand
GCGTGCCGGTGAGCAGCTTTCGTCGCCGAAGCGCGCACTTTTGACGCAGCGTCGTATTTGGCGACGACCTTAGTTATAACGCCACTAAAACTTAAGAGGTCTCAATGCGTTATTTCAACCACGCACCCGAGTCTGTCCGGCACATGCTCGAGACTTTGGGGAAAAGCTCACTCGATGATTTATTTTCCTCCATCCCACTAAAACTTCGCTACCATCACGCGCTCGACCTCCCTCCTCCCAAGGATGAGCTTAATCTTAAGCGAGAACTTTCCCCTTTTTGTGCAAAACCTCATCTGATCAATTTTATTGGCGCTGGCGCCACTGAACATTTTGTTCCGGAATGGGTTTCGCAGCAATTGTTGCGGGCCGAGTGGTATACTTCCTACACTCCTTACCAGCCCGAAGTTTCTCAAGGAACCTTGCAAGCCATCTTTGAATTTCAATCTATCGTTGCTTCACTTTTTGGCATGGAAATTGCCAATGCCTCCATGTACGACGGAGCTACCGCCCTCGTTGAGGCAGTCTTGATGGCGACTCGGGTCACGGCTAAAAAAAGTGTCGCCATATCCTTGGCGCTTCATCCGGAATATCGTGCAACCTTAAAAAGTTATCTTTCGCCCATCGGTATCACTATCATCGAGCTGGATTTTGATGAAAATGGAATGACCAAGCTTTCCAGTCTCGAGGCGGCACTACAAAATCAAAATATAGCCGCAGTTGCGCTGCAGTCGCCTAATTTTTTTGGCGCTGTGGAAGAGATGCCGGCTTTTGCCTCCCTCATTCATCAACATCAAGGTTTGTTGGTCACCTGCACCACCGATCCGAGCGCCTGCGTCTTTCTAGGAGAATGCGGTGCCGATATTGCCGTCGGCGAGGGTTTAGGTTTTGTGGGGGCTCTTAGTCTTGGCGGTCCCGGTGTGGGTTTATTGGCGGCAAAAAAATCCTTGCTGCGACAAATGCCCGGCCGACTAGTAGGCCAAACTACCGATAAATTTGGAAAGCTCGGTTTTACGCTTACTTTGTCGACGAGAGAGCAACATATTCGTCGTGAGAAAGCAACTTCTAATATTTGCACCAATCACAACTTAATGGCGCTGGCATTCGCAATGAGCATGGCTGCTTATGGTAAAAGCGGCTTAAAAAATCTTGCTTTTAAAAATGTGCAAAAGACTCTGCTCTTTCGTCGCTATTTACAAGAATCAAAACTGTCGATCGCTTTTAACAGTCATCATTATAACGAAACGGTAGTGAGCTTTGAGGATGATGCCACTCTTGATCAACGTTTATCAACCGCTCGAGGGCAATCAATGGTGGCAGGCTTAAAACTTTCTCGTTTTTATCCAAAGCTTAATGGTCATTTGTTAATAAATACGACCGAGCTTCACACCGATGAAGACATTAAAAAACTCGCTCAAATTTTAAGCGGTGCAAATCATGAATAAAGCAAGCGGCGCCACTTCAGGCATTGAAGTAAACGAAGCATTGATCTTTGAGCGATCTCAACCGGGAGTTTCGGGCATCGATTTTCTTGAGCCTGCTTCCGCAAGTGTAGCTATCAGCGAGCAGGAAATTTATAAAGCCGTCGGAGCTTCGCGAGATGCCGCTACACTTTTGCTCCCGGAGCTTAGCGAACCAGATGCCGTGCGGCACTTTACTCGTCTGAGCAAAAAGAACTTCGCCATCGATTCCAACAGCTATCCGCTCGGCAGTTGCACGATGAAATATAATCCGAAACTTCACGAATGGGCGGGACGTCTGCCTGGTCTTAGCAGTTTACATCCCTACATGAGCGAAGAAGATTTGCAGCCGGCTTTAAAAATTTATTTTGAACTGCAAACTTATTTGGCAGAAATTGGCGGATTTAGCGGGGTTTCTTTAGCGCCCGCCGCAGGTGCCCAGGGTGAGTTTGCAGGCCTTGCCATGATAACTAAAGCACTCAAAGATCGAGGCGAGCGACGTCATAAAATTCTCGTGCCCAAATCTGCCCACGGCACCAATCCTGCCACCGCCGCTTTTTTTTCCTACGAAGTGGTTTCACTCGACATCGGTCACGACGGCCGGGTGATCACTTCGCAAGTGGCAGAATTGATGAACGAGGATTGTGCGGGTATCATGCTCACGAACCCCAATACTTTGGGCATTTTTGAATCGGATATTCTTGCCATCACAAAAATTGTCCATGACCATGGCGGTTTTGTTTATGGCGATGGCGCCAATCTTAACGCCCTCATGGGGCTCACCCGCCCTGGTGATTGGGGCGTCGATGTTATGCATTTTAATTTGCATAAAACGATGACCACGCCTCATGGCGGGGGTGGGCCTGGTTGCGGTGCGGTAGGAGCAAGCCCGGCCTTAGCGGCTTATTTGCCGCTTCCAATCGTGAAAGAATCCGCTTGTATTTACCAGGTAGCCAACTGCCCAGAATCGATCGGGCGCATTCGGAGTTTCTTTAGCAATTTCGGGATGATAGTTCGAGCTTGGACCTATATCAGAAGCCTCGGTGCTGAAGGCTTAAAACAGGCCTCACAATATGCCGTGCTCAATGCCAATTATATCAGGACCAAACTCGAAGACCACTATCATCTGCCCTATGTTGCTGATTGTCTTCACGAAGTGGTGTTTAGTGATAAGAAACAAAATGAATCTGGCGTTAGCGCCTTAGATATCGCGAAACGCATGATCGATTACGGTATTCACCCGCCCACCATGTATTTTCCTCTGGTGGTTAAGGGCGCCCTGATGATCGAGCCTACGGAAACGGAATCTTTATATGATTTGGACATCATGATCGATGCTTTTATTGCCGTGGCAAAAGAAGCAAAAAACGACCCTGAACTGGTGAAAAATGCTCCTCACAGCACTGCTTTAAGCCGCCTTGACGAGGCCAAAGCAGCAAGGAATCCTATCCTCACTTATCAGGAATATATTAGTCAGTTGCGATAATAGCGGATCACTATCCACCTTGACATGGTCCACCAGTACTCTAACTTCAACTAAACAGTACTAACTTGGTACTATTTGGTTGGAATATGTTTAAAGTAGCTCGGTTAACAGATTATGGGGTGGTGCTTTTGCGCTATTTGGCCGCTCAAAAAGCGGATCTGCCTCTGTCTGCCCGAGACTTGGCCAAAGAATCAGGTCTGCCTCTTCCTACTGTTTCTAAGCTTCTGAAATTAATGGCAAAAAGTAAAATCGTAATTGCCACTCGCGGTATGGCGGGGGGCTATCAGTTAGCGCATCACCCGGACCAGATTTCACTCTTGCGTTTGATCGAAGTTTTTGAGGGGACGCCTGCGGTTACTGCCTGTCTCAGCGAACATCATCAGGCCTGCCAAATTGATGATAAGTGTCCACAACGAAATGGTTGGCAAGTAGTTCACCTAAAAGTCGCCCATTTATTGCGGCACATTAGTTTATCCGAATTGATCATGCCAGAACCTTCAACTACCGCTATTCGAGGACTTAAACATGGTTAGCGCCGACTTGAAAGAATTTACCGATCAGCCTTATGCCTACGGCTTTTCCACCGATATCGAAGTGGATCAACTCCTGCCAGGTCTTAATGAAGAGGTTGTGCGCACTATTTCCCTAAAAAAAGGCGAGCCGGAGTGGCTCCTAGATTTTCGCCTCAAAGCGCTTGCTCACTTTTTTAAACTGAAAGCTGAAGACAAATATCCTCGTTGGGCGAAGCTAAAAATCGCTGAGATCAACTTCAACGATATCGTTTATTATTCCGCGCCCAAGAAAAAACCTTTGCTTAATAGCCTCGACGAAGTGGATCCCGAGATTTTAAAAACCTATGAGAAACTCGGCATTCCCTTGCATGAGCAAAAAATGCTCGCCAACGTAGCGGTGGATGCGGTTTTTGATAGCGTATCGGTGGCCACTACTTTTAAGGCGAAGCTTAAAGAAGCTGGGGTCATTTTTGGTTCTTTTTCCGAAGCGGTCAAAGAACATCCTGAGCTCATTAAAAAATATCTAGGTTCCGTTGTCCCCTTCACGGATAATTTTTATGCATGCTTAAATTCTGCCGTATTTAGCGACGGTTCTTTCTGCTTCGTGCCCAAAGGTGTGCGTTGCCCCATGGAATTGTCCACTTATTTTCGTATCAATGCCTCAAACACTGGTCAGTTTGAACGCACCTTAATTGTGGCAGAAGATGATGCTGTGGTGAGTTATTTGGAAGGCTGCACAGCCCCCATGCGCGATGAAAATCAGCTTCATGCAGCAGTCGTAGAACTGGTGGCTTTAAAGAATGCGCAAATAAAATATTCGACGGTACAAAACTGGTATCCCGGCGACAAAGATGGCAAAGGTGGCATTTATAATTTCGTCACCAAGCGCGGTATTTGTCAGGGCGACAACTCGAAAATTTCTTGGACGCAAGTGGAAACGGGCTCCGCCATTACTTGGAAATACCCAAGCGTTATTTTAAAAGGCGATAACTCGGTAGGCGAATTTTATTCCGTGGCAGTGACCAATAATCGTCAACAAGCCGACACCGGCACGAAGATGATTCACTTAGGAAAAAACACTAAAAGCACCATTATTTCCAAAGGGATTTCTGCCGGTAAGAGTCAAAACTCTTATCGCGGTTTGGTAAAAATAAGTCCGAAAGCAGATGGAAGCCGCAATTTTTCGCAGTGCGATTCCTTGTTATTTGGCGGGGAATGCGGGGCTCATACTTTTCCCTATATCGAAGCTCATAATCCCACCGCTCACATTGAACACGAAGCCACTACTTCGAAGATCTCCGATGATCAATTATTTTATTGCCGCTCACGCGGGCTTTCCGATGAGGATGCCGTGAGCATGATCGTCGGTGGTTTTTGTAAGCAAGTTTTTCAAAAATTGCCCATGGAGTTTGCCGTGGAAGCACAGAAATTACTCAATATCAGTCTTGAAGGAGCTATCGGTTAATGTCTACTTTATTATCCATTAAAAACCTCCACGTTTCCGTTGATCACCATGAAATCCTGAAAGGCTTTAACCTTGAGGTAAAAAAAGGTGAAGTCCATGCCATTATGGGACCAAATGGCTCTGGCAAAAGTACGCTCGCTTACACTTTAGCCGGCAAAAATGATTATCAAGTGAACGATGGCTCAGTTGAATTTATGGGGCAATCCATCCTTGATCTCAATGCTGATGAAAGAGCACGGATTGGAATTTTCTTAGCTTTTCAATATCCCGTCGAAGTGCCGGGGGTAAACAATGCTTATTTTCTGCGAGCCGCATTAAATTCTTTGCGACGCTCCCGAGGGCAGGAAGAAATTGACGCAGTGGATTTCTTGCAGCTCGTGCGTAGCCACCTGGCCGAGCTCAAAATGGACGAGCGCTTTTTAAATCGGGCGGTCAACGAAGGTTTTTCTGGCGGCGAGAAAAAACGTAACGAAATTTTACAAATGGCGATCCTAGAACCACGCCTTTGTATTCTCGATGAAACAGATTCGGGCCTCGATATCGATGCCCTAAAAATCTGCGCCGAAGGCGTGAATGCTTTGCGCAATGAAGAACGCGGCATGATCGTAGTTACTCATTATCAGCGCTTGCTTGATTATATTATTCCCGACTTTGTGCACGTAGTAGTCGATGGCCGCATCATTGAATCAGGCGGCAAACAACTCGCCCTCAAACTCGAAAGCGGCGGCTATGACAGCTTTATTGCCAAAGCTAAAAATAATGGTTTGGAGGTAATCAACTCATGATGCCGCAACCAAAAATTCTCTTCGCGTACGAGCCTTCCTCGCTGCTTCTTTCCGATGCATTGTTGGTGCAAGTGGCCGAGGGAGGCCTCACTCACGACCCACGCTTAAACGCAAAGATTGATTCCGATGGTGGCTTAAGCATTGCTATCACTGAAACTTTGAGTCTTCCGGTGGTAGTACATTTTTCAGGGGCAATAGTGCCTCTTAGGATCAACGTAGGCAAACAAGCTTCTCTCCATCTGATCGAGCATTTTAGTGCTCAAAATTCCACAACGAGCGCTACCACCGTTAATTTGGAAGAAAATGCGCGTGGTTATTTTTATCAGATCACCGAAATTCCTGAAGCTAGCGCGGTGCATCATCGACGTCAGGTGCACATAGCGAAAGACAGTTATTTTTCAAATCATTGTATAAATTTGTCTTTGGGTACTTTTACTCATGACATTGCGATAGAGCTTTTAGGTCCTCAGGCTTCTCTTGATTTTTTCTTGCTTGATCAGCTTTACCAATCCGCTGACACCACGACCAATCTCACTATTTTTCATCGCTCTCCAACTACCGAGAGCCGCCAAAAAGTGCGTGCGATTTATGCTGATAAAGCCCATGGTACTTTTTTAGGCAAAGTAATTGTTGATGAGGCTGCGGCTAAAAGTTCTGCGCAACAACACTATAAAACCTTGTTATTAAGCGCAGGCGCAAAAGCCTCGGTAATGCCGCAACTAGAAATCAATAACTTTGATATCAGCGCTTCTCACGGAGCGACTATCGGAGAGCTTGATGTCAATGCTTTGTTTTATTTACAATCACGCGGCTTAAGCCTGCTCGAAGCAAAAACTCTCTTAGTAGCAGCTCTGAGTTCTGAAATTATCGAAAGCATTAGTTTGCCCGAGCTTCAACGAATAATTGAGCAAAAAGTAAGCCGCGCACTCCTCAGTTCTTTAGAGGACCGCCATGCCTAACTTCGATGTGATGGCAGTGCGCCGAGATTTTTTGTGCCTCGAACAAAAAGTTCATGGCAAACCGCTGATTTATTTCGATAGCGCAGCCACTTCGCAAAAGCCCAGCGTCGTCATCGAAGAGGAAATGGCTTATTATCGAAGCTTCGCCGCCAATGTGAATCGCGGTGCCCACTATTTGAGCGAGCAAGCCACTAAAAAATATAATAATGCTCGAGCGAGAATTGCGCGCTTCATCAACGCACAAGAAGCTTCGGAGATCATCTTCACGCGCTCTACCACGGAGGCCATTAATTTAGTGGCCCATGGTTTAGGAAAATGCCATTTTGTGGCGGGCGATGAAATTATTTTGACTGAGATGGAACATCACTCGAACCTGGTGCCGTGGTTTTTGTTGGCCAAAGAAAAGGGCCTGGTTTTGCGAGTGGTACCGGTAAAAGATGACGGAACCTTGAATCTAGAAGTTTATAAAACTCTCTTTAATAAAAAAACCAAACTTGCGACTTTTGTTCACGCTTCAAATACTTTGGGCACCATTAATCCCGTGACTGAAATGGTGCAGATTGCAAAAAATTTCGGCGTGCCTACTCTCATTGATGGCGCCCAAGCTATCCATCATGCGCCTCTTGATGTAGAAAAGCTCGACGTAGATTTTTATGCATTTTCCAGCCACAAACTTTATGGTCCCACCGGAGTGGGAATACTTTATGGTAAAAAAGCCTGGCTAGAGCGCATGCCGCCTTATCAAAGCGGCGGTGATATGATTTCATCGGTGAGCTTTGATCATATTACTTTTGCGCCGTTGCCGCAAAAATTTGAAGCTGGAACACC
Organism: uncultured Myxococcales bacterium; assembly: GCA_964368985.1. Lineage (GTDB taxonomy): Bacteria > Myxococcota > UBA727 > UBA727 > JABDBI01. The sequence continues at coordinate 29,335 of CAYJDW010000024.1, read as the reverse complement.
GAATATTGCAGGTGTTTTGGGTTTGGCCAAAGCTATCGACTATGTTGAGCATTTGGGTTTTAAAAATATTCATAGCCATGAACAAAGTCTTATTGATCATCTCTTGGAAGAACTCCGTCGCATTCCGAGAGTGAAGATTGTCGGTCAAGCCAAGGACCGTGTGAGCTTGGTTTCTTTCACCATCGACGGCATTCACCCCCATGACATCAGCTCGATTTTTGATCGAGAAGGTATTGCTATCAGAGCAGGCCATTTATGCACACAGCCGCTCATGAAACGTTTTGGCGTGAGTGCTTTGTCGCGAGCGAGTCTTGCTTTTTATAATACCCATGATGAAATCGACCGTTTTGTGACGGCTTTCAGCCGGGTTTTTGAGGTATTTAAATTATGAGTGCCATCTCCGATTTATATCAAGAACTGATCATCGATCACGCGCGCGCTCCGAAAAATTTTGGCGCATTGTTAGAAAAAAGTCATGGCGCCCATGGAGATAATCCATTGTGCGGCGATACCATTGATATTGAATTGTTGATCAAAAATGAATTTCTAGAAAATGTTAGTTTTCGCGGCGATGGGTGCGCTATTTCGAAGGCCTCTGCATCGTTAATGACGGAAAGCATTAAAGGCCAAAGTCTCGAGCAGATACAAAATTTGTTTGAGGGCTTTCACGGCATGTTGGTTGATGATCAGCCGCCCGGCAGTTATCTTAAAAAACTCGCTGTTTTTGAAGGCGTCAAACAATTTCCCATGCGAGTTAAATGCGCAACCCTGTGCTGGCATACGCTGATGGCCGCTATTAATGAATCACCCTCTAATGTTAGGACGGAATAAGTCATGCACCGCATAAATGGTACCGAAGTTGAAATAGTGCGCGATGTGGCAAGCATCATCATCCCTGATGGCGTGGCGTCAATTATTAAAGCCGGCGAACAAGTTTTTATTCAACAAGTTTTGGGCGGCATGTTCACCGTGCAAACTGAAAATGGCTATCTCATGCGCATCGACGGCAAGGACGCCGATGCCTTGGGCCAGCCCGTCCCTGATGAGCGCCGTACTGTCAGTGCCGATGAAGTGAAGCTTAAGGGCATGGAAGCCTGTGTCAGAGACCAACTAAAAACTTGCTATGACCCGGAAATTCCCGTGAATATTGTGGATTTGGGCCTAATTTACGAATGCGAAGTAAAACAAGCCGATAACGAAGGCACTCATTTTATCGTTCGCGTTGAAATGACACTCACCGCACCAGGTTGCGGTATGGGTGAAGTGCTTAAATCTGATGTGGAAAAGAAAGTGCGTGATTTACCGGGCGTCGTGGATGTCGTCATTGACTTAGTTTTTGATCCACCCTGGGAATCGAGCCTCATGAGTGAAGCTGCGAAATTGCAGCTTGGGTTTTTATAATTTCTTGCCCTCGTTTCGCCACTGAGAGAAAAGAGCCCCAACTGTACCCGGTTCTTTTCCTCGCGTTGCTATATGGGTTCTTATACTTAAAAATCCAATTTCTGGCGCATTATTTCCGATTACAGGCTTACAACGGCCTGCCTTGGCGTCAAAATGGTTTTTTCGATACATGCGCATCTAATTGTTGTAATTTGCAAATAAATCAGCGCATTACGCGTAATAATAACAATCGACATAAAACTCATTGAAAGAATACAAATTTTAGCTATTATAGTTTTTATTAAAATTCAATTAATTGAGAAATTATGAAATTATTATCACCTTTTATTTATTCGTTATTTTCTTTGTCTCTATTTTCTATGGATGATTTTCCAGTACCAGATTTTTCGTTTTTGGAAAAAGTAACTGAAAACAAAGATTATAAACAAATTCTCGTGACATTTGATGAAAATATCAACACAACCTCTACTGAACAACAAACAGGTTACACGCCTAAAAACTACACTAAATCACTTATGAGTATTGATTCTACTATCAACAAAAAGCTTGCAACTAAGGTGAAAATACTAAAACAAAGCCTTAATAAAGATTGTGCTATTATCAGCAATAAAGTTACTCAATTTAACGGAGAAATAGCTTTTATTGATCCTCTTTTTCCTGAAGAAACTATGGTTTTTGATCAAGACAATATTTATTGGGATAATTTCATTGAAGAAAAAATATTACCAATCAAAGATTTATTTGCAAATGAAGAAGTTTTTATAGAGTCAATAATTAAGGTTATCCATAAAAATATTAACTCAATAATGACAAATATACATGCCAATAGTTACCCATTAAATTGTAGACTATTTAGTTTTTCCGCAGCGCCCATTATTTACAATCTTTTGCGGCATCCTAGTAGTCCTTTTAGAGGAACAATTCAGTTTTTTTGTGCAGATTTTTACACGAGTAAATGGCTAAGAGCAGATGGCGGGCACTGTTGGAATATACTTTCTTTAAAAAAAGATACTAAAGAAATTGTATTTTATCTTGATGTCGTAAATAAAACATATGCGAAGCTATCCTGGATTTCGTCTCCATTAGAGATAATAATTCATGACATTGAAGAAGACAGTTCTTCGGTTATCAATATGAAGCATATATTATCTCCTTATATTATTTACTCAATAAAAAGACTTAATCTTATTCCTAATCTTACACAGATTGAGGAAAATGAAAAAGCATTAGAAATAGCTAGTGAGAAAATTTTGAGCAACGTCAAGCTTGAACAATATTACAGAATTAACCTCAAATAATTTGCTCTAATATTCGTGGCTGACTTTATGGAATTTATTTTTAGCTTGTGAGCACACTCCCTCGCCTGCAAGCGGGCGAGGAGTTGTAGAGGTAAAACAGTCCGCATTTATGCAACAGCGCCGGTCAAGCCGGCAGGACGCATCAAGGCTAAAGACCGATCGTTGAGTTTTTAGTTTTTAGCGAAAGAACCTGCTTTCCGTCGCGATCTCGACTACTCACTATAAAAGAACTTTCATTTTCCATGATGATCTTAGGCTCATAAGGCACCTCAATGATCTGCGTAATTTGCCCTTCGGAAATATTCCACGTGACGCTCACCGTGTTTTGTCGACGAATACTCTTAATTTCACCGCCATCGGCAGACAAATAAAACTTTTCACCTTTTGCTAACTCAACATTAACAATGGTCTCAATATTTACTTCTGGGTTTAAGCCAAGAGTATAGGTATAAAGCCTAAGATGTTTGTCAATCTTGACGAGGACTCGCAAGACAGCATCGCCTAGGACTACTGCGTCTTCAATTGTTCCATCGATATATCCCATCTTTTTTGGATCATAAGACAAAAAATTAGGAGCTTTGTTCAAATCAATTTTTTCAACATTAGAAGCTTTAATGGCCCATAAAAATATCTCAGGCTGTGGACTATAACTTATGGCGCTAAGAAAATTTCCCTTTCGAGAGAGGTGAAGATTGATCAAGGGTCTCCCTGCGTCAATTCTGGTGGCCTTTGAGGGATGGTCCGTATTTAAGAGCAAAAGAGGAGCGCTTTGAAAAAATTTACTTTTGACATCTACGACCAAGCTTGTTCCCGTCTTTATCGCGGAGCTAATAAGTTCTTCGCAGAAATTATTTAGCATAAAAGAGGTTTTCTTTTGTATCGATCCGTTTTCATTTAGTTCATAGAGATCGAGCCCTCTTCTCGATGTTTGCACTAATAATTCATAACAATTTGTATCGTAGGGATTCACCACAAAAATAGCATTTTTTATTTGCTCGTTAACCTCTATGGAAAACAAGACAGCATGATCCAGGCTACGTATTTTCACTGCTGTCTCTTCATTAACAATTTCCAGATACACCTTTCTTTCTAAATTTATTTGGCTGGCTTCAATGGCCGAAGATGCCTGAGATATCAAAAAACCCAGTGCAAATAAAATGAGCGCCTTGCCGTGATTCATTAGTGTCTCCATGGAAAGATTTTCCCGAGCCTAACCACCGAGAATAGGCAAATATTCGCTCCTAGTAAGCGGTAGTCATAAATTCCCGCAACGCTTAATGGCGAAGCCCCTTAGCTATCAAGGGTCCGATGACATAAAGCCAAAGCGTTGTCCTATCTCAGGCCAGATTTGTAAGAGGGAAATGAGGACAGCTGCAATAATGGGACCCACAAATACCCCCATGATGCCAAACATCCCAATGCCACCAAAGATGGCCACGAGGCTCACCAACGGATGGATATTGGCTTTTCCTTTGAGGATTAAAGGTCGTACAAAATTGTCGGCTAGGCTCGTAATAATTCCAAACAGAAGCATTAAAATCATGCCGACAATGGAATCTTGCGAATACAAGTAGATTGCTCCTGCGACCCATATCGGAGTACTCCCCACAATCGGAATCCAGGCGAAGATGAAGGTCGCCGTTGCCGCTAAGAAAACGGCCGGCACGGAAAGAATGAGAAATGCTGCAAACATAATAGCGGCCTGCACTGCAGCGGCGGCCAGCGTGGCCCAAATCACAAAAATGGTGGTTTCGACAAATGAATTACTCACTTTTTTTCTAACGTCTGCATCAAGAGGGATCTTGTCGGATACCCAAATTATAAACCTCGGTCCATCGAGCAAGAAATAAAAATATGAAATTAAGCTAAGAATCAACTGTAATAAAATATTAGGAATATAAGCGGCGACGCCCACAACGGTGCCCAAAGTTGCTGATCCAAAACTTTGGATCCATTCACGAATTTGTCGTTTCAAATCGTCGGGGCTCCCAAAAGCTTTCTCGATGGGCCCCCAATGGGTTAATTGATCAAAAAGCTCATGGGCCGAAAACCCTTCCGCCCCTCCAATCACCTTGGCTATGGCTATACCCTGGTTAATGGCCAAAAATAAGAAAATAGAAAGGGGAATCACGATGAGTAAAATAATTCCGACCGTGAGCACCGATGATGATATTCCAGCCGATACCCCACGCTTCCTTAGTTTTTTATATAAGGGATAAGAAAGGAGAGCCAACATAGCGCCGGCCGCGAGGGACAACAAATACGAAAAAACCATTACGCCCGATAAAACTAAAACCAGTGTCAGCAAAACCAGAAAGGTAATAAGGGTAATACGGCCATGTGGTTCTAGGCACGAAGATGGCGTCAAAGTTGGCTTTTTTTTAGTAATCATAGTTTCAGTATACCACTCTCTTTTTGCTAAATACTTATGTTTTAAGCAGGGCTCCTAACGGCAACACCAAAAGGCCTTGCGTATCCCACGCTTACAGGTTGCTATAAACGAGGATTCTTCAGCCATTTCTACCACCTCCTGATGAATAGGATCTTCCTGAAATAAGGCGCTGATATAGTTTTCCCCATCGCTGGCGTCGCTGGAGATACCCAAAAAATCCCCGCTAAAGTTAACGATCGACCCGATTTGAGGGGAAATGGGACTTATTTTTTTCTTGGCTTCGGCAAAGACATGGGAATCAATATCGCGGGGCCCATTTTTATGGTTATTGAGGCGACGGACGCGAATTTTTAATTCTGCTGTAGAATAGGCGGTCTTTGCACCCAAAGCGGCGACGGGTATTAACAATGCGAAGCTTGGAAGAAATGGCAGCGTTGCGAGTAAAACGGTGCAGCTCATATCGCGATAGTGCGTAATTTGTCCCAAAGGAATGGTCATGTTGATGTGGGCTGGATCTAAATTTTCACTACAATTGGGCAGATATTTCGCATCGGTAAGAACATTATTGCCATAGACTTCATATTGATATCTTAAACAATCAAAATCCTCGTCCTCAAGTCCACAATAATGACTGGGTTGACCGTCGATTTCGGTGGTAGTCACCATACTGTAATTATCGAGCAAGCAAGTATATTTTACGCAATCAATCTGAGCTATCTGCGCGATAGCTGAAGGAAGAGCCAAAAGTGCTGCTAAAAAGGCGCTCAAACCGCCAATTTGTACCGTGTCTTTGACGTTGTTTATTTGAGCAATATAGCTTTTACGAAATTCATCCTCGGCGTCGAGGTAATTCAAAAAGCCTTCGAGCACTTTGTTAACATGCTCAATTTCATCATCTCCCAGGTTTCGAGCCAATTCCTCGATTATAGAAAGTTCCTCACTAAAATTAGGGGGTGCCTGCCCCCCAACAGGATTTTCCAAGTCATCATCATCGTCGCGAGGCGGGCTCACTTCCACCCGTTTTTTAATTTTTTGATGGATTTTTTCGGATGGCTCATAGATATGGGTATAACAACGAAGTTCTCTTTCCGAATATTTGTCCAAGACACTGGGAGTTTTGTCGTCGTCACCTGCTAAAATATTGGAGGAGAAAACCACGAGAACAAGAAAGAGAGTTTTTTTCATTATTAAATACCCGAAAAACCCGAAACTCGTTAGCTGAGAAGGAACCATTCAGCTGGAAAATTCATTCAGATCAGGAGAGCTCATGAAATCATTACAGGATCAATTCGCCCCCCTAAATAAATGCTTTGGCTGCGGGCCGAGCAATGCCCAGGGTTTGCGCATTAAGAGCATGGTTGAAGACGACACGGTTGTGGCACGCTTTAAACCCGAAGCTCATCATCAGGCCTTTGACAACGTTTTAAGCGGCGGCATTTGTGGCACCCTGCTTGATTGCCACAGCAACTGGTGTGCCGCCTATGAAATTATGAAAAAGCGCGCCGAAAAAGAGCCCCCCTGCACTGTCACAGCCAAGTACAGCGTTGAACTCTTGGCGCCGACCCCCATGAATACCGAACTCATTATTAGAGCGAGGCCCGTTTTTGTCAGCGAGCGGAAAGCTGAAATCCATGCCGAAATAAGCGCGGACAGCATAATCACTGCTAAATGTCAGGGCCTTTTTGTGGCCGTTTCTCCTGGGCATCCAGGCTATCATCGTTGGTAATCATTAAAAATATTTGTATCAAGCCCAACTATTTGTATATTATTACATAAAAATTAATTTCAAATAAGAACCTATTTTTAGCCAATAAAACTCTAGACTGCCTAAGGTTAAAAACTCGCGCAGCTCTAGAGACTGTAGGCTAAAGTCATTTCCTTCATGACAAGCAGACAGCCTCTTTTGTCGGAGGTTAAATGCTAGGTTCATTACTATCGGCCACCCTCTTCCTTATTCTCGCTTCCACCCCCTCCTTCGCAAGTAGCACAAAAGACTACGTCAGGGGTCGGCTATTGGTAAAGGTCGATCCTGATGAGCATTTCAGCGCCCTAGGCACTGAGGTCGAAGGCCTTCAAGTAACAGGAGTCCAAAGTTTTTCCTTGGTGAAAGGACTTTATCTTTATAAGTTTAACGAAAACATCGATATCGAAACAGCGCGCCAAGTCTTTTTAGCTAATCCGGCGGTGAAATATGCCGAACCTGACTATATCTACACCACTGAGGCCTTAAATGACCCTGAATACACTAAGCAATGGGCGCTGCAGAATAACGGACAAACTGGTGGCTTGGTTGATGCCGATATCAATGCGGAAAAAATGTGGGCTATTGAACAAGGAAGCCCAGACATTGTAGTGGGCATAATTGACACAGGGGTCGATTATAATCATCCAGATTTAATTAATAATCTTTGGCGTAATCCAGGCGAGATACCAAGCAACAATAAAGATGATGATGCCAATGGTTATAAAGACGACATTAATGGCGTCAACACCATTGTTGACGACGGCAATCCCTTCGACGATAACTTACATGGCACGCACGTAGCCGGCACCATCGGCGCCCAAGGCAATAATAACCGCGGCGTGGTTGGGGTTGCTCAAACAGTCAAAATTGCGGCTTGTAAATTTTTATCGAGCAGCGGCAGTGGCGCTAATAGCGATGCCATTCAGTGCCTAGAATATTTTGCCAACTTAAAATCTCGTGCGAACAACCGCGTGAATATCGTGGCCACCAATAATTCTTGGGGTGGCGGCTCATCATCACAAGCTATGATCGATGCCATAAAAGCCCATGAAGCGCTCGGAATTCTTTTTATCGCTGCTGCCGGCAACGAAACCAATAACAACGATATCCATGATCGTTTCCCCAGCAACTACGCTATTTCCAACGTAATTTCCGTTGCTGCAACCGATCACAACGACCGCCTCGCTTCTTTCTCCAACTTTGGAAAAAAAACCGTGCACGTGGCAGCTCCTGGGGTAGATATCCTGAGCACTTTGCCTGGCAATAAATATGGCAAATTAAGCGGCACCTCGATGGCCACGCCTCATGTCACAGGTCTCGCTGCGGTTATTGCTTCTCACTTTAGGAATCTTGATTATATCGGTATAAAAAATCTCATCCTCAGCGGCGGGCAAAAAGTGCCGGCAACCCTGAGCACCACTATTTCAGGACGGCGTATCCGCGGCGCGGATGACAACGGTATTGGTTCATTGTCGTGCGTGGATCAGCTCTTAAGCATTAGACAACAACCTCTTAATAATGATTTTACTATTCCTGTCGGCGGGGTTTTGCTGCTTTCTGCGCTCCGCATCAACTGCGCTGTGCCCGCGGGTCCTCTGACGGTTTTTGACAACGGATCGGTGAAATTAGTGTTGGAAGATAATGGTACGAATGGCGACCAAAAAGCTGGTGACGGCATTTACAGTCTCTTGTGGCGGCCTAATGTGGTTGGCAATTATGAGCTAAACTTCGGCGATAACGATAAAATTCGTGTCTCGGTCTACCAACATGCTTCATCAGGAAAATACAAAGCTGACGACACCGTCGCCTATGCTTATGAAACTATCGAGGGTCAGCGCTTAAATACTCAGGATGAGGCTATGCACTGGATCAAATCCCCCTTCCCGATTAAATTTGGTGCAAGCCTTGAAGGCTTTGAAGACCTCTTCATCAGCTCAAACGGAACCATCAGCTTCACTGATCGCACTTCCCCCGGCCACGAAAACCTGCATCTTCCAACCAGCGCTGCTCATAGTTTAATCGCCCCCTATTGGGATGACCTAACCACCAACAAGGGCGCCTCCGACATCTATGTTGACGTCGTGGGCGAAAGCCCAAACCGCAAACTGATAGTGGAATGGTGGAAAATGAGACATTATCGCTCCACCGGCGAAGGAACCTTCCAGGTCGTTTTCAATGAAAACAGCTCGGATATCCGCTTCAACTATCTCGACACTAACCTTGCAAATATATCTTATAACTCCGGGATATCTGCGACTGTAGGTATACAGAGTAGTCTTGATACAGCGCTTGAATATAGCTACAAAAAGGCCAGCATACCTTCTTTCAGTTCAATTTTGTTTAAAGTTGAATGAGAGGTTATGCCTAAGCAAAACCATCAATGGTCAGCGCGGCAATTGTAAGAGGCCCCACACCTGGATTGTCGCAGACATGCCGCTCTCGCATAAAGCAGCAAAGTTAAAAGCACTTAAAGATGAAAATAAATGTGCTTTTGCAATAGGAAGATTGGAGTAGCCTAGAGCAGAGTTTGGTGAAGATGAAATGGGTTACTACAATTTGTCTTTCCCGCGAAGGCGGGGATCCAGTCGTCGAGCCACTTACCCTGGATTCCCGCCTACGCGGGAACGACAAAACCCTAGGTTCTCAAATTCATATCCCTTTTGATGCTCTTCAATTTTTGTGGTTGAGATTTATTCAAGGTATGGGTGAGTATAAGGAGGACAATGTCTGGCCTTGCCAATTAGATTAGGTTCAACCTAGGATTAAGGGTTCTTCCCCTTGCATCCCTCACTCAGGCCTTTTAAGGTTTCTTGAAATCACTTTTTACGACGGCTAGCACATGTCACAAATATTTGAGTTGGTTCCCCTCATCGGTTTTTTCATCGCCTACAAAGCAGTTGATATCTACATGGCCGTAATCGTGCTGATGATATTAATGGCGCTGGGCTTGGTGGTATTAAAAATCCAGAAAAAAACCATCACCAACATGCAATGGGTCTCCTTTGTTTTGGTAATGATCTTTGGCGGCATCACCCTCTTTTTTCGCAACGAAATGTTTATCAAATGGAAACCTACGGTGCTTAACTGGGGCTTTGGTTTAGCCTTCCTAATTAGCCATTTTACCAAAAAGAATTTTACTGAACGCTTGCTATCGGCCGCAAAAATTGAGGCGCCAAAATCGGTGTGGAATAAACTCAATCTTTCATGGATAGTATTTTTTATTATCTCTGGTGCTCTCAATATTGTAGTGGCTTATCAGTTCAGCACTGATATTTGGGTGAATTTTAAATTGTTTGGTTTATTTGGCTTAACTTTCCTCTTTGCCATCGGCCAAGCTATATATTTAAAAAACCATCTCAAACACTAGAGGCATTTATCAATGGCCGAAAACATCATTGCCAACTGGAATGGACAAAAACTCGGATTAAATGAAGTATTAATCCCAGTGGAAGATAGAGCTTTTTTCTTTGGCGATGCGGTTTATGAAGTAATCAGCATCTATCAGGCTAAACCTTTCTTATTTGATGAACATCTAGCACGCTTTGATCGAAGCCTCGGGGCCATTAAACTTTCCTGCCACTTCGATTTTCGCGCGTCGATCTTACAAAATATCAGCGATAATCGCATTGACCATGGGATGGTTTATTTGCAAGTTTCTCGCGGGACCGCACCAAGGGCGCACAGCTTTCATAATCTTGCGACTAAACCCAATGTGCTGATCTATGCAAAATCCTCCCAGGGTCTAACCAGCGAAGAGGATTTTAAAGCGGGTATCAGCGCCATCACCCACGATGATCTGCGGTGGGGCCGCTGCGATATAAAATCCACCAACCTGCTAGCCAATTGCCTGGCCCAAAGCCTTGCCAACGAAAAAGGCGCCAAAGAGGCCATTTTCATTCATAAAGACCTCGGCGTCACTGAAGGCAGCTCTTGCAATATTTTTTTAGTTAAAGGCTCAAGCATTTTCACGCCGCCACTGAGTAATGCCATATTAGCGGGCACGGTTCGTGCGCATCTCATTAAATTGCTTAAACAAAATAACTACGAGATTATCGAGCGTCCCGTCGCCAAAGCCGAATTATTTTTGGCCGATGAGCTTTTTATTACGAGCACTACGAGAGAAGCCTTAGGTGTAGTAAGAATCGATCAAGAAAAAGTCGGCAGCGGCCAAGTGGGGCCCATTACCAAGGCTTGTCGCCAACTGATTAAGGCCAGTATTGAGAATTCATAGCCGTCAATAATCGGTAAATTTGCCTCTGTGCCTGCCATAAAGATAAACTCCTCTAGGATCAAAAAACCATGGGAGTTTAAAAATGGTAAATTGTGAAGGCGGCAAGTGTAACTGTACCAAAGCCGCACTTTTAGTATCTGGCATACTCTTTGCTCTTATTGCAGCCTGTCATTTGTGGCGGGTAATTCAGGGAAATGCAGTGCAGGTTGATGGTAATGCCGTGCCTAATTGGGTGAGCGTCGTCGCTATTGCCGTTTCCGCTATTATGGCAATCTGGAATTTTTGTTCAGTATGTTGCAAGAAATGCCAATATTGCAAAAAATGCCAGTCAGGATCCTGTTCCCCAACTCTGCCTAAATAATTTTGTTGGCCCCATTTGGCTAAATTAATAATTTTGAGACTCCTGCGTAAATAGACTTGGGCTTAGCGCGACAACTCCTCTCCCGCTAGCGGGAGAGGGTCGTACAGATTATTGCTTTTCCAAACTCGTCACCAAAAGCCCGCTTGCTTGAAGGCTTGATTCATAGGCACCATGAATGCTGCCGTTAAATTCCGGACGTGCACAGGCTTCGCCGGCAAAGAATACGCGCTCACTCACGGGTTTTTGTAATTCGCCATACATTTGCGATGCGCCAGGGGTGACATAAGAATAAGAGCCTAGTGTCCAGGGATTTTGGCCCCAGCTCGTAAGTGCGGAACGTTCAAATTCACTTTCTACGCTATCGCCATACATTTCACTGAGAGCTTTTTTTGCATGATTGAGGGCCGCGGTCTCATTTTTCTCGAAGGCTTTAGCTGTTTCACCACCATAAAAAGCGATTGCCATGGGAGCGTCCAGCGGGCGAATAACGAACGCGATATTGTCGTTGCCGGGGCCATCCCACAAAACCCATGAGTTTTTTGGGGTGTCTTTAAATATATCTTTTTTAAATTGCATCACTACTTTGTTGAGTAATCCCATGGGGAGTTTTTTTATGGCGTCTAGTTTCCATGCTGGCAAAGGTGGGTCAAAAGCTATTTTACCCGCAGCGAGCACGCCGGTAGATACCGTCACGAGCACACGCTTAGCATGAAAGCGCTCGCCCGTTGTGAGGCTCACGTTTACCCCAGAAAGGCTGTATTCGATTTTATTGACCACTGAATTGAGTCTCACCGGAATATTTTTTCCATAAGCAGCAACAAAAGTTCCGAGGCCTTCGCGGATAAAATCATCGTTTTCTGAATTGAATAAAGCGGCAGTAATGCTTGAAACCTTATTTATTTCAATGCCACTTTCCAAGGGACCAATGTTTGAGGCTATCAAATCAGCGCAGGGTTTTTTACTCGGAAGCAGGGCACCTACTGCCTTATCTTTTTTGGATTTGACGACCTTCAACATAGCGGCATCGAGCTCTTCTGCAGTTTTTTCACAAGCTTTTAATTCCTTCTCGGTAGCTTTTCGTTTACCGACAAAAACGGGCCCATTAAGGTCTGTGTCAACTCGATGAAAGCCCATCTTATCGGCAATAGGCACGAGCGGGTTGTCCTCCACCCCGTGAAACCAAGCGGCTCCCAGATCAACAGGGATGGGAAAACTCTTTTCAACCATGGCTCGACCACCAATACGATTTTGCGCTTCAAGCACCAAAAAACTCTTCCCCGCTGCTTCAAGCTCTTTCGCCGCAGTAAGTCCAGCCATACCAGCACCGACAATAATCACGTCGACATCGGAAAGCTCAGATTTTGTCGGCCGTACCTGGCCGACACTGCTGCAGCCTGCAATCCATATAACCAAAAAAAACCAGCTTATGGTTCTAAAATTCGCCTTTTTGTGCATGCTTATTTCCCTGCGTTTAAAGCCTTAATTAATTATATAGCATTGCCCTGGAGAATAAAATAAAATCAATCGCCATAAAAAAAACCACAAATGCCGCCGGTCCAGGAAAACCTTGCGTGATTTGTGGTTGATGTTGGATAAAGCAAAGGCCAATTATCCTCGGATACATCTATTGTAATAGTCATTCCAATCACAGCCACGGGTTCTGCGACAATCGCCTCGTGACATATCTTCACAGCGGTTACCATGACCGCCACCACCGCCGCCGTTATCTCCGCGCACACAACCGTAACGACGAGTCCAATCGCAACCGGCGCGATAGCATTCGCGTTCATAGCGAATATTTTCGCAATAACGACCGCCGTGACGGTCGCCGGGGTAGCCATCCCATGGAGAACTGTGATGTGCACTTGCTGCCAAGGACATAAACATCATGAACATTGGAACCAGAATTTTTACAAAATTAAACATTGCTTCCCCCATAACCAGAAAAAAAATTTCTGGCACTTATGGGTGATAGCTTTGAGCTAATGCGTTTGGCGCATTAATTATTTTCTGGGCACCAGAAAGTCCTAAATATGAGCCTTACCTCGATCGCGCAGGCTAAGAAACACTGGAATTCCACTCAAGGAAAAGAGGCTCGCGATAGCGATAACATGCCAGGATGTCTCAAATAATATCCATAGACAAAAACCCGCCCCGACCACGCCAGCGACGACATAGATCAAAGATTTCATAAGAGCTTTCTCGCGATAAGATATCTTGAAAAAAGCTGCAATACACGCCAAATAAACAAACAAGAATGCCGTCACCGAAAAATCAATAATAGTATTTATTTGAGCGCTAAGGCTTTGACTTGAAGTTAATATCAAAACCGGCACGATTCCGATGCAGCTCGATAATATGCCCCATTTAGGCGCGCCATGTTTGTTTTTTTGAAGAAATAGTTTTGGCAAAAGGCCAGCCTCCGCCAACCCTAATGCTGCCTGGCCCGACGACAAAGTCCATGCATTGGCGGTACCAATGCATACAATCGCTGCCACCAATGAAATTAATAAATGCCAATTGCCGCCAAAAATCATTTGCGCCGCATCGGCATAGGGTGCGCGTGAAGCCGCCAATTGGGCGCCGGGCACTAATCCCATGACGCCCAGGCTGTTAAAGAAATAGAGTATGGCAACGCATAAAGTTCCTGTAAAAATCGCTTTTGGAATAGTCTTTGAAGCATTTTCCACCGAGCCTGCAGCCGTAGTCGCGGTTTCCACTCCGATAAAGCCCCAAAGAGTAAGCAAGGCAACTGAACTAAGGAGATGTGAAAGACTAAAGTTTCCTACTTTGCCGCTATCCACCACGAAGTTACCCAGATCAAAATGGGTAAAAGCAATGAGCGGCATAATAATGAGCGGAACTATTTTTAGTAAACTAAGGACAAATTCAGCCCGCCCTGCGGCTGAAACACCGCGTAAATTAAGCGCAGTGAGGGAAAATAATAAAAGGAGCTCAAGACAGACCAGAGTTTCTACCGGCGGATTGCCAAGCAAAGGCGAAAGATAACCAACGCTGGCCACATAAAGCACAGGCGTGCTCACCCAGGAAATCACCCAATAAGTCCAGCCCGCGAAAAAACCAGCTACGGGACCAAAGGCTTCTTCAACGTAGACATAAGGGCCGCCGGTGCGGGGAAATTTTCCGCACAGCCATCCAAATACCAAGGCAAGTGCAATGGCGCCGGTGCCAGAGATTAACCAACCCGCAAGTGCATAAAGCCCAAAAGGCGCCAGACTTGCTGGCTGCATAAAAACACCCGAGCCAATTTGGCTTCCCGCCACCAGGGCAAAAACTGCCCAGAATCCTATTTTTTGCGATTTCACTTTTTCACCCACTGCGCCGTTCGCCAATTGATTGCAAGTGGCGCTATCACAAACTTATTCCAAGCGCGAGACGTTGGCCATAGTGCTTAAATCAAATCTCTTTAGGACAGCACGACAATCAATGCACGAGGCGCCGCGTGTGGATTGACGCGCTGTGCTCGCAATGAGGATAGAGGAATAATTAATGCCAATCCGAAAAAATAGATTAGGCTTAAATTTTTAGGAGATTCCCGTGTCCACTGCCCACAAAAAACATGCCTCGGTTTATCATTTTTTGTGGCACGTAATTCGGCCCTTCAAATGGCACTATTTGGCCATGCTCATGGCGCCTATTCTCACGGGTTTTTATGATTTCGCCAACAACTATTCTTTAAAACTCGTGGTGGACGCTTTTTCCGGCCCTGGCGACGTGAGCTATGCCCTGCTGATGAAACCCATCATTATTTTCATCGCGGCAAATATTTTGCTCGACGTGGTATGGCGGTCCGCAGACATTGTCGAATGGCGCTCAGAACCCTATGTTCGCCAGGCTATTTTGACCGAAGTTTATGAATACGTTCAGCACAATCCTTATTATTTTTTTCAAAATACCCAAAGCGGCAGTATTACCAGTCGCATCAAAGGGATCTTGGATGGCTATGATAATTTTTGGGCCTCCATGCACCACGACCTCACCGCGCGGGTCGCCAGCACAGTGGTTTTAACTAGCGTTCTCGCCATCGTTAATGTGAAAGTCTGTCTCTTTGTGGCGCTATGGGCGGTGATCTTTTTTACGGTAATGTATCGCTTTTCTAAAACCATGGATAAATTATCATTTATTAACGCTAATCATCGTCATAGCGTTTTAGGATTGATAGCGGATAATGTTACCAATATCTTCACCATATTTTCTTTCGCGACGAGAAAACATGAATTATCACAATTAAATAACGCGATTAAAAAAGATTTTATTCCATCTAATATTAAGCTCTATAAATTTGGCTTCTTATCACATATCGTTGCTGCCTTGTTGTATTGGTTAATGCTTATCTCATTATTTCTTTTTATGATTCATTTAAGAAAGACTAATCAGGCCACCACTGGGGATTTGGTGTTTGTTATCACTATTACCCTAAAAATGAGCTGGGAACTGTGGCAAATCATTCAAAAGATGCAGACTTTTATGAAAAATGTCGGGGATATGAAAAGCTCATTTGCCATCATGAAAACTCCCCATGATGAACATGAAATCCGGGCGACGCATCAGCTGGTCGTAAAAAAACCTGAGATTATTTTTGAGGCGGTAGATTTTTCCTATGGCCCTGAGCGTCCCATATTTTCGAAGCTCGACTTAAGCATCAAGGCGGGCGAAAAAATAGGGCTCGTGGGTTTGTCGGGGGCAGGTAAATCGAGCTTGATTTCGCTCTTGTTGCGTTATTTTAAAGTGAATGGTGGACAGGTGTTGATCGATGGGCAGGATATTAGCCAATCTTCTACTGATTCTATCCGGGAAAATATTTCAGTGATTCCACAAGATATTTTGCTCTTTCATCGCAGCATTTTAGAGAATATTCGCTATGGCAATCTTAAAGCGAGCAAACAAGAAGTTATTGAAGCCGCCATAATGGCCAATATCCACGATTATATTTTAAGTTTGCCTGAACAATATGAATCGATGGTGGGTGAGCGCGGCATTAAACTGAGCGGCGGCCAAAGGCAGCGCATCGCCATCGCACGCGCCATTTTGAAAAATGCGCCGATTCTTGTTTTAGATGAAGCAACCTCGAGTCTCGATACTGAAACTGAGCAATTGATACAGTCGAGTCTCAATACTTTGCTGGAAAACTCCACTACCACCGTCATCGCCATTGCCCATAGATTATCCACTATCAAGCATATGGATCGGATTATTGTGCTCGAGAATGGGAAAATTGTTGAGCAAGGGACCCATGAGGAATTGCTGAGGAATCAAGATAGGTACAAAAAGTTGTGGCATTTGCAGCAGATTTAGGAGTCGAGCCTCCCCTTTGAAAAGACCTTGTTGTATAAATGGGGACCGTTTTAACCCTCAACAACTCCTCTCCCGCTTGCGGGAGAGGCTTGGGAGAGGGTGGAGAGACATGAACGTGAACGCTATTCGAAGAAAAATCCTTCGTATTTGTTTCTCCACCCTCTCCCCCAGCCCTCTCCCGCAAGCGGGCGAGGGAGCGTAGGTGCCGGGCCTCAGCCCCAAAATTTATGTAACAACGCCTTTTTATAGGGGGAGTTAAAAAGCTCACGTTTTTGCTTTATTTCAATGAAACAGCTTTCCCGAAATAAAGCACACCCCCTCCCCTGTTCTAAACCTCATGTTGAGAACATTCTGCCTATTGGCCATAATCACTTTCCTCGGCTGCCAAAAATCCAATCAAGCAGCACCAAAAAGCGAACAGCGCTATTTCTTGGTGTCTCATGCAGGCGCAGGCGATCCTTTTTGGAATATCGTTTTTAGTGGCGCGAAGCAGGCCCAAACTACGCTGGGGGTGGATTTACAGATTTTGGCCCCGGAAACAGCCAATGATATTGCGCGACAAGTGGAATTATTAAACGCCGCCATCGCTGCCAAACCGAAAGGCATTGCGCTCAGTATTCCCGACGACCAAGCTTTCTCGGCAAGTCTTAAAGAGGCTGAAAAATTAGGCATCCCCGTGATTGCTTTTAATACTCACCCCAATGAAAAAGCCAAAGCCAATAATCCTTATCTCGCCTTCATTGGTATGGATGATACTATCGCTGGGCAAAAATTAGCTGAAGAAGTACGACAAAGCGGGCGCATTAAAGAGCGCGTGGTGGTTGCCATTCACCAGGCCGGTCACGTCGGACTTGAACGTCGCTATATGGGCATTAAAAATGAGCTCTTAAAAAATAATATCACCGTCGATAAACTGGATATTTCCGTAGACGCGAGTCAGGCGCAACAAATTATTCACAGCTATTTACAAAAAAATCCCACCACCTCAGCTATATTTTTTGTCGGTTCTTTTGGTATTCATGCCGCTTCCCGCTGGCTCAATAAGGAATATCCTCAAGTGCTTCAAGCAAGCTTTGACCTAACCCCCCTCACCTTAGAACAAATAAAAAATAACGCCCTTAGTATGAGCGTCGATCAACAGCCCTTCATGCAAGGCTATATGGCCATCATCGAGCTGGATTTAAAATCACGCTTTGATTTATCTCCGGCCGATGTAAATACTGGCGTAGCACTCGTCGACAAAACGGGTATTAATCAACTAGCAGAGTTGGTCAAAAAAGGTGTGCGCTAGCATGAGGAAACTCCTCTACACGAAAGAAATCAGCGTCATGTTCGGTCTGGTTTTATTGATCGTGATTTTTTCGATTTTAGGCGATAGTTTTTTTTCATTGGCCACTTTTTCCTCCATCGCCAGCGTGTCCACCGAAATGGGTATTTTAGCCTTAGGCGCGACGCTTCTCATGATCGCGGGGGAATTCGATCTTTCTTTGGGCTCGAACTTTGCTTTATCAGGCATGGTTTTTGCGCTCCTCACATCGCTCTCATTTCACCCCTTGGGCGCCCTGCTGTGCGCCCTCTTATGCGGTTCGAGCATCGGATTCATCAACGGATTTATCACGCTTAAAACCCGCATCCCCTCCTTCATCACCACGCTCGGAACCATGCTCATCTTTCGCGGGCTGGTTTTAGTGGTGACCGATGGTTTTCCTATCGCGGCCATGGAAAATAACGTTGTCATGCAATTCTTCGTGAGTGATTTAGGCCATGGTTTTAAATCATCACTTTTATGGTGGCTATTTTTGAGCGGCTATTTTCTCTTCATTTTGAATTATCATCCTTTGGGAAATCTCATTATGGCGACGGGAGCCAATGAAGAAGCAGCTTTCTCTATGGGCGTCAAAGTAAAGCGGGTTAAGATGTTGTGCTTTGTGGTGACGGGTTTTCTTGCTTCTTTAGCCGGCGTCATCCAATACGCTCACATGATGAGTCTTTCCCCTACCGCCGGTGAACAATATGAACTACGCGCCATCGCTATTGCGGTCATTGGCGGCACCACACTTACCGGTGGGTCGGGCACCATCGTAGGAACGGTGCTCGCCACCATCATCATGGGCGTACTCGCGAGCGGCCTCGTGCAAGCCGGAGTATCGACTTATTGGTTTAGGGCCTTGGTAGGGGCTATTTTAGTAATGGCCGTCATCATGAATACCAATCTAAAACGTCTCCAAGCGCAGGCCTGATTATGTCGATGACTCGATTAAAATTGAGCGGTATCGAGAAAAATTTCGGCCCTGTGCGCGTCCTTAAAGATTTGAACTTAGAGATCAAAAGCGGCGAAGTTCTGGCCTTGTTGGGTGATAATGGCGCCGGAAAATCAACTTTAATTAAAATTATCGCAGGTTTTCACCAGCCCAGCGCTGGTGACCTTTTTTGGGAAGGGCACGTCATTGAACAAAATAATTTTAGTCCTCAGCAAGCCCGCGCTATGGGCATACAAACCGTCTATCAACATTTAGGTCTCGTCGACCAATTATCGATTGCGCGCAATTTTTTTCTCGGCGCTGAACCCATTAAATCCCTCGGCCCTGTGAAATGGCTTGACCACAAGTTCATGCGCGAAGTGGTTTTTCAAGAACTCACCCTCATGGGCCTCAAAAGAAAACTCGATCCTAATGACAATGTAAGCAAACTTTCTGGCGGCGAGCGCCAAGCTATAGCCATTGCGCGGGCACGTTTTTTCGGCGCTAAATTATTAATTCTCGACGAGCCCACGAGCGCACTCTCCGTAGGGCAAACTCAAGCAGTGCTCGATTATATAAAAGAAGCCGCTGAGGCAGGTATCGCGGTCATTTTCATCACCCACACGCTGCATCATATCGAACGTATCGTCGACAAAGTTGTGATCCTCCACCGTGGATCAAGCGTCGGACATTTTGAGATAGGCGATATTGATCTGAAACAATGTGCGAATCTGATCATGCATGGGCAAATTTCGTCAGCGACTTCTTAGGATACTTAAAAAGGACATTAGATTACTCAACCATCAAACTAAATTTGAGCTTATTCAACACATTAAAACGCTATCCCAATTCCCACCCTGATAATGGGAATAGTACGATGTACAAGCCAGCCTATACCCGAGAGATCATAGCCCAAGCGTGGACGCTCAATGAGAGGCAAATTTAATAAAGTTCCCAAAGCAAAATCCAAGAAAAAAGCGGTTTCTTCACCGAAGACTAATGCGTAGCCAATTTCCGGCTGCATGACAGCCGAAAACGCATAGCCGCCGGAGCTAACAGCGCCCCCGAGGCCTGCTTTAAATGCCGCATACAATCCTTGATTGCTCGTCGAAAAGAAGGAATAACGCGGGCCCGCCATGAGAAATAATTCATGATAATTGGTCCATAGTTCACTAAGTTTTCCCTTTCCAAATTCATTTTTTATTTCTTTTCCGTAGTTTTCGTAGCGATAGACTGCCCCAAACGCCAAAGCCCAGTTTTTATTAAAACTATAGCTCCCATCCAGATGCACCGGAATGAAAGTAATGGGCCAATCGAGAATTCCTTTTCCGATTAAGAAAGCCGCCGTCTCGGCGAGGTTAGCGCTGATAGTCCATTTTTGTTGAGGCGCGATCTCACTCGTTGCCAAAGTTGGCCATGACAAAAGAAAAAGGGAACATAACACTAAGCTTTTTAGTTTATTTTTTTTCATGTTTTATCGTTCCTTAACAACTATCGTCAAATTCACCGCGGATTTGGCGGATATATTCGCATTATCATCTCGCATGCCATTGGCCCAGCTAGCTTCGCCTCCTTGACTGAATATCGCCTAATTATTTCCACAAAGAATATTTCTTAATTAACGGATTAAGTTTTGTTACCAACCCAAATGCACATAGGCCGTAATATTCAAGCTCAGCCTCGGGCGTATTTTGCGTGCGTTCTTGTTGTTCAGCATAAGTACCAATGGTCATCGTGCTCGTAAAATCGACAAAATGAATATCGGTCTCCAGCAATTTATTGCGCAAAGTTCGTAGCTGATTAGCATTGTCAGCTTGCAAAATTATGAAAGGAAAATCCGAGATACTTTTATGCTCTCCCCCATCTTTGTCTACATAGGTGGCAAAGCACATCTCTTTGGAATCGGGGTAAGATCCCACAAGGCCTGCCGCCATGTGCCCGAGGGCGTTGAGGACCGAGGAGATTGGAGCTTTTTTATTTAATACTGCTACAAATTTGTGATGCATTTTTTCCATTGTCCATCCCTTATTTTATGAAAAATATTAGAATAAGCGCTAAGAAATATGAGAGGCTAAACGATCCTATGCTTAAAAAAAATCTTTCCGCTCAAGATCCCTGTATGCAAGAATTAATCACTACAAGAAAGCGTCTTTCCCATACGAAATATGTTCTCTTAGCAGCCTTTATTTTTGGCCTTATGGGATTATTCTGGAGCCCAAAAGTGGGATTAATAATTTTTGCGGTTCTTATCGGGCTATGGGGAGTTAGTACTTATATTGCTTTTATGCATTATCTGTCCGCTAAAAAAATCCTAAATAAATATTTTCATTGAGCTGGACTTGCTAATCAAATAACGCTTTGGGAAATTTTCACGAATTTTTACGTGCTTCAACTCTTTAAAATTACTAAAATTGAATAGCCCTAATAATTATCAATAAAATTAACCAATTAAAGCGAGTGATAACTATGAAAAATGATAAAAAAACTATGATAACTGCCGCAATTTCTGGAATTTTATTAGCCGCCTCTTATGCAGTTCCCGCCAATAGCGCTCCTGGTGAAGTAGTAGGTGAATGCCACGGGGTAAATAGTTGTAAAGGAACCGGCGATTGCGGTGGCGTATATGAAAATGGCAAAAAATATACCTGCTCGGGAAACAATGAATGTAAAGGCAAGGGTTGGTTACGCGTGACGAAAGAGAAATGCGATGAAAAAGGTGGTAGCTTTAAATCCAAGAGCTAAATCTATGCCAATAGGGGGATGAGTGAAGCAGTGCATGCTGGGTATGGGCCTTCGATCTGCTCACTACCACTTTCTCGCGCAAAAACCCAAAACGAAGATTAATTGGTTTGAAGCTATCAGCGAAAACTATATCGATACCCATGGGCGGCCGAGAAAAATTTTGGAGATGATTCGCAAGAACTATCAGGTTGCCCTCCACGGTGTTTCGATGTCCATCGCATCGGCCTCGGGTCTAGACGAAGATTATCTTAAACGCCTACGAATATTGGTGGATGAAATAGAACCCTTTATTGTTTCTGATCACCTCTGCTGGACGGGTCTAAAGGATCATAATATCCATGATCTTTTACCATTTCCCTACAATCAAGAAAGTTTAAAAATTGTTCTTAACAATATTGATAAAGCCCAAAATTATTTAGGAAGAAATATTTTATTAGAAAACATCTCTAGCTATATGATGTTTTTAAGCAGCGAGATGTCTGAATATGAATTTATGAGCGAAATCGCTAAAAAATCGGGGGCAAAAATATTATTAGATATCAATAATGTTTTTGTAAGTGCCACCAATCTTAAGCTGGACCCTAAAAAATGCTTGCAGCAAATTCATCCCGATTTAGTCGGGCAAATTCACTTGGCGGGATTTACTGATAAAGGCGATTATTTATTCGATACTCATTCAAAACCTGTCTTTCCCGAGGTCTGGCAACTCTTCTCGGACTATATAAAAAGTGCTCCTAATATACCATTCATGATTGAGTGGGATGACGACATACCCGAATTTTCTAGACTAGAAGAGGAAGCTCTGAAGGCTAAAAAAATCTGGGATTTACATCATGCCAAGTGACCCAAAAACCATGACTTTAGAAAACTTTCAAAAACAATTTATAGACCTGTTTAAAAACCAACCGTTAGATGATGATTTTTTATCCTCTATTAAAGCGGCTGGAAAATTAAAAAACAGCTATGCGGCTCTCCAGATCTACCAAAGAGGCTATATTTGCCGGCTTACTGAAGCGCTTGGGGAAATTTACGAAGGGCTTTGGTCTGCCTTGGGTGACGAAGAATTTTTTCGGTGCTGCGAAGAATACATCGCTGTGCATCCATCTATATCTTATAACCTTAATAGTTATGGATATGGTTTCAGCGTCTTTCTTAAATCATCTACTAGGCCTTCTTTTCTAAGTGAATTAGCGCGCCTTGATTTAGCATTCTTTACAACTTTTCATTTGCCCCAGCATCAGCATTTAGAACCACAAGAATTGGTAAAAATAGAAACCAATCCAAACTGCATAATAAATTTCGGGGAATCCGTGTCATTGCTCGAACTCAAAGCGCCCATCTATCACATGTGGAAAAACCGCAGGAAAAATAGGCAGGAACTAAGCGAGCATCCGGGTGGTGAATATTTGGTCCTCTACAAACAAAATCATCAAGTTTTTGTTCAGTCACTCGAGAAACAAAGTTTTAAATTGCTCGCGGCCCTTAAATCCGGAAAATCACTGGACGGCTATTTGGAGCAAAACCAGCTTTCACCTAAAGACCTTTCCTCTCTTTTTCATTTTATAGCTTCGGCAGGATTGGTGACTTCACTAAGTTGTCGGTTCTAACTACGAAAAAGGCAACAATAAATCCAAAGATTATTGTTGCCAATTCTAACTTAACGAATCAGGAAAAATTTATATATTGATGTCCTCAAAAGATTTCATCAATTTTTCTTTAAGGCTCTCATCTGAGCCTTTATTCTTCTTCGCTAATATTTGGTCAATTTGTATAGGTGTTAAATTAAAATGATCACCTTTCATAACTAAAGAAATATGATCATATACCTCGTTGAAGGCACTCATGAAATCGGACATGGTAAAAGAAGCTAAAGCATAGAGATTAACTAGCTTATAGCTTACTTCACCTATTTCCTTGGTTGTTTTCAATTCAAGTTTATTTATTGCAGAAATGGCAGCAGCACTTGAGAGTTTTTGGATATTTTCTAAAGCGTGTTTTTGGGCAGGTCCTCCAATGACTCGCGCCATCATAATCGAACTTCTTGGGTAAAATATTTGATCTGCAAAAAGAAGAACATCTTCTTTATTATCTTTTGCTACCGCATCTTGCATGCAGGGAAGTTGACTCATAAAAAGAATGTTGTGGATTGTCTCCAACGTACTTATTTTATTGCAGATTTTTAGAAGGCCATCAAAGTCCCCAGTCTCGTGGGCATGACGACAATAATCTGCTGAATAGGTCGTAGACAATAACCAACGAGGTTGGTGTTGGTTGGTGGCTCTCTTAGGCGATAACCAAGCGTCTTCCACATTAGCGAACCACTTGGATTCAAACTGGACATTCTCTGCCTGACGACACGCGGACTTCCGGCTGATACCTAAAATGGAATCCACCTTAGTGCTACAATAAGTGTATGGGGTTCCTAGGCGAGCTAGGGGCAGCACGGCAGCGCGATCCTTAACCTTGTTTGCCTCCCAAATTTCATTCCAGTTAAGCTGGGCGTTTATTTTGTCAATAACACTCACCGAGACTTCCGCGCTTGCATCCCGCAGATATTCTTCTGCTCCTCCCATCATTGTGGAATAGACGCTCAAGAAAAAACTGAAAATCTCTCGTGGGTCATTAATGTCTCTTATTAAGTCATCCGCCTTTTCATTAATTTGTTGAAGCAACTGGCTTAATAGCTCTTGCTCATTTTGTTTATAAGAAAGAAGCAAATCATTGACTTGTGCTTCATCTAAATTGGCCATGTCTAAAACATGTTGAGCATCAATCGCTGAATGCGCCGCCAAATGTCCGAAGAAAAAACAAAAAATAAAAGAAGAAAAAAATTTCTTCATTATAGACTCCATATTTAAATTTCTTTAACCATTTGCTGAGCTAACCATTAACCAGCTATTAAAGAAAATATTGAGTCGATAACCTACATTAAAATAACATTCCTTCAAGATGGTTTTGTCGACGAAAGACTTTCGCTAATCGCTATTAGCATATGAGCTAGTAATGCCTGGCAAAATTTTTATAAAGGATAGGATTTTTTTTTGCGTGAGTGCGCACAAGTGCATTATGACATCCAGTTAGTCCGGGCCTCAGCTGCCCATTTGGTGGTGTATTTTATCAACTCCGTCCAAAATTGAATGGAACTTGCGCCCGTGATATCACCGGCGCCAAACTTCGATGCTTTCATTCCCCCAAAAGAAAAAGGCTCTCGCGGTACGGGAACGCCGATATTGGTGCCTATCATGCCTGCGCTCAATCGTTCTCGTACGTATTTAGCGTGCGCGCCGCTTTGGGTGTAGACCGACGCGCCGTTGCCGTAGGGATTGTTATTTTGAATGGCGATGGCTTCGTCGACATTTTTCGCGCGCAGAATGGAAAGTACGGGCCCAAAAATTTCTTCGCGCGCTGCCCGCATGTGGGGTTTGACGTGATCAATAATGGTGGGCGCTAAATAATGGCCCCCCTCTTTTCCTTTAACGATAGCGCCTCGTCCGTCGAGAATAATCTTAGCGCCCTCTTCTTCGGCCGTCGCAATATGATGTTCGATGCGCTTTTTAGCCTCGGCTGAAATAATCGATCCTAAGTTTGTACCCGGCACTACTTTTCGGGCCTCGTCGCTGATGAGCGAAATGATGTGGTCGCAATCACCCACCGCCACCATCACCGATGCCGCCATGCAGCGCTGTCCCGCCATGCCACTCATAGACGCTACAACATTTTCCGCCGTCATCTTTGGATCCGCATCAGGCAATACCAACAAGTGATTTTTGGCGCCGCCCAGACAAAGTGCGCGTTTTAAATTATTGGTAGCCGCGCGATACACCATTTCAGCAACCCTAGTGGAGCCCACAAAGCTCACCGCCTTAATGCTTTCGTGGTCGCATAAAGCTTGTACTAAATCCGCGCCCCCCTCGATAACTGAAAATAATCCGTCCGCCAAACCTGCTTCCTTCAGCAACTTTGCCATTAGAAGCGGGCTCTTCGGGACGATATCAGAGGGTTTTAAGAGCACCGCATTACCCGCCATGAGGGCGATGGGCACCGTCCAATTCGGCACCATCAAAGGGAAATTAAAAGGCGTAATACTTGCCACCACGCCCAAAGGCCGATGGGTCATGGTGCAATTTACGCCGCGACTCACTTCTAGGCCCTGCTCCATCATAATCGCCGGCATTGAGCAGGCGAATTCGATAAGCTCAATGACTTTGTCAACTTCGGCGCGCGCCTCATCGATGGTTTTGCCATTTTCTTGATGAATACTGTGAATCAATTCTTCACTATTTCTCGCAACTAAATGGCGATAGTTAAACATTATTTGAGCACGATTTTTTATACTTTGCTCGGCCCATTCAACTTGCTGTGCTTGCGCTATAAAAATTTTTTTATTGAGAGAATCAATGGTATCTTTTTCAACCGTGCCGAGATCTTTGCCATCGAGCGGTGAAAGGCAATTGATATGAGTCATTATTTAATCCTTTGTTGAGCGCGAATGCTTTCTACGCGTGGGCTTTTTGAAACTTCACTGACCGCTATTTTCCAATAACTGTCAAAACCTGGTGATTGGCTGCCAGGCTCTACTGTAACCTCGATTAACGTTGAAGAAGGGCATTGTTCTGCTTCTTTGATCGCGGTAGTGAGGGCTGCCCACGTGCGGGGAGCCCAAGTTTTAAGACCCAAAGCACTGGCGTAGCGGGAAAAATCGATGGGAATTATTTCACCATCAAGCTGGCGGGTACGGGGGTTTCGAAAGCGTAAATCGGTACCATAACCTTGACTGCCGAACGCGCATTGGAGAGATTTGATACAGTTAAAGCCTTGTGAATCAAATAATACAATATTGATTTTTAGCCCCTCTTGTAGAGCCGTGACAATTTCTGAATGCATCATTAAAAAGCTGCCATCGCCCACCATAACCCAAACATCGCGCTCAGGCTCTGCAAGCTTCACCCCAAGTCCCCCGGCCACCTCATAACCCATGCAGGAATAGCCATATTCGAGGTGATAGCCCTTTCGCGACCCGGCATGCCAAAGGCGCTGTAAATCCCCCGGCAAACTGCCTGCGGCTGCTACGACAACGGCATTTTTATGAATCTGTTCATTGAGGCATCCCAAAACTTGCACTTGGTTGAAGGGCTCGCCGGGCTGTTGTGCGAATAATTGCGCTCGAATAGTGCGCCACGCAGTTTGCTTTTTATTCACTTCATCGAGATAAATTTTTGAAGTCTTAAAACCAGTTTTACTGAGAGCCTCATCAAGGGCCTCGATGACTTTCAACGCATCAGCTTGGATAGAAAGCGCAGGTTCTAGCTTGTTGCAATCATGCAAGTCAATATTTATACTGATGAGTTCCTGAGATTTTAAAAAAGTATTAGAACTGGTAACAAAATCGGCCAGCCTGGTGCCAATGGCAATCACGAGATCGGCTTCATTAAGCAGCTGATTCGCCGCTCTAGTACCTATCACTCCAAGACCACCTAAAAATACTGGTGAGTCAGTTAAAATGGCGCTTTTGCCAGCTTGGGTTTCAGCCACGGGAATGGCCATCTTTTCGGCCAAATTTTGCAAGGCTTCGGCGGCTTTGGCATAGTGCACCCCACCGCCAGCGATGATCAGCGGACGCTCGCTTCTTTTTATCATCTCGACTGCTTGCTTAATCTGCCAATCTTCCGCAGATGGTCGTCGCATTCGATGAACACGCTTTTTAAAAAATTTCTCGGGATAATCAAAGGCCTCGCACTGCACATCCTGTGGCAGACAAATCGTCACGGCCCCGCTTTGGCCAGGGTCACTTAAAACAGCCATCGCTTTAAGCATGGCCGTCATAAGCTGTTCCGGCCTGTCAATGCGATCAAAATAGCGGCTCACCGGCTTAAAACAATCATTGACGGTGATGTGATGCGAAAGTGGGTGTTCCAGTTGCTGAAGCACGGGATCCGGGCCCCGCCCAGAAAATATGTCGCCCACCAATAAAAGCACCGGTAAACGATTAATCGTTGCAGTAGCCGCCCCGGTCACCATGTTAGTGGCCCCAGGCCCAATGGACGATGTCACCGCCATGATCTTTTGCCGATCGTGCTGCTTCGCAAAAGCAGTGGCCGCATGCACGAGGCCTTGCTCGTTGTTGCCGCGAATAAATGGCAAAGCGTGCTCTTCATTTTCCAGCGCCTCACCTAAACCCGTGACATTGCCATGCCCGAAAATACCCATGATGCCGGCGATGAATTTATGTTCTTTCTCACCGTCACAAAAATATTGCTGGTCGAGGAAGCGAATGAGGGCTTGGGCCATAGTGAGGCGAATATGAGTCATGGGGATGGTCCTTAAAGAACAAACTCTTAAAAAACCAAGCAGAAAAGATATTTATTTCCAAAAAAGTCTCATTGCGGTTTGGCTTTAGCTGGTGGTTTTTGACGGTGTTTGCTTCGCCACGAAAAGTCTCGACGTTTATATTCCTTCCGAGGAATCTAGGATCAATGCTGTCGATCGTGAAGATGGGCGATTTTCTGATAATACCTTTTTTCAGCTTCGGCCAATTTTTTACCTGAGCCCGCGCAAGGATGTCAGAGTTGAGGAGGATTACTCTTCATAAGAATATTTTAATTCCCAGGCTATTGGCAATTCTTTAGAATAAATCACATGAGGATTTTTGTCGCCATGTTTATTGAAAACATGCTCTAAGAAGCTTTTCAATTTTTTTCCCGTGATATTTGCATCACATACTTCGCAATGAATAAGATTAAATAAAGACTGGTTATGAGCATCTTTTACCTTTACCCGGAAATTATTTTTAGGCTTTATTTTTTCCTCCTCTTCATAATGATAGCTCAAGCTCCAACTCGTCTTTACACCAGATTCGAAAGAAATTATTTTAAGATTTCTATTGGAGTGGTCATTTAAAAGATGCTCTAGGAAGACATTCGCTCCTGAGCCGAGAATGTCTTGATTGCATACTGTGCAATGGACAGCATCATATGAATGAC
The DNA here is from genome assembly GCA_964368985.1 of uncultured Myxococcales bacterium. Lineage (GTDB taxonomy): Bacteria > Myxococcota > UBA727 > UBA727 > JABDBI01. Next base: position 630 of record CAYJDW010000024.1, on the reverse strand, counting down.
TTTGAGCTCTTCCTATCCTAATAGGTCCTTTGGCAAAAAGATTTAAAGAGCAGATCACAGCGATAGAAAGGAGTGCATATAGTGCTTTCATTGCGTTCCCCACAAAAAGTTTCTTGGAGGAACAATCATTTGGACCTTCTGCTTATTTCAAGTTTTATTAATCACTCGTCGTTATTTTCAAGACCTTTCTCAAAAACCTTCGTTTGTGAGAATCATGCAAGGAGCTAATGGGAAATAAATAACCCACATTAGATATATTTTACAAACTCCGCCCTTTTTGAAATGTTAATCCACAAAAAATCAAATCGACAATGCATAGCTGGTACTGCGCCCTCCTCCTGGGAGTTTTACCAGACAGCCATAGTCAAGAAGTTCTGCTAAATCTCGTGTGGCTGTTGCTTTAGAGCAGTGGGCCAATTAAAAAGCTGTTGCTCAGTCAATGGCATATGAAATGTCTGTTGCAGCGATACCATGAGCTTGGCTATACCAGGAGCTCGGTCATCTTTTACAATATGGAGGAAACAATCCCGAGTTCCTTGCGAAGTGAAGAGCGAATATCTTCATAATCGATCTTTTCCGCTCCTAAAAACCTGATCAAATCTAATCAAATCTTCCTAGATCTATAGGTTT
>CAYJDW010000023.1:0-36924 GCA_964368985.1 uncultured Myxococcales bacterium | reverse complement strand
ACTTGTTAGTATAAACACAAGAAGTGAATTTCCCCTTTTCATCTGGTACCCCTCTAAATAGGCGCCTAGAGCCTACTAGAGAGTTTATTCCCAATGGGGGTGGATTGGACGAAATTACCTGATCATTTCAGTAGATTTAGGCCTGCACTCTGGCTCTTAACCCACAAAAGCCAGGTTTCAGGAAATATACCAAAAGCGAGGAGAGCAAGCGCACCGACGACCAGCGGGATTGAGATGCTTGTTTTGCTCACACTATTCTCGACGGGTAATTCAAACATCACGATAATTATTCTCGCTAAAGCGCATAAGCCTAGGATACTTGTAATGGCCATGTGCGGAATAAAAAACCACAAGTGGGCCTCGATGCTGGCCATAAAAACTGAGTATTTGCCGATGAAACCTGCAGTTAAGGGGAAACCAGCTAAGGATATCAGGGCCAAAATTAAGACAAGCGCGTGGGTGGGGTGCTGACGAACAAGACCTCGAAATTCATCGATAGTGAAGTGCGCACTCCATCTTTTATCAAGAGATTTGATGCTTGCTAAAATTATCAGCAAGGCAAGGCCAAAGGCCGTGATATCACTGAAAATAGCCTCGATGCCGAGCTGATTCTTAGCCAATAAAGCCACCAATAAAAAGCCCATGTGGCCGATGGATAAAAAGGCAAGCAATGCGATGAAACGTTTTTCTTTGAGCATAAGGCCATTTCCCAACCACATGGAAATTATGGCCATTGCGGACAGCACCGCTATGAAAGCGCTTGGGGGGGTGGCGAAAACCACGAGAAATGCGCGCAAAAGCGCTATCATCACCGCACTTTTAGCGATTACAACCATGAGCCCGACGACAAAAAAAGGCGAGTTTTGGTAAACTTGGGGTGTCCAAATGTGGAGGGGGAAAACACTTAGCTTGAAACCTAAACCCACCAAAACCAAGGCAAAGCCTAAAATCAGGAGGCTGCTAGGTTGCATGACAGCTGCTTGTTCATGAAAATCGAGAGTGCCAGTGGCAGCATAAAGTAATAAAATACCAAAGAGCATGAAAGCCATAGCAAGGGCCGATAAGAGCAGATAACGCAGCGATGCGGAGACAGCGTTTGGATTATTGGTATCGCGTGCGATCAACGCATAAATGGGAATGGACATGCATTGGATGGCGACGAAGAGGATCATCCAGTTGTGGCTGATTAAAACCGCGATAGCCCCGATGCCGCTTAAAAGTACCAAAAGCAGTGAACCTATTTTTCGATCATATTCTGTAAGGTCCATTGCCATTATAGCTACAAGGAAAATGGCTGGCAAAAGAAGCTGCGTCCCTAAAGTTCCTAAGGCATCAAAAGAAATTCCCCACGAGCTGAGGCCGGTCGGGGGGGAATAAAAACCAATGAACCAGGCAAATCCTAAAGCGAGCCCAACTAATGACAAAATTATGGTTGTGGACCAGCGTGCAATGTGTCCGCCAATAAGGAATGCGATGGCGGCGCTTACGGATAAGAAAGGGGCAAAGAGTGATAGCGAATCGCTAGCAAAGATGGGGTTCATGGCAAAACTACCTGTGGGTTTTGAGAGGCACTTAGGGGCTCTAAGATAGGCTGCAGCTCGGAATACTCAATGCTCAAAGAATTTATGATGAGGCTTGGGTAAAAACCAATGGCGAGGAGAGCTACAATCATCAGACCGTATACTATGCTTTGGGTAGGATTAATCGTGATGACAGGGCTTTTGCTTTGTTCGCCCCAGCATAATTTTTGAAAGAGCCACAAAGAATAGACCGCGCCTAAAACCATACCCAGTGCAGCTAACACTGACACGAAAGGAATGCTTGCGAAGGCTCCCCATAACACTAGCCATTCCCCAATAAAATTCCCGAAGGCGGGGAAGCCTAAACCTGCCAATAAGAACACCAGGAAGGCTACCGCAAAAGAAGGACTTCTGTGCCATAGGCCGTGGCTAAATTTTAAATCGACCGTGGGCAAATGGCTGATCATCATCAACAGCCCGCCTGTGCTTAATGCTTGACAAATGAGCAGCACGACCAGCCCTTGAAAGGAAGGTTGATTATGGGAAAAGATGGCGATCAATAACATTCCTACGTGACTTAGCGTTCCATATGCCAAAACTCGACGAGGATCCCGCTGACTAAAAGCCAATACTGCCCCATAGATAATACTGAGGACGCCTAAGAGCATCAGAGGCAAGCTTGAGGCTTCAGATGCATCAGGAAAGAGCGGCCAACTAAATCTTACGAGACCAAAGACAGCTGTTTTTACGAGCACTCCTACCAAAATAATCGGCACGGGGGCTTCTTGAAAGAGGGCTGGGAGCCAGCCATGAAAAGGAAAAGCTGGAAGCTTGATGAGGAAAGCCAACAAAAACATCAGGAAGAAATAAAATTGAAACTCAAGATCAATAGAACTCGATAACAGCTGGGCGTAATCGAAAGTCAACACGCCGCTTACTTTAAAGTGAGCGAGTGCAAGCCCTAGGACCGCCAGCAATAAAATCAGGCCACTACTTTGGGTATAAAGCACATAACGTAAAGTTGCAGGACGTCCAGTTTGTCCGTGAGCCAGCATTATCCAATAAACCGGCAAAAGAGAGAGTTCCCAAAAAATGAAAAACAAAAATAAATCGGCCGCCATAAAGAGGCCAACGACACCAAAAATAGTCCATGAGATGGCGGCAAAATAAATATTCGCCCCGGACTCGGGCTTAGCATAAAGACAAGCGAGTGCTCCCATGGCTAAGGTGAGCACAATGAGCCACCAAGAAAATCCATCGATGGCGAGATGAAAGCTGATGCCCCACGATGGAATCCATGGCACCTGCCATTCAAGCGGCCAATAGGTTGCAGAGGCCTGCTGCTCCAGTGTAGCACCGAGCATCCCTGCGATGACGAAGGCAATGCCCAAGCAGCCAATTGGAATTAGTTTTGAGGCCAGTGGGGTTTTTGGGCCCAATAAAGAAAAAAGCCCGCTCAAAAAAAGCACCAACAAGAGCAAGGGAAGCATCATAAAATCACCATACTGCCGGCCATAACGAGGGCCGCCATAACTAAAAATGACACATAAGCCGCGAGCCTGCCGCTATGAAGGCGGTGAATGAATTGGAAAAATAGCGAGAGTACAGAACTCAAAGCTCGTTCGAGGAGTATCACCAAATCATTTCCTAAGACCTGAGCGCCCCACTGATAAGGTTTAATAATGATTCCATTATAAAGCGCGTCAAATCCGCCGCCATTCCTCAAGAGGGAAACCACGGAGTTATTAGCCGGTTGCCTTCGCCAAATTCCGTAAACTAAAATGGCAAAGAGCGCGCCCAGCCCAGCGGCAATGGTTGGCGCAAACAACAGCAAAAGGCTTTCCTCCGCAGGCAAAGCCCTGGTGGGAACGCTTGATGAGAGCCAGTGTGATAGCCATTTATTTTCAGCGATCAAAGACGGAGTTTCTAGCCAACCCATCGAGAGGGAAAAAATAGCTAAGACCACCAAGGGCAAGACCATCACCCAGCCTGCATGGCTTGTCATGTTCGCTTTCTTTTTACCAAAAAACGCTAAGATGAGCATACGAAACGTATAAAGACCCGTGAGCAGGGCGCCTGCTACGCCGATGTTCCATGCCCAGGGCACCTCATGAACATGGCTCATGATCCATTCTTTGCTAAAAAAACCCGCGCTTAAAAATGGCAATCCCACCAAGTTTAATGAACCCACCAGAAAGAGCCAAAATAAAAGAGGCTGTTCAGTTCTCAGACCGCCCATCTTTCTTAAATCATAAGTATGCAGCCCATGTCCGATCACACCCGCCGACAAAAATAACAAGGCTTTAAAAAAAGCATGAGTGGCAAGATGAAAAATAGCCGCTTGATAAGCACCAGCTCCTAAAGCCAAAAACATATAACCAAGTTGGCTCATGGTGGAATAGGCGAGAACTTTTTTCATATCGGTCTGAAGGCAAGCGATAATCCCTGCAAAAAGCAGGGTAGCAGCTCCCACCATCAATACCGCCTCTTGGGCCAGCGGGGCGATAGAGAATAAGCCTTCGAGCCGCGCGAGCAAATATACACCCGCTGTCACCATGGTGGCAGCATGGATGAGCGCGCTCACGGGGGTAGGTCCCCACATGGCGTCGGCAAGCCAAGTTTGCAGTGGTAATTGAGCGGATTTTCCGACAGCACCCCCTAAGAAGCACAAAGCTGCGATGGTGATTAGCCACGAGCCCTCAGGGTAGTTAACCACGGCTTCACCAATGATGGTGGCAATATTAAGCGTGCCAAACAGGAGAAAACAAATGATGATACCGATTAGCAAAAAGACATCGCCAATTCTCGTGGTAATAAAAGCTTTCATGGCTGCAGCTTGGGCTTTGGGCTCGCGAAAATAAAAGCCGATGAGAATATAACTGCATAAACCCACGCCTTCCCAGCCTACGAAAAGCAGCAATAAATTATCTGCGAGGACCAAGAGCAACATGAAGGCGACAAAGAGATTTACGGTAGCAAAAAAGCGGCCCAATCCCTCTTCGTGAGCCATGTATTCCCACGCGTAAAGAGCGATCCAAGAAGACACAAAAGTGACCACTAAGCACATAGTTAAAGAAAGCGTGTCGAGGTGGGTGGCAAATTCAATGGCCTCAAAACCAGGCATTGCCGGCAGCCAGGTGAAAAAGCTCTCAACCACTCGCAAATCGGCATTAGCATTGAACAATAAAAATAGGGCATAAAGCGCCGACAAAGCGATGCCGCCCACTGCCACGAGACCCAGCACAAAGCGCTTTAAAAATGAGGCGCTAAAGAGCAAGATCACGAAGGAGGAGAGCGGTAAGGCGATTAATAAGAGTGAAGTCATGCCTTAATCCTTGCTCAACAAAGTTATATCGAGGCTTTTAAAGAGGCGGTCGTAGTTGAGAACGATAGCGAGCGCGATACAGACTTCCGCCGCCGCCACTGCCAAAATCAACAAGAACATGAGATGCCCATCGACGTTCCCAAAATGTACCGCGGTGCCAATAAAGCCAAAAGCTGCCCCATTAAACAGGGCTTCCACGGATAAAAGGAGGCGCAGGATGCTTCGTTGCAGCATCAATCCCATTAATCCGAGGGCAAACAAGGCGCCTGCAATGCTTAAAATGTGCTCAAGAGGAATCATTAGGCTTTAACCTCCGGGCGGCGCGCATGATTCATGAAGTTTGCGCCCACATAAATGGCTGAAGCGAGGCCCGCCAATAAAAGCATGGAGGAGAGCTCCACTAAAAATCCGTATTTTACAAAGAGAGCGCTCGCGATGTCTTTGATACCCTGATGATTTATGCTCGGCGCTGATAGCCCTGAACGGATAACAAAAGCCAGTTCGCCCCAAAAAATACAAAAAGCCAAAAGAGAAAGAATCAGCGAACTTTTTTTAGTCACCGTAGGTGGCGTCGCGCCAGGACCAGGTAATTGTAGGAGCATAATGGCAAAAGCAAATAACACCATGATGGCGCCGGCATAAACAATAATTAAAAGACCAGCCGCCAGCGGCGCCGACAAAAGATACATTGACACTGACAAAAATAGCAGCGAGGCAACGAAGGCCAGCAAAGCATGAACGGTATGCTTTATCATCATGGCGAAGGCCATGGCTATGATTCCCATTATGGCGTGGATATAAAACAGGCTTTCCATAAATCAAAACTCCTAAGGGAGCAAACTGTGAATATCCACAGGTGCTTTTTCGCCGATTGCTTGTCCTTTGTCTTTGCCAAATATAGCGAGACCGGCCACACGATAATAGTTATAACCAGGTGCTTTGCCGGTGCCTGATATGAGTAAATCCTCTTTTTCATAAACCATATTGGCGCGTTTATATTCAGCCATTTCGAAATCAGGGGTGAGCTGAATAGCGAGGGTAGGGCAAGCTTCTTCACATAGCCCGCAATAAATGCAGCGGGAAAAATTGATACGAAACGATTTAGGAAAGCGACGGCCGCGACTGTCTTCAGCTGCTTCCAGGGCAATGCAATCAACCGGACATACGCTTGAGCACAAATAGCAAGCCACACAACGTTCTTCACCATCCGGGTCGCGCGTGAGAACTATGCGGCCGCGATAGCGAGGTGAAAGTTCGGGCCTTTCTTCTGGATATTGCCTTGTGGTGGTTTTGGTAAAGGTATGGGACAAAACCACCCAAATGCTTTTAATAATGCTTAACATAAGCCACCACCTAAATAATCACCAATAAAGCAGTGAGCATGAGATTCACCAGGCTGAGCGGCAGAAGCACGCGCCAACCAAAAATAATCAACTGGTCCACGCGAGGGCGGGGCAGGGCGGCTCGGATGAGAATGAAACTTGCGATCAGCAAACAAGTTTTGATCATGAACCACAAAAAGGGCGGAAGAAACGGTCCATGCCAACCACCAAAAAAGAGCACGGTCATCATCGCGGACATCAAGGTGATACCCATGTATTCGCCAACAAAAAACATACCAAACTTTAAACCGCTATATTCTGAGTGAAAGCCCGCGACCAGCTCACTTTCCGCCTCGGGTAAATCAAAAGGTAAACGATGGGTTTCAGCGAGAGCAGCAGTATAAAACACACCAAAACCTAAAATCTGACTAAAAATATTCCAGCCGGCACTTTGAGCATCCACAATATCGATGAGCCGAAAAGATCCGGTTTTAGCAACGATCCCCATCAACGAGAGGCCCATAAAAACTTCATAAGCCACCATTTGCCCTACGCTACGCATGGAGCCGAGGAGGGCATATTTATTGTGAGAAGACCATCCCGCGAGTGCAATGCTATAGGTGCCCAAAGAGGACAAAGCAAAAAAGATTAACAGCCCCACGCTTGAATCAAAAACCAACAATTCGGGTGTCCACGGCACCAAAGAAAAACTCGCAAGAATAGTTGAAATAATAATGGCTGGGGCCAATATAAAAACTTTCTTATCGGCAAAAGGTGGAATCCAATCTTCCTTAAAAAACATCTTGATGGCATCGGCCACCACTTGCAATAAACCAAAAGGACCAACCCGATTAGGCCCTAAGCGATCTTGCCACACGGCAAGCAAGCGACGCTCGCCCCAAATGAGCATTGCCCCCATGGTGAGAGGCAGGAGGAGCGCAATGATGGGCATCATGATGGCCCACAGCAAGCTAACTTCCTGATTCATAGTTGGCCTTTGTTCGCGGGATCTTTCCCATGGATATGTTCAAAAATTCTAACACCACTTGCTTCATACTGAGGATCATTCCGCGCATTTAACGAATTTCTAAACGAAGCCTGTACCGAGTTCCACTTGGGTTCCCACGATGAGGATATCAGCGGCAGAGGAATTTTTGTGCGCGCACCTTCCATGGAATAAATCAATGGCGAATCAGGGTCTTTGGGCGGTTTAGGCTCATGCATGGTGACATTGGCATTAATGGCAGTGCGACCACTATATTCGCTCGTTTGTCTCGCAATTTTATGGCCTAGAACGCTAAAGCTTGCTTTAAAAAGTTCGGCAAAGATACTCTGCGGCCACCCTAAATCCTCGGCAATGGAAGAACAGACCTGGTCATTAGTACGCCATTTATCTGCCTGGTGCGGGAAAAAAGGCAGCATCATGCGCCACGGGCTTTCAACATTTTCCAAAGAATTAGTGAATACACTAAAATAGCGTTGCAAGCGTCCTTCCTGGCTTATTACCGAGCCCGTGCTTTCAGCAAAGCTGAGACAGGGAACGACAACCGAGGCACCTAGAGAGGTCTTAGTTTCAAGCGCGTCGATAACAATGAGATTTTTGACCGTTTTAAAAAGCTCCTCAGCACGGTTGCCAAAGCGCCCAACCAAATCGTTTTCGAGCACAATGGCGACGTCAACTGGTCCCTGAAGGTCAGCGAGTGTTTTGGGTTTTAACAAACCCAAGCCAATACTGTTCACTTCAGGCACGACGAGGGATATCTTGGCGTTTTTAGCTTTAAAGAGGCTGGCGAGATGAACAACCTTGCTCATCAAACGGCGTTCATTGGTGCTCGTACCGGTAATAAATACAGGTTTTTTAGCATGCTTTAGCGCATCACTAACAAGGTTAATCCAGCTTAAAATCCCAGCCGGGAACTGAGGAACTCCGCTATCTCCACTAAGAGCTTGGGCCAAGGCATCAACAACTTCATTGAGTTGCCGAGGCTGGACAATGCACTTGGCCTGGGCGACATCGTCGAGACCGGTGGCACCGACATGGAGGCTAAAAAGTGGCAGTTGATTTCCTCTGGCATAATCTCTGACGGCAGAATCATTCCAAGATGCTATATTTTGCTCTGCGCCTGCCTTTTGTTGGGCAAAGTTCGCGAGCGCCTGACGACAACTCAAAGCCATCATAGGTGCGTTTTCGTTAATATCTTCGCCGATAATGACGATGGCATCGGCTTCGCGAATATCCTTAAGGCTTGCGCTCAACTCAGGCTTTGCTCCCAAGCAAGTAACGGCTTCAGTTATGATTTTACCAAGGATACTCAATTCGCCATCATAAAAATTTTCGGGTAGAACCCAGTTTCTCAGCATCCAGTTGGCTTCGAGAGACGCTTTTGCGCTGCCAATTCCAATCACCGTTTTCGCTTGTGCAAGCAGAGAAGTGATTTTTTCATTGGCTTCTTTAAGAGAGGCTATTTTGCCATTTATCTTTGCCCCTTTAAGCCGATCAGCGCTGTTAACAAATTCATGCCCAAAACGCCCTTTGTCGCAAATAAAATAACCGTTCACCTCGTGATGATAACGATTTTGTATGCGCCTAAGTTGCCCATACCGTGCGCCAGGAGAAATGTTACAACCGACACTGCATTGTTGGCAGATTGATGGCGCGGTTTCCAAATCCCATTTGCGCGTGTGATGTTCATGAAAGACTTTGTCAGTAAAAACACCAGTAGGGCAGACTTCAGCGAGATTCCCGCTAAAACCACTTTCTAAAGGCCCGTCTTCATTGCGGCCAAAATAAACCCGTCCACTGTTGGCAAAAGCACTGAGGTCAGTGCCACCTGCCAAGTCTTTATAAAATCGCACACACCGATAACAGGTGATGCAGCGATTCATCTCATGGTTAATTTTGGGGCCTAAATCTTGATTACGAAAGGTGCGTTTATTGAAACGATAGCGACGACTGTTATGCCCTGTCATCACCGTCATATCTTGCAAATGACATTCGCCGCCCTCGTCACAAACCGGGCAATCATGAGGATGGTTGATCATCATCCATTCGATATTTTGCTTGCGAAAATCGGTGCAGGTCGGATGTTTGATCGAAAAACGCGCCCCTTCTTTGAGAGGGGTCATGCACGCCATAACCATGCGGCCCGTTGTATCATTCTCGTCTTGAAAATGCTGTACCGCGCACTGACGGCAGGATCCCACGGAACCCATCGCAGGGTGCCAACAAAAATAGGGCAGGTCCAAGCCAACGCCCAAAGCGGCCTCAAGCAGGTTATTTTGGGGATTGATTTCATAAGGCTGTTGGTCAATGAAAATGGTCGCCATGGACATCCTTAGTTGCCGTAGGGGCATCGCTTTTGGGCAATGTGTTCTAAAAATTCTTCGCGAAAAAGCTTCAAGCCGGACATCAGCGGCGCTGATGCTCCTGGCGCTAAGGCACAAAACGTGCTGCCGGGCCCTAAAATACGGGCATGCCGTTCTAAAATTGCCAAATCAGCCTCTTCACCCTCACCCCGCTCAATGGCGGCGAGCGTTTCGTAAACGAAGGATAACCCTTCACGACAGGGCGTACAAAAGCCACATGATTCTTGTTTAAAAAAACGTTCGAGATTAACGAGCATTCCCACCGGACACGTATGGTCATCGAGCACAATCATAGTGCCCGTCCCCATGCGCGTTCTTTTTTGTCCCATGGAGCTATAATCCATTGCTACATCTAAAAAGTCTAAACCTAAAAAATCGGTAGAGGCACCACCTGGCAAAAATGCTTTGAGCTTTAGGCCATCTATGAGCCCACCCGCGCAATCATCCAAAATCTCTCGTACCGTGCTTCCCATGGGGAGTTCAAAAGCCCCTGGACGCTTCACTTTCCCACTGACCCCATAGATTTTGGTGCCAGCATCAATGGCTTTGCCTAAACTTTTAAACCATGCGGCCCCTTCGCGAATGATGTGAGGCAGGTTGCATATTGTCTCAACATTTTGCACCACCGTAGGTTTTCCCCATAAACCACTCACTTGGGGAAAAGGCGGCTTCGCTCTCGGTGTTGCGCGACGGCCTTCTAGCGCGTTAAGTAGGGCAGTCTCTTCCCCGCAAATATAACGCCCCGCGCTCATGTGAATGTGGATGCTCAGATTGTTTATCAACTTGGCAGCATGAGCCTCTCTAAGCGCTTTCTCCAGGCATTTCTCCGCAAACTTATATTCGCCTCGTAAAAATATATAAGCCACCTTGGCCCCAATGGCATGGGCGCCAATCATTACACCTTCGATCAATTGATGAGGATTTCCCTCGAGCAACCAGCGATCCTTGAAGGTTCCTGGCTCCATTTCATCAGCGTTGACCACCAAATAGCGTATTTGGTTCACATCGGTCATCGGTGGCACGGCACTCATTTTTATGCCGGTACTAAAACCTGCCCCCCCACGGCCAAGCAAACCCGCGTCCTTCAAAAGTTGAATGATCTCTGCACTCGTCATGCCCCGAGCTTTCGAAATGCCTTCATAACCTTGACCCGCTTGGTAATCTTTTAAGCTAAGGGGCTGACCATTGGCGTTCATGAGCCCGGTGAGAGGTCTTATCATGATCTTTCTCCTCAAGGTTGGCAGCTTTTAATAGGTCGCTTACTTTATCTGGGTTCAGGTTTTGATGAAGCTCGTCGTTGATCATCATGGCGGGGCCCCGGTCGCAAGTACCGAGGCATTGGGCAGGCAAAAGCGTAAACTGGTTGTCAGCTGTGGTTTCGCCCCAGGAAATAGCGAGCTCTTCTTGGATGCGTTTACGGATATTTTCATAACCCATGATCCAGCAACTTACGCTGTCGCACAGGCGAATGACACATTTGCCTACCGGTTTTCGATAAATAAGATTGTAAAAAGTAGCGATACCGTCGAGCTCAGTCGCTGACATGCCAATGTAATCCGCGACATCTTTCAACGACTCATCACTGATGTAGCGACGATGTTTTTGCACCACGAGCAAGGCATCGAGACATGCACTCTTTCGCACCGGAAATTTGGCAATCTCGTGGTCAATTTCAGCTATTTCATGCTTACTAAGCACTTCACACTCCCTAGCGATCGAGGTCGGCCAGCACGAAATCGATGCTGCCTAAAATGGCCATTAAATCGGAAATAGTAGTCCCTCGCGAAAGCAAAGGCACCATTTGTAAATGGGGAAAAGACGGCGTCCTAATGCGAGTTCGATAAGAACGGTTGGTCCCGTCACTTACCAAATAATATCCGTTGCTGCCTTTGGTTGCTTCAATACCAAAAAAGGATTCACCCGCCGGCATGATGGGCCCCCAAGACACATTTAAAAAATGCTGAATCATGGTTTCAATATGCTTTAGTGTTTGCTCTTTGTTGGGCGGCGTAGTTAAAGGGTGGTTCGATTTGATTGGTCCCTTCGGCATGCTTTTCACACATTGCTCGATGATTCGCACGCTCTGACGCATCTCTTCGATTCGCACCAAGCCCCGGTCATAACAATCGCCATTTTTGGCGGTAGGAACATCAAAATTATAGTTTTGATAGCCACTGTAAGGCCGCTTTTTTCGTAAATCCCAATCACTCCCGGTGGCTCTAAGACCCGCGCCTGTGACACCCCATTCGAGGGCCTCAGCATGGGAATAGGCGCCAATACCGACGGTACGAGATTTAAAAATGCTATTTTCCATCACCAAACGGTCATAGTCTTTGAGGTTTTTTAAAAAGCCGCCCGTAAAATCAAGAATGGCTTTTTCCCAGCCCGCAGGCAGATCGTGCGCCACACCACCGATACGAAACCAACTCGGATGCATGCGCCCGCCAGTGATTCCCTCAACAATTCTAAAAATCTGTTCTCTATCGTTGAACATATAAAAAACTGGCGATAAGGAGCCAATATCCTGCGCAAAAGTGCCATACCAAACCAGGTGACTTGCGATACGAAAAAGCTCACACATCATGACACGAATGGTCTGTGCGCGTTCAGGCACCTCAATTCCCGCGAGTTGTTCCACCGCTAAAAGATAGGCCAGGTTGTTCATCACCCCACCTAAATAATCGATACGATCCGTGTAGGGGATATAGCTGTGCCAGTTTTGCCGCTCGCCCATTTTTTCCGCGCCGCGATGGTGAAAACCAATATCAAGCACTGAATCATTAATTTCTTCGCCGTAGAGCTGCAAAATAATGCGCAAGACGCCATGGGTGCCGGGGTGCTGCGGACCGAGGTTGAGAAACATATATTCTTGGTCGCCATTCGAGCTTTTAAGGCCCCATTCTTCAGGCTTAAATTGCAAAAGATCCTGTTCGGCCTGCTCTTTATCAACGCTGAGTTGGTAAGAGCCCATTTCGGTAGCTCGTGCAGGATGAGTTTTTCGCAAAGGATGCCCTTGCCATGATTGCGGCATCAGTAAGCGCTTAAGACAAGGATGGCCAAAAAAATTCACGCCAAACATGTCGAACACTTCGCGCTCATACCAGCTGGCATTTTTAAAAAGCCCGGTGACGGTGGAGATGTTTAGATGCTTATCGTCGAGGGCGACCTTGAGGCGAATGTCCTGATTTCGCTCCATCGAGAGTAAATGATAAACTACACTTAGGTCACAGGCCGGTTGCTCGCTTCGGTGTTCCCTTTCAGTCTCATCGATGGCGGTGAGATCATAGAGCATAGAAAAAGGCGCTGGTATCTGTTTGAGATGGGCGAGTACCTTCTCGATTTCATCAGCTTTAATCCACAAAGTCGGAATGCGGTCATGGGTAGTTTGCTCAGCTAAAATAGCATTAGCAAAACTCAGTTTAAGTTGTTCGATAACGCCATCAGCCATGGGATACTCGCTACATTCGATTAGGTTCGTCATAAGTGGTGGCCGCTTTGCGGGCTTCACCTTTTATTTTTCGCATGGAGAGAGGCACAGGTTTTTCTACCGTTTGCGAGCCGCCCAGCCAGGTGATGGGCCGGCGTTCTCGTCCGATCGATTCTCGCAAGAGCAATAAACCTTCCATAAAAGCCTCAGGTCGGGGAGGGCAGCCTGAAATATAGAGATCAACCGGCAAAATTTTATCTACGCCCTGCACCACGCTGTAGATATCGTACATGCCGCCAGAATTGGCGCATGAACCCATGGAGATCACCCACTTAGGTTCCATCATCTGCTCGTAAAGTCGTTTGACAATAGGCGCCATTTTGATGAAAACCGTGCCCGCAATGACCATCACGTCGGCTTCACGAGGTGTACCGCGAATAACTTCCGACCCAAAACGCGCGACATCATAAGTGCTCGTGAGACTCGTGGCCATTTCCACATAGCAACAACTAAGACCAAAGTTAAAAGGCCAAACTGAATTTTTTCGTCCCCAGGTGATCAAATCTTGCAAGCGCGAAAACATGAAATTTTCGGACTCACCGGGGCCAAAGTGGGAGTTCACCCATTGTTCTGGAGTTTTGGTAATCAGACTCACGATTTAAACTCCCGAATGCTGCGAGGACGGGGCCCAAGCTTTAAAACGCCCATAGAAAAGACGTAGACCAGGGACAAGGCAAGCATGCTAATAAAAATAGTGATTTCCACGAAGCCCAGCCAGCTTAGCTCGGGGACAGATGTAGCCCATACGTAGATAAACACTGATTCCATATCAAAAACCACAAACAAGATCGCCACCAAAAAATATTGAGCAAAAAAATGCACTCGCGATGTGCCAGTGGCCTTAATCCCTCCTTCATAAGGAGTGAGCTTACGGGGATTCGTACTGCGCTCGCCTAAAAAATAAGACGATAACATGACCAAAACCACCGCTAATACGCCACCAAAATAAATTGCGAGAGACATGAGAAATACCCTTTGGCCCGATCATTTGATCCCATGATACAGCACGATGGAGGAATAACATTTGGGGGCATCAAAATATTCTGAGGTTTTTATTAGATAGAAACATGACGACCAATCTTTTTGCTGATTCTCGACGCTATTTCCCGTAGTGAATATTCCAGGTTATCGAAATCAAGGCTAAGATTTTTTACGGAAAATTCCTTTTTCAGTACCGAGAAATCTATGTCCAATATAAGTTTATTCTCATTCATCCCATCAAAATCCGCTTTAAAAGAAATTTTAGTAAAATCAAATATATCTTGAACATGGGAAAATACCCTCGCTAAAATACTATTATGAGTACCTGACTGCATGGCCCGCAATTTGTATTCAAGGAGGTTCAAACTTGATTTTTCAAAGAGGCCGTCTAGTTTTAGGTCGCGAGAATTATCATGATTGTCGGTAGAAAAATTTAGCTCAGCTAAAAAGGCATCGCCCACTTTTTCTTTGAGAGAAAACCTCGCGCTATCCTTTGAAAAATAAATGCGGGTGTCGGCGCTGATGCCATTAAGAATTCTTGCTTCAATTTGACCGTCGATAAAAAAATCTGCCTGGCCAGCTGCGCTATCAACATTCAAATAAATGATAGGACCTGAGGAGCTGCTAATCTTGGAAACCGACGCCAAATCATATATATCATTCGTTGTATCTGACATGAATTTAGGACCCTTAATAGTTAAGGGCCCTATATGAAATGCTGGTATATAAGCAAGGGCATAAATCCCCTTGGGGCTAACTTTGCTTTCGAAATTAATATGATCATCCCAAATATCTATTTTGGCTTTTATACTCATTCCTTTATGATATTCTTTATGAGCCACTATTTGATGGGCCGGCGAAATAAAGACTTCTGCTTCCCTGAGGGTCAAATCGGGAATCTTCGCTTTAATATTCTCTTTAAATTTATTAATTAATGTTGCGCTCACTGGGTTCTTATCTTCTAGATGCATTTTCAAGCTTAAATCAGCGAGATTCTTTAATGATATTTTGCCGATAAAATTACCGTAAATAAGTATTCTTTCATCCTCAGTAAGCGAAATAAAAAACGCCAAATCTAAGCTCCCAAAATCCAATCTCATGGTAGCTCTGCCACCTAAATCCGTTATCGGAATAGCTCCCTCGCTGGCAGCCACCACTTCAAAATCAGTGCCAATTTCCATCGCCACATCTTGGAGCTCAAGATAAGGCAAGCCAAAGGGGTTTTTCCAAGTACCCGGCAACTCACCGGCGACACTAAAAAGGCTCGGGGGAGAGAAATTGAGACTGCCTAAAAGTTCCAGAGGGTCCTGGCGCGGTATATTGATGACAATGCCAGTTTTAAGGCTCACAATGAGGGGAATTTTATCGTCAACGATTTCTAAGCGAAGCTGCAAGGCCTTGGTGCGGGCCTTTTTTCCGATCTGCATAGTGCCGGGGATTTCTATAGTGAAAGTGGAACCGTTAATTTCGGGGAGGATTAATCCATATACATTTAAATAATCAAGTTCACTTAAATTTACATAATTATCTATGAGCCTAATACTTGAGGCCAAAGGCTCCTTCTTGATGCCGTTGATCCGAATAGAACCGATTATATTAAGCCCTGGCCAAATATCTCTTTTAAGGTCGGGGTGATAATAATGCGCCGTGGAAAAAAGGAGAACCGTCTCTTCTAGATTCAACATTTTTATAGTTTTGGCGAGACGAGGATCAAATTTGTCGACAATGCTAAAAACCAGATTGGATGGCAGCGCCATCATGAGGCTATAATTGAGTGATTTAAATAATTCTTTGTCGCCATTTTCTATGAGATAAGGTGGTTCTCTAGGTGTTAGGGGTAGCAGTTTTTGTGCTTCTAAGTAGCGATTAATATAGCTTCGCTCTTGTTGATTTCTTGGCTGGATTTGGCTTAAAGGCATCGCAGAGACCGGTTGAATATCACCGACGATGTGATGAATTTCTTTTTTTCCAGGAATTTTATCTAGATTCATCACCGGATTATTTGACAAGGCATCGTTATCGGGAAAGCGCTTCAAAATTGTTTGAAACTGTTCTTGATGTTGCGCGCTTTTGACTAAGGAGGACGGCGGGCTTTTGGGAGTGCCAAGTCCTTCGCCAAAGGCACGTATTTCAATCAAAAATGGTTGTGACTGAATGGTGTAGCTGCCCTGAAAAATCACAAGATTGGAATTCTCACTTTTAAGGGCAAGCTTAGAAAGCGATATTTTTAGGAGCTCTTCCTTGATTGAGGGAGACAGAGAACGCAGCTGTTTTTCAGGGCTAAAAAGCTCAGAAATACTCAAAGAACTGTTTCTTTGGGCCGCATCCTCAATTACACGAGTTAGTTGGTCTAAGTCGAGAGAAAAAACTGGAATGCTAGCCAAGAAAAAACCAAGCATCCATTTGAAAAATTTAGTACCCATCTTCTTTCCCCAATCTTTAACAAGATTAAGGGAGGGAGGAAACAAAGACAAAAAACAAACCTTGTTTCTGACTTTCTGGGCAAGGAGAAAACTCCTTTACTTTTGATGCTCATCTTATAAATAGCGACGTTAAAATGCTGATCTTCAGTTTTTTTAGGATAGGAGGAATTTATGAAAAAGATAATTTTAAGTGCAGCTTTATTAGTGGGCTCCGTGAGTGTTGTGGCGGGCGGATGGTGGAGTTCGAGTAAAAAAGAAGAAGCTACAGAAGAACCAGCCATTGAAAAAAACGAAATCCCCTCAGGGTTTGATGATGAAAATCCCCAGTACAATCCAGGGACAATAACTCCAGCGTCCAACCAAAATGGAAAAAATCCTATGGAAGAATCAATACTTTTGGAATAATCTTCGTCATTGCGAGCGAAGCGCGGCAATCCATGCGAAGTGCCGAATGCCGGGATTCCCGCGCTTCGCTCTACAGCAATGACGATTACTCGTAACAGTTAGTTTATGACACGGGGTTTTAGTTCGCCGGTGAAACCCTGGCCTTGCTTAAGAAACCTTAAGCTGAGGCCGTGCAAGAGCCGCCAAATATAAAATTCCCACAGCACTCATGCTAAATATGCTGCCCATGAGAAAAGTCGCGGACAAACCAAATTTATGCGACAAAGTACCCGCGATTGTGTTAGCAAAAAACAACGCCACACCGCTGATAACAAAAAATAATGAAAACGCTGTCCCACGAAGCTCTGGCGGGGTCGCTTGCGCGATCATGGCTTTGAGAAGTCCTTGGGTAGCGCCCATGTGAAGGCCCACTAAAATTACGCCGACGATCATGCCAAAAGCCGAACTGATATAGGAAATAAATGCTTGCGCGAGCACCATGACGATGAGACCGAGGCCGAGCATGAGGTTGCGGGAAATTTTATCGGCATAGCGTCCGCATGGAATAGCGACGGCCGCGTGAACCAAATCCATTACAATAACTATTACGGGCAAATAAGCCACCGACCAGCCAACATCTTTGGCTTTGAGAGTGAGGAATGCTTCGCTGAATCTGCCCAGCATTAAAAAGAAAAATGCCGCCATCAACCACCAAAAAGCGGGGGAGAACTCTTTAAAATCATTTAGTTTTATTTTTTGCCGTTGATATTTGGGGGCAGCACGAGGGTGGCTACTAGGATTCGGCTTTATGCCAAACCAAAGAATAAATAATGCTAAACTGGCTGGAACCGCAGCCAGGGCAAAAACCAAGCGATAATTGTTATCTGAGCTCAACATGATAATCATGGCAAACACTGCACCCACTACTTGCCCAAAAGTCAAAAGCGCTTCGCGAAAACCAAAATTGGTAGCATAAAGCCCGTGTTCGCTCAGATCAGCGACGAGGGCATCCGTGGGAGCAGAGCGAATTCCCTTGCTGAACCGGTCAGTGAATTTGAGATAAAATACCATACCAGTGGTAGTGCAAAGGGCAAAAATGGGTTTGATGAGCGCGTTTAAAATGGCTCCAAGCATAATCAATGGTTTTCGTTTGCGCATAATATCGCTTAAAAAACCAGAAAAGAACTTCGCTAAAAATGACGAGGAGATGGCCAGGCCTTCCATGAGGCCGATATCATGGTGATCAGTTTTCAGCTCATCGACTAAAAAAGCCGGCAACAAGCTAAATACCATTAATGTGGACATCGACCAAAAAAAGCTCATCCAAGCGATACCCCAAATGGTAGCTTGGTTATTGGGCTCAAATTTATTGGCGCCGAGCATGTTCATAGATAATAATTACCCTTGTCCATAATATTGGCATAGGTGTTGTCTGCTTCAGTTTTCGGCACTTGCCAAAGGAGGGGTGCCTAAAAAGGCTAAATCTCAAATAATTTAGGTGCTTGGCTTACGTGATAAGAGGGTTAGTATGGAAGAAATTGATAAGGGGCACATAGAATGGAAATAGCGAGCAGACGCCGTGAGCAAGAAGTTTGGCAGGCATGCGATGACCTTTGGGCCCTTCATGGGGATTTAGGCGGCATCACTGGAGATGCGATCCGTGAGCGATTGCTCGATTCAGGCAAAAGTCGCGGCAGTCCCAATGAAATTTATAAATACCGAAAAACCTGGGGACTTAGTCGAGGCGTAAATAAAGAGCCTGTAAGTCCTTCTGCCTCTGATTCCGATCCGATCAGTCGCGCAGTTCGCATGGTGCATGAAAAAATCCATAGCGAGGCTCAGGAGCATATTGAGGCACTGAAGCGAGAGTTTAGCGAAGAACTTCAGCTAAAGAATGGAGAAATCGCACAAGTAAAAGAGGATTTGTCGGCTGTGGTGGAAGAATTTTCTTCATTGCAGCACGAGTTTTCAAAACTCGCTCAGGAAAATAAGGTTCTAAAGGAGCAATTGATAGCCGAAATCGAGGTCAGAAAATCAGTCGAGAAAGAACTCTCGATCAGCAAGGCTAATGCCGCTCAAATGCTTCGCTCCCATGAGCAAATTATGGTGGAATTTCATAAAAATCAGGCACTGACCATTGAGCATATTAAAGGCGCTTTTGGGGTTATTGAAAAATCTCTGAGGGCACACATTGAAGAAATGGAGCGTGAGAAAAAGCGCTTAGGGCAAGAGTTTTCGGAAGAACTGAACCGGGTGAAGCTGGAAAAATATAACCTGGACTTAGCAGCCAAAGAACTGCAAGGGCGCTGTGCTCAACTGAACGAAGAGCTGCTTTTTACCGAGCAAAAAAATATAAATCATGAGACAAAATTTAAAAGCGTGCTTGATGATTGTCTGAAATGGCAAAAAAATGCTGAAGAGCTGAACTTTAGATTTGCCAACGCACAAAAGCAGCTTCTTTTAAACACGAAACAATGCAGAATGTCTGAGCGTGAAGTTCTAAAGCGCGATTTACTTGTTGCCCGTCTGCGGGCGCTCATAGCATACAATGGGGGTATGGCTGCCGATGGAACAACTCATAAAAGGCCAACTTCAAGAATTACGCGCACTCCTCATAACAACAAGCAAGACCGCACCTTGTCGCATCCGTGCCCATAACGATGTTGAGGCTTTGGAACGCTGGCTCGATGAATATTTTGACAAAGCCACGACTTTTCGAAGCTATAAAAAAGAGGGAGAGCGTTTCTTGGTTTGGTGTGCGCTCGAGCGTCAAACCACGCTCGGCGCCCTCAATCGTGACGACGTCGAAGCTTATATTCAATTCTTAAAAAACCCTTTGCCAAGGGAAAAATGGTGTGGCCCGAAAGGCGGGCGCGTCGACAAACAATCTTGGCGTCCTTTTAGCGGACCTTTGAGTGAAAGCGCCATCAAAACCAGCCTTGCTATTCTTAACTCGATGATGAGTTATTTGGTGGATGCAGGCTATGTCGCATTTAATGCCTTTTCCCTGGTGCGAAGAAAAACTAGGCTGAAAGATAAACTTGCCACCAATCAATTTTCCATTGAGGAAAGAATTCTCAGCGAGGAAGAATGGCAAGCATTTTTAAATGCCATGCATGGATTTTCGGATAATACCGAGCAGGATCGACATAAAAAGCAGCGCCTCATTTTTTTGGTGAGCATTTTATATTTCCTAGGACTACGTATTGACGAACTTGCTCAAGCTCGTTGGTCCAATTTTCGTCAACTTAATGGCAAATGGTGGTTTTTTGTACGCGGCAAAGGCGACCGGCTCGGCAAAATTCCGGTCAATCTTCATTTGTGGCAAGCAGTCATAAAATTTAGGCACCATTTGGGTTATGCCCCGATTCCCAAAGATGAAGATCACCAACCCATCATTCCCTCGCTCACGCGCCTTGACCAGGGCTTGAGCACGCGGCAAATGAGCAATTTATTGAAGGAACTCGCCCAAAAGGCTGCGGTGCAATTTAGTGACTCCCCTCAAATAGAGAAAAAAATGCGGAGATTTTCCCCCCATTGGCTACGCCACTTATCAGCATCTCGCCAAGACTTGGCGGGCATTTCCTTTACTCATATCAAGGAAAATCTACGCCACCAAAATGAGCAAACCACCCGCCACTATGTCCACGCTTATGACAACGAACGTCATAAAGAGATGGAAAAATTAGATTTTTAAATAAAAAATAAACAACTTTTTTGGTGGCCGCTAACACGAATAGAGATAGTGAAAGCGGGTACCAAATGAAAAAATTCCTAGCACCTTTTTCTTTGTTGGTTTTAACTTCAACCCTTGGCTTGGCCCAAGAGATAGCGGAACAAAAGGTAAATAAACGTTATTTGTCGGCGGACATAACTCTTTATCAAACCATGGGCTCAGGAGTTATTTCCAAAAAGTTAGCTCCCAGCCAATCACTCCTCACCGATCTCAATCTCATTCCAACCCTTAAATCCAAAACTTTTTGGGGAGATCGATTCATCCAAAGCGAACTTGACTTCTACGCGAGTTTTGAATGGTTTGCTCAAAATACTGGCAACCCCGAAGATAGACTCAGTTTCAACGATACCAAGCTTCGTTTTTTAATGAAAAATGCGCTCGGAGATAAAGACGTTGGCTTGACTTTCAATGCCGGAATTGAGACAGAAATTCCCTCTACACCAGGTTCTTCCATTGCCAATCGTATTTTCGGGATCGGACCTAATCTCGCCTTAAAATGGAGCAAATGGGGATTTTCTCTTTCATATAAACCCGTTGCCGTCGCCTACATGCACTCTTTGCCCTATAAAAGCTCCACTTGCAACGAAGCCAACGCTGAGGGCGATAACCTTGGCGATGGTCAATGCAAGGTAACCGGCCAGCAAACCATGCTTATGTGGAAAAACGGTTTGTATGCTGAGTACGAGACTGGAGCCCACACCATCATGGTGGGTCTAAAAACCTATCACGGTTTTTTGCGTCAATCACCGGAATCTATTCAAAAATATAATGAATCGACTTTAGGAATGCTCGAATATACCTATAATTTCCCCACTGAATTGGATATGGGAGTCACCTTAGGCTTATCAAGTCTAAATCCAGCTTATAACCCAAGCGATGGCACCAAAGTTCCCTTCTTTTCCCGGCACTCTTCATCCAGTAATTTCACCAATGTATATTTAGCCTATAACATTGTTCTCTAGGCCCGATGCGGTGCCTCGAGGGGCACCGCATATTAACCCTGTCAAAATATGAAATTAAGGCAACCCTCGTCTTCATGGGACCGAAGAACAATTATGTTTTTTGGGAGAATCCAATGAAATTATTTGCTTTAGCAGTGTATTTATTTTCCTCAGTTGTATCGGGAATTTCCTGTTTAGAACTTGAGTTTGATGATTATACCACCAAAATATCTCTTTTTGCCGATGAACAAGATCCCTTTAAGGGAACTATCACAAATGAGAGCCCTGAATTTGGGAGTTGCGAGGGCACCTATTTTCTTGATCTTAAGAATGGTAGGCTTGGCTTGAACTTTAAATCGGAAAGATGCCAACCCCAAAATATTAAGATAGTTATTAATGCTTCTAATATATTTTATCTGGCTCATAATAGACAGACGAGAGTATTTTATGAATGCGAAATACCACCATTTAATCCCAAAGAAGTAATCCTCAGAATTTGTTCTTAGTAATATAACTATTGTCATTCCGGGCTTGCCCCACTACTGTCCAAAACGTTTTGGACAGTAGTGGGGCAAGCCCGGAATGACAAATGGTCGCATTACTTGATGGCAGCACTATCCTCAAGAGTTGAAATATCAGCCGTAATTTTCTCCCCATTGGCCATTGACCTCAACAAACGACGCATGATTTTTCCTGAACGGGTTTTAGGTAAGGTTGCTGAGAAATTAATTTGCGCGGGGCGGGCAAAAGATCCGATACAGTTTTTCACCTGGTTTTTTAATAGTTCTTCTAGTGCTGGCGAGGGCACAATATTGGGCATCAAGCTAACGAAAGCGACTAAACGTTGGCCCGTAATATCATCGTGAATTCCTACCACCGCAGCCTCTGCTACTGCCTCATGCGCTACCAGAGCGCTTTCGACTTCTGCTGTGCCGAGACGATGGCCCGAAATATTTACTACATCGTCAATGCGGCCGCTGATATGGACGTCGCCATCCTGATCGATATGGGCACCGTCGCCAGTAAAATAAACTCCTGGCATTTTTTCAAAATAGGTCTCTAAAAATCTTTCCTGATCGCCCCAAATTCCCCGTGCCAGCGAGGGCCATGGCTTTTTAATAACCAGAAATCCCGCCTCATTTGGTGGACATGGCAAACCTTGTTCATCCACGATCTCAGCATCAATTCCTAAAAAAGGTTTAGAAGCTGAGCCAGCCTTGGTTTTATCAATAGAAGGAATAGGGGCGATCATCATTGCGCCCGTTTCAGTTTGCCACCACGTATCGACAATCTCGCAGCGATCATCGCCGAATACGCGGGCATACCAACGCCAAGCCTCAGGATTAATGGGCTCACCCACGCTTCCCAAAAGGCGTAAGGAGGATAAATCATGATTGCTCTTATGCTCTTCGCCTGCGGCCATAAACATGCGAATAGCGGTGGGAGCGGTGTATAAAATACTGATGCGATGCTCTTCGATAAGCTTATAAATTCGGTCGGCCTTCGGATAATTGAGCGCACCTTCAAAAAGAAAAATGCTAGCCCCCAAAGCGAGGGGTCCATAGGTGACATAGCTGTGGCCAGTAATCCACCCCACATCGGCAGTGCACCAATAGAGATCCTGAGCCTTCAAATCAAAAACCCACTGTGTAGTTGATGCCACTTGGGTGAGATAGCCACCTGTTGCATGAAATATCCCCTTGGGCTTACCGGTAGTCCCAGAGGTGTAGAGAATAAACAAGGGATGTTGCGCATCGAAAGCTCTCGGGCTTTTCACGCACTCGGGCCATTCGTTTTGCTCGCTAAAATTAACCTGTCTTTGATCGGTAGATTTCTTGGTCTCATCAAACCACAAAATCGTAGTGATTGAGGTGCATCGCGGATCGCTCATAGCTTCATCGACAATAGTTTTAAGCTTTATTTCGTGGCCTTTTCTAAAGGTAGATGAAGCGCAAATAAGCGCCTTCGCTTGGGCATCGTGGATCCGATCTACCAAAGCTTCTTTCGCAAAGCCCCCAAAGATGACCGTGTGGATAGCGCCAATCCGTGCGCAGGCGAGCATGCTGGCAATCGCTTCGGGCCTTAAAGGCAGGTAAATCGCTACTCGATCGCCAACCTGAATACCTCGGTTGTGGAGGAGAGAGGCGATGTCACAAGTCAATTTATGAAGTTCCTGATAGCTCAAAGTTTTGACGAGACCAGCTTCATTTTCAAAAACGATGGCAGCTTTCTCGCCCAGGCCCTTTTCGATATGGCGGTCCAGGCAATTGACCGAAGCATTAAGTTGACCGTCGACAAACCATTGTCCCGCAGCAAATTTCCCATCGTGAACTTCACTGAAAGGTTCGTGCCAATTAAGCCGTTGAGATTCGGAGCGCCAAAAATCAACATGGTCGAGGCTATTTGCTTTTGTATAAGAAAGTTGTTTCTCGAGGGGAGTAGTCCAAGAAAAGGGGTGCTTAGTCATGTTATTCCTTTGGTTTAATCCTCATGACGAGCGTAGCGCATAGCGTGGATTGTCGCGCTACGCTCGCTGGACGTTTGAGGGGGTTCTAATGCTAAGGCCTGAGGCCTTTTCTAGGGGAGAGAATTAAACACTCAAGTCAGGCGAACCGCTTCAATCGCCTTAACTCTCTCAAGCGTCGTCGGATGTGAATAATGGTAAGCGCTATACCAAGGATGAGGAGTCAAATTGCCCAAATTTTCCTTGGTTAATTTTACCAAAGCATCAGCCAAATGTTTTTTGTCTCTCGTCGTATGAACCGAAAATTCATCCGCTTCAAACTCATTGTGGCGCGAAATTTTGGTGAAAATCGGCGAAATAGGAAACATGAATACCGACGAGAACAATGCAAATAAAACTAATCCTACATGCGTGCTTGGTTCATGAGCACCCAAAGCTGTGAAAAATAGGGGCCACTCCAAACAAAGGGACAACACGTAAAACAAAACCAGCATGACAATCGAGGACAAAATCAAACTTTTCTGAATGTGCTTTTTAACGTTATGGCCCATTTCGTGAGCAATTACCCCAACGATTTCGTCTTCCGTATGTTTTTCGATCAAGGTATCAAATAATACGATACGGCGCATGGAGCCAAGTCCGGCGAAAAAAGCATTGGAATGGGAAGAGCGCTTCGAACCGTCGATAGTAAAAATACCTGCCATTTTGAAATGCACGAGTTTCGCCAAAGCCTCAATGCGGCTTTTTAATGTCCCGTCGGCAAGTGGGCTAAACTTATTAAAAATCGGCGCCAAAAAAACGGGATAAATAGCTGCGGTAAACAACTGAAAACCCATAATCAAAGCAAAACCAAAAATCCACCAGCTCTTGCCGCTTTGCTCAATAATCCACAACAAGGCCGCAATCAGGGGCACACCAAAAGCCAGGCCTAAGGCTACGCTCTTCACTTGATCGAGAATAAAGGTTTTAAGATCCATGCGATTAAAACCAAATTTTTCCTCAAGCACGAATTGATGAAAATAGGATTGAGGAATCCCATACACAAAAAATACCGCCCCCACCGCGAAGGGATAGGTCACGCCGCGCCAAAAAATATCTGGAATAATGCTTGCCAACCAAAGATCAAGCTGCCCAAAAAATCCCGACAATATTAAAGCGAAAAGAAATATCGTTTTTAAGCCCAAGGTGAAGATTTTAAAATTGGTTTTAGCCTTGGTATATTCGATGGATTTTTGATAATCCGCCTCCGAATAAATACCCTTAAAAAGGTCGGGGACATGGGCTTTATGCCGATCCACATAGTTGAGGTTAATGATATCGAGGCCCACCTCGACCAGCAAATAGGCGAGGTAAAAACCTAAAAACAAAATAAAGAACCAGTTGTCGAAAATGCTCATCTTTTTATCCAATCCTTGCGCCCGGCTTAGTTTTAAGCAAAAAAATCGGTTCAGGAGGGGAATCTCCCGCCGACAAAATCATTCCTTCGCTCATGCCAAAACGCATTTTGCGTGGAGCGAGATTGGCAATGACGACAATGGTCTTTCCGACCAAATCTTCAGCCTCAAGGTGGGGGCGTAGACCCGTAAAAACAGTCCTTTCACCAAGTTCACCCACATCGAGTCGACATTCAATCAACTTATCTGAGCCCTCGACCGCGTGAGCAGCCAGTACTTTGGCGGCACGCAAATCAACATCCGTAAATTGTTTGATATCGATAACGGGGCCCCGTTCTACCACTTTGGCGGGAGCTGCACTTGGTTGCTTACTTAATATTTCCTCGTTCATGTTTTTAACCTGAGAATCTTCAATGCGTTTGAATACGTGATCGTAAGCGTTAAATTTTTGCCCCACCGTGAATTTATCGCCAAGAGAGGAGAAAGTGAATTCTTTGCCACCATTGATAATGCCCTCAAGCTTTCCTACCGCCTGGGGAATGACTGGCTTCAAGAGACCCAAACAAATTTTTCCGACATAAAGGCCGGTAGTCAAAATAGCTTGAGCCTTCTTGGGATCTTCATTTACCACTTTCCATGGTGCTTGATCCTGCAAATATTTGTTGGCATCTTCCGATAAACGAACAATTTCGTGAAGTGCTTTGCCCGATTCGTTGTCTAAATAATAAGCTTCAACATCTTTGATAGTCTGCTGAGCTTTTCCAATCATCCCAGCTGCATCAGGGTCAAGCTCGCCAGCTGCGTAATCAAAAAGACGTCCTAGAAGAGGCAAGGCTCGCGACACGAGATTCACGACTTTGTTCACCAAATCGGTGTTCACGCGCTGAACAAAATCGCCCAGGTTTAAATCGATATCTTCGGCCCTGCGGCTAAGTTTGCAGGCATAATAATAACGCAAAGTTTCCGGGTCAAAGTGCTTCTTAAAGGTATCAGCCAAAATAAAAGTGCCACGAGATTTAGACATTTTCTCGCCATTCACTGTCAACATGCCGTGAACTACCACCTGAGACGGGAGGGTATATTCAGCAGCCATCAGCATCGCTGGCCAAAAAAGTGTATGAAAGTAAACAATATCTTTGCCAATAAAATGGATTATTTTAGTGTTTTTATCTAACCAATAATCATTAAAATTTCGGCCCACTAGTTTGGCAGCTTTTTCACTCAAACTGATATAACCAATGGGAGCATCGAGCCACACATAAAAATATTTATTTTCTTCGCCTGGAATCAAAAAGCCGAAATAGGGCCCGTCACGACTAATATCCCAATCTTTGAGGCCTTCCTCATACCAGCGATCGAGAGATGCTTGGATATCTGGATGAACCGTGTTGCCAGCTGTCGTCCAACTTTTCAACTGTTTTTCAAATTTTGAGAGCGAAACAAAATAGTGAACACTCTTCTTCAATTCCGGCGTCGCTCCGCTCAAAGCGCTCTTGGGCTCGATCAAATCCGTAGGATGATAAGTACGCCCACATGATTCGCAGCTATCACCGTATTGATCGGGCGCCTTACAATGAGGACACGCGCCCCGCACCATGCGGTCTGGCAAAAATCGCCCGAGTTCGGGGTCGAATAATTGTTCGATTTCTTTTTGACTAATAAAGCCCTTATTTTTCAGAGCACCAAAAATGCGTCCCGCATGCTCTTCGTTTTCCTTGCTATGAGTAGAACCATAGCCGCCATCAAACTCAATATCGAAACCTTTAAAGCTCAGACCCTGCTCTTCCTGCCATTTTTTAGCAAAATCTACAGGACTCATGCCCTCCTTCATCGCGTTCATTTCAATAGGCGTACCATGGCTATCTGCCCCGCACACATAAAGCACATCTTTCTGAGCCATGCGCAAAGCGCGTACAAAAATATTGACCTGAATATGCTCAACGAGATGACCCAAGTGAATGGGTCCATTGGCATAAGGCAGGGCGGGAGTGACTAAATATTTATCTTGCATTTTCTGGCCGCACATCTAGAGGTAATTGGATTTTTAAGCACCCCCTATACTGTCACTGGCGCGCGCTATTTCGCAATAGTGGTGGGATCGCATCAAGTCCGGCTAAAGGGTTGCTCATTTTTTTTGGTATTAAAAACATAAAATAAAAGAAATAAAATATTTATTTATAGTCCTAATAAATAATAAACAAAAATAACAAATTTATGCACCAAACCCTACTGAACACATTCATTAGATGCAGGAGCTATCTATGTTTAAGTCAGGGTTAATTTGGTTTCTTTTTGCCGGTAGGCCGGCCCAAGCGGATATCGACCGTGAAGAAGAACTTCCTCCATTTGAACGGTCGGTTTTAACAAAGGCCGCGGAAAAAAGGATTTTCTCCAAGGACGAAAATCGAAATAAAGAAATTGATAAATTTTTATCAAGCAGGCCAAGCCAGCAAGTTGATCTAAAAGACGATATGCCGCCAGTAAGAAATCAAGGTTCACGAGGAACCTGTTCCAATTTTGCGGCAATGGCTTTGGTTGAACATTTTGTGGATAAAAATGCAGATTATTCCGAGCAATGTCTCGCCTTTCATTCCGGTGAGGAGGACCCCGGAGTGGTAGAGTATAAAGTTAATTTTATGAGAACTAATGGCTTCTATAAGGAAACCGATTGTCCTTATGTAAATGGCCGGAGTTCGGAAAAATGTCCCTTGGCAAGCCTTGAAGAAAGAGAAATTTTGAACTTGGAAGCCCGCAACACAATGCCTCTCTCATGTAATAGTCCTTACCGGATACGATGATGAAAAGAAGCTCATTTATTTCAAAAACTCTTGGGACACAACTTGGGGCCTAGATAAGGCATATCAACCGACGACCAATTTGGCAGAAAAGAAAGGATACGGTGCCTTTTCCTATGCGTATTTAACAAAGTTTCGCCTCAACAGTCTCGTTACCCTTGCGAAGTAGAGGAAAATTATGCGTTATTTATTTATTCTAATACTTTTTCTCAGCGGTTGCGAAAGCGATAAAAGCCTAGTGGAAATTACAAAACAACAGCTTTTCACGCCCCACAAGGTCTCTATCAAAGACCCACCAAAGATTACAAAGCGTTATCAGCTAACCCAACTTGATCCACCGATTTTTCTGGAGAAAGCAATGGCGATAGCCAATAATCCGAGTGAGTACCCGTCAATCTTTATCCTTCAAGAAAATGGAGATATTTATTCCGGTGAAGATATATATAATCTTGCAGAAAGGGATAAAAAGGTTGGTTTAGGGCCATCATTTGAATTTCGACAACTTGCCGGAGACAAAAATAAAAACCAAGAATGGTTCAAACAAGGTTCTATAAGAATATTTTACGCGAATAATGCTGTAAAATCAGAACAAAATTATGCTCTAAAAGAAGAGTACTCCCCTAGAGTGAATTTTTACTGCTACAATGAATCATTGGAATGTAACGTTAGCGTACAAGAAGGCCTGTTATGCCGCGTTCAATGTAATAAAGATTCGCATCACGATTGTCCCATGAAAAGTATTTGGTCTGTTCGGGAAGATCCCGCTGTGGAAATAAACTTTTCTTCTAAAACCGGCGTCTATGGCATTACACAAAATGGGCGGCTCTTCCATTTTAGGCGGGATGGGGCCAAGGTTTCAGAAGCTTTGGAAATCAATAGTAATTTGAAATTTAGAAAAAATCTTAAGGGGAATTATTTCTTAAATGTAAATCGCGATGCTCTGTGTATGCAGAGTGATGAGCTGGATATCTACTGCGCGGAACCTTCCCCACTTCACCGAGGAACACGGCCGACTCCCCTTAAGCCTACGCTTGAAAAAATTGTTCATCTTGACTTTAAAGTTGAGCAGATTGCTTTTTCAGCTTTGCACCAATGCTTTTTGTTGGAGACGGGAGACGTTTATTGCATCGGAGAAAATGGGTGCGGGCAAATTACTGGTCGCCATGATCAGGAAAAGAAATTTGAGAAGCCCAAAAAAGTTGATTTCTTGCAACATCCTGCGAAAGCTATCTCGGTTTACCCCGGAGGAACTTGTGTAATACTCGTTAATGGGCAAGTTCAATGCTTTGGTCTTGGCGCTTCGGTCATACGAAAGCGACTTTTGCCGGATGAGGAATATAGGCATATATTCTCTATATCCGATGGTTTTCAGGCCTGGGAGTTTTGCATGGGCGGGGCTGAGAATGGGATATAGGGAATTTGCGATTTAAACTTCGAGAATCTAAAATGCGGGCCTGTATGATGACAGACCCATATTTTTGGCGCATGAAAACTACCTAGCTGCCAGCTAAATGCGGCCTTCACATTTTCCATTCAGCGCGGTTAGCATGGCGTTCGCTTTTTCGAACAGCTCATGAAATAATCCATGGGAGATTTTTAAATCATGTCTATCCCATCAATAAGCATATCCTCGAAAAATGCCCCGCAGGACATGTCGGGGCGCATAATTTGAACTTCTAGGACCCATAGCATGGGGCTTGGTACGAAGGGCAGCTGAGCCAAGCGGTCTCGTGAATATTTGTGGTGGGGGAAATCTGAGAGGCGGTGACCGTCGACATTATTGGCAAATATATAGCCATAGAATTCGGTACGCTGCTCTAAGAAATGATAGAGTTCAGCCCCGGTGCAGGCACGCTTATTCCATTCTTCTTGGCCTTCAGCAAAGATTTGCCGTGCGGCTTTTGCGCAATCCTCGGCGAGGGGGTTGGTGCCTAAAACGAAGGTATCTCCAACATCTCCCTCATATTCTAGGCCTAGCTCTTGGTCGGGCCATACGGGGCCTAAATCTATGTATAGGGGATCGTTCACTTGCAGTTGATAATCAGGTTGCAAGGGATCATGAAAGGTTAGCGCGGTTCCGCGGCCAAATCGAATGTAGGGCTTGTGCCAGTGTTTGACGACGCCATGCCCGCGAAATATTTCTAAGGCTAGTTTGCGCGCATCGTCTTCGGTTATTCCAGGTTTTATGGCCTCGCGGATTTCGTGCATGACTCTCAGGGTTTTTTCGCGGGCCTTCAAAAGGCCAGCCATAACGAATTTTTCATCGACATTTTCGGCTGGAAAATTCTTGGTTGCTACTACGCGAAGCTGATGCATTTCTTGCGTCATTTGAAATCCTAAAAAAAGCACATCGTCCAACAATCCTCAAAGATAGGACACCCTATGCCGAGGGCAACTGGGCAGAGAGCAAAAATATACAAGTTCAACTTGACCCGTCTTGGTGCCAGGTATATATTGGTATATACTTGAGGAAAATATGACCTTTATTGAAAAGATATGCGGGTGCTTTAACGAACTTAAGATCCCCTACGCGGTGGTTGGTGGCTATGCCGTTGCTCTGCATGGAGCTCCTCGGGGCACCATTGATCTTGATTTAATTATTAGCCTCAAAGAATCTTCTATAATAGCCGCAGAAGAGGCTTTGGGGGCTCTTGGGCTGAAATCTTTACTTCCGATTACTGGGCACGATCTTTATCAGTTCAGGCTTGAATATATAAAGAATCGAAACTTGATTGCTTGGTCTTTTTACAATCCAATTAATCCAATGGAGGTGGTTGACATAATAGTTACTGTTGATCTGGATGAATGTTCAGTTGTGAAGGTTAAATTCGCTAAAGCTGAGATAAGTATAATTTCCAAATCTGATTTGATAAAAATGAAAAAACTAAGTGGGCGCCCCCAGGATCTGCTCGATATTGGGGCGCTGGAAAGGTTATGAAACAAAAAACGCTGCAAACTTTTAGTGATGAATACCTTGAATATTGTCGACGCTTGAGCCCTGATCAAATTATTACTTTCCTCGACCAATTTCGTCGAGTCGCTTTTGTGGGCCAAAAAACTAAATCCAAGCTTATCAGTATGAAGGTTGCAATTCCCCTGCTGGAAAGCTTTCGGTTCAAAGCGGAGAGCCTTGGCAAATGCTATCAAACGGTCATTAAAGAGCTCATGTCAGACTGGTTATTAAATAATAACAAGCCCTAATTGCTGCAGTCTACAGGGGCCAGGGTTGTTCATGGCTAAAAACTATGACGAAATGGCCATTATGAGATTTTCTGAGGCAAAAAACATGGGTGTCCAGGCAACGAAAACGAGGAGAAGCCTACAGGTTTTGTGGTCTAAGTTGGACCTGTTTTTGGCGCCACATATGCCGCGAGGTGTACTTGTCGCCGTGAGTGGCGGGCCGGACTCGCGTGCGCTTATGGAAAGTCTTGCACTTTGGGAGGGCCGAAATCAAGGGCCTTTGCATATTGCTACCTTTGACCATGGCATGCGGAGCGAATCAAAAAAGGAAGCGGAATTGGTCGCGCTCCGGGCTAAGCGCCTCGGTTTTTTTGTGCACCATGAAAGCTTTTTTTCGGCGGGAGCTTTGGGTGAGCAAGAATTGCGCGATAAACGTTACCGAGCTTTGATGAAGATTTGCAACTTAGAAAAGCTTGGAAGTATTTGTACCGCTCACCACCAAGGAGACAATGCTGAAGGTTTTGTTATGGCGCTGCTAGGGCGAGGGGGTGGATATTTGGGGGCGGCTATGAGTGAAACAGCGCCACTTGGGCAGTTAAAGCTTCTTAGACCTTTCTTAAGTCTCAACAAAAATGATTTAGTCCTGGCCCTGAGCATGCTTGGCCAAAACGATTATGCGAGCGATCGTTTAGATGAAAACCGTGTGGGCCAAAGGGCCTATGTCCGTCACGAAATTATTGCCAATTTACAGAGCCATGAGGATAAAGTGGTCGAACGTCTTAGCTATTTTGCCAGAAAACAAAGTTTGCAAAACCAAACTATCAAGAGTTTTGCTCGTAGCGTCATTGAGTTGAACGAAGAAAGTGCTTTAATTTCAGCCGAGTTATGTGACCAAAGCCTGCTCAATGAAGCCCTCCATCAGGCCCTGGCAGCCCTGGGTGGGGAAAAAGACTTGCGCCAGGCTCGGCCGACCATCGAGAAAATTATCGCGCATTTTTATGATCCTAGCTTAGTTTTGACGGAAAATAGCGAAGGACTTGACCGACCATTAAAGAGGTTTAATGTTAAGGGCTTGAAAACGAAGGAATACTCTTTGCCTGGGGTAGTTGTCAAAACCACGGGCACAAAAATCGCCATTAGGCGTGTTTAATCGTGTGGCACACTATCAATCAGAACTTTATTTTGATATGGTAAAAGTGCTTGAAGAGTTGAACTCTTAATATTAAGAAGACAGTTGCAGTGTCTGCATTTGTTATAAAAAAAGAGAAGTTATTCTACCTCTCTTATGATTGTGGGGCCAATCGGTGAAGCAGTATCAAAAAACCTTACTTGTGTGGCTTGTATTCGGTCTATTTGTAGTGACCGTATGGAGCTTTTTTGGTAAATCGGGACCCAATCGTTTGGAAAAGCCTTTTTCCGAACTTTTGTCTTCGGTGGAAGCAGGGCACATCAAGAGCGTCACCATTATCGGCCAGGATTTTGCTGGCGAGACCAAGGATGGGAGTCAATTTCACTCAACCGGTGTGGTTACCGACCATATTTTGGATGCGCTTGCCAAGGCCAATAAAGAGTTTGGTACTGAATATCAGTTAAAGAAAGAAGAAGCCGGTACTTTTTGGCTCGTGATTGCTCAGTGGCTCCCTATGTTGCTGATCATTGGTTTGTTCATGTTTTTCATGCGGCAAATTCAAGCAGGTGGCGGCAGGGCTATGTCTTTTGGCAAGTCACGCGCACGTTTGATGACCGAGAATCAATCAAAAATTACTTTTAAAAATGTTGCAGGCGTAGATGAATGTAAGCTTGAACTGCAAGAAATTGTTGAATTCTTAAAAAATCCTAAAAAATTCACACGCTTAGGTGGAAGGATTCCCAAGGGCGTATTGCTTCTGGGCTCGCCTGGTACTGGTAAAACCCTGCTCGCACGTGCCATTGCCGGTGAAGCAGGAGTGCCATTTTTTAGCATCGCGGGTTCAGATTTCGTGGAGATGTTTGTGGGCGTTGGCGCAAGCCGCGTACGGGATCTCTTTGAGCAAGGTAAGAAAAATGCGCCCTGCATAATTTTTATCGATGAAATCGATGCCGTAGGCCGTCAGCGTGGAGCAGGAATGGGCGGCGGTCACGATGAGCGTGAACAGACTCTCAATCAAATGCTGGTAGAAATGGACGGCTTTGAGGCGAATGAAGGCGTGATTATTATTGCCGCGACCAATCGTCCCGATGTGCTCGATCCCGCTATTTTACGCCCAGGTCGTTTTGATCGCCGCGTGGTGGTGCCTTTGCCGGATGTACGCGGTCGTGAAGAAATATTTAGAGTGCATACTCCTAATGTACCCCTCAGTAGCGACGTAGATTTGAGTATTCTTGCACGTTCAACCCCAGGGATGAGTGGCGCGGATATCGAGAATCTAGTGAATGAATCGGCGTTGATCGCAGCCCGCGAAGGCAAAGATACGGTCAGCATGCACGATTTCGAAATGGCTCGGGAAAAAATCATCATGGGCGCCGAAAGACGCAATTTGGTGATGTCACGCAAAGACATTGAAAACACCGCGTTTCATGAGGCTGGCCACGCATTGGTATCTGCTTTGATTAGGCTGGATGCTGAAAAGGCTGGTGTTCATGACACTACTGATCCGGTGCATAAAGTTACCATCATCCCTCGGGGACGCGCTTTAGGCGTGACGATGCAACTTCCCACCGATGATCGCTATAATTTGTCGAAAACTTATGCCCTCAATCAAATTGCCGTCATGATGGGTGGACGTTTGGCTGAAGAAATTAAGTTTAAAGAACTTACCAGTGGCGCCGGAAACGACATTGAAAAAGCTACCGATCTGGCCCAGAAAATGGTGCGTGAATG
Organism: uncultured Myxococcales bacterium; assembly: GCA_964368985.1. Taxonomy (GTDB): domain Bacteria; phylum Myxococcota; class UBA727; order UBA727; family JABDBI01. Next base: position 2,746 of record CAYJDW010000023.1, on the reverse strand, counting down.
GGGCATGTCGGAAAAAATGGGTCCTTTGGTCTATGGCAAAAAAGAGGGCCAAATCTTTTTAGGGAAAGATTTTTCCCAGACAGCCGATTATTCAGAAATAACTGCGCAAGAAATTGATAAAGAAATCAAGTCAATAGTAACCGAGCAATATGAAAGGGCAAAAGTATTGATTTCAGGTCATTTAGACATGCTCGAAAGAATAGGCCAAGCCTTATTGGAATATGAAACTATTGATGGACGTGAATTATTGGCCTTGATGCGTGGAGAAGTCTTGTTGCGGGAAAAACCTTTGCAACGAGTGAAATCACGTGAAGAATTGTTGGCCGATCGCGAAGAAGAAAAGGCGCAGCTGCTCAAAGACAGCGAGTCTGTTTTTGCCGCCAAGCCTGAGCCAGAGCTTAAAAAAGCTTAATAAAAGTTTGTTAAAATGTTGAGAGATTGTATGAATCAGTTTGAAATAAAACCTAAGTGTATTCTTGTTGGTAAAACTAATGTGGGTAAAAGTACGTTATTTAATTGCTTATCCAACAAGAAAATTAGCATTGCTCACCTCACCCCGGGAGCGACTCGGGATTGTATTACCAGAGATGCCAATTTCTTGGGAAATGACATTGTCGTGGTTGACTCAGGCGGTATTGAGCAGGAAGGGCATAACGATAATCCCTTTCAAAGCTTGGTGAGTAAACGGGTAGCAGATTTTATTAGCGAGCAAGCAAGTATTGTTTTGTTTGTGGTGAGCGCCAAGGATGGTATTAGCTCGGCTGACATGCAGATTGCTTCAATGCTTCGTAAGGTGGGCAAACCGGTTATTGCGGTAGTTAATAAAGTTGACCACGAGAAAAACCATGTCAATGCGGTAGATTGTTTGCGTTTTGGATTTGATGAGCCGGTTTTTGTGAGCGCCGCTCAGAAAAATGGCCTTAATGATTTGCGACTGCGAGTGCTTGAACAACTTGGCCTAAAACCTCGAGCCTATACACCACAAACTCATCTCTCTTTAGTTGTTGATAGTGAATTTGAACAAGACGACGACGAAGAAGCAGAAGGAAATGAAGGTGATTTTGATCCGGCGAAGTTAAACTTGGCCGTGGTCGGGAAGCCCAACTCGGGGAAGTCTACCTTCGTCAATGCTATTCTTAACGAAGACCGGGTGATGACTTCTGAAATGCCCGGTACCACCGTCGATGCGGTAGATACTTATTTGTCCTATGCAGGCAAGGATATTTGCTTGATTGACACCGCAGGTATTAGACGTCAGCGCAGCATTAGCGAAGAAGTCGAAAAGATGGCAGTTGCGCGCTCTTTGTGCGCTGTCGATCGTTCCAACGTCGCTATTATGATGATCAGCGCTAAAGAAGGCATTAGTGAGCAAGATAAAAAAATTGCCGGCATCATATTCGAGAAAAAGAAGGCATGCGTTTTAGCTATAAATAAATGGGATGAAGAAACCAGTACTGAAAGTACCAAAGAAAAATTCATTGAAGAAGTGAAATTTCATCTCCCATTTTTTAACTATGCCCCGGTGGTCTTTTTATCGGCAAAATATGGCTATCGAGTATTTGATGCCATTGATATCGCGCTTAGATTGGCTCCCCGCTACAATAGACGCATAAATACCTCCAAACTTTGTCGAGCCCTAGAAAAGGCCCAGGAAGCACACCGGCCGCCAGCTGTTATGGGCAGGCCCTTAAAGATGTTTTTTGCGACTCAAATCGATACGGCACCGCCGACATTTGCTATCAGTTGCTCAAAACCTGACCTCGTAAACTATTCTTACAAACGCTATCTGACCAATTATTTTAGAAAAAATCTCGACCTCGATGAAATTCCTATCCGTTTAGTCTTTCGCGCGAAGGACGCGGCCAATGCGTTTAAGAGAGATGCTCGCTAATTATGCTTACGCATGACATTAAAAAAAGCGCACTATTAACCAAACTGAGCCGCGCCATTGCCTATGATTTTCAGGATAGTTCATTGGCTTTAATGGCCCTTACCCACAAAAGTGCTCGCATTAAAGATGCGGATGACGAAGTGCATTTCAATAATGAGCGCCTAGAATTTTTGGGCGATGCGGTTTTGTCTTTAGTTACAGCGGATTTTTTATATAAAAATAGAAAGCATCTACGCGAAGGTGATTTGAGTCGACTAAGAGCCCAATACGTCTGCCAAGAAAACCTGGCGCTTGGCGCTGCCGGCATTAAACTTGGTGATTATTTGGTGAGTGACAAGGCCATGCGAGCCTCGGGCTCCAATCTTACACCTGCGGTTTTGGCAGACGCTTTAGAGGCTATCTTTGGTGCGGTATATATTGATGGTGGTTTGGAAAAAGCTCGACTGACTGTTTTTGCTGTTTTAGGGGAGCCCTCTCTGAAGATTAGTTGTATAGAAAAAGATGCCAAAACTAAGCTCCAAGAAGTGATTCAAGCCAATATTCATCAAGCGCCAAAATATGTAGTGCTAGATAAGCATGGCCCCGCTCATGCACCGACATTTTTGGTTGGGGTAAAGGTTAAAGATAAGCTTTTGGCCAGCGCCAGTGGCGAAAATCTAAAGATTGCGGCGCAGAATGCTGCAGTGCTTGCTTTATCGTCTTATTCTAGTTCTCCAATCAAATAATTTAGGTGCAGCACCACGCTCCCTCGCCCGCTTGCGGGAGAGGGCACGGGGAGAGGGTGGAGAAACTGAATAGTTCGGTGTACCTAAAAAATCAGACACGTTTATGTCACTCCACCCTCTCCCTGGCCTC